>DATIUQ010000137.1:0-2512 GCA_035466775.1 Arthrobacter sp.
ACGCCGTGGACCCTGAGGAACGCAACGACCTGTCCTTCATCTTCCTGATGGAAACCGACGGCGGAACGCCGCGGGCCCTGCGCTTGTTTCCCACCATCATCGCCGGCTTCCGGGTCCGGCTGGCAGTCCGGAGCGCCCGCGATACCGCGGACCGGATGGCCCGCCTCTGCGGCGACTTGGGCACCGGAAGCAGCTGGAATGCCGGCGAAGGGTGCCTGGAGCTTCCGCTGGCGTAGCCGACGCGCGGGTGATACACATCGGTGCATCGTCTATTTCGGGCTCCGGTTCGTAGAGATCCGTTTTGCACTCCCTGAATGGTCCGCAGGGCCCCGCAGCTTACTTGGGATCGACCCCGTGGAGGGGACGGTGGCTATGTCGAGGAAAATCAGGGCGAGGTTGGCAGCTGCGATGGAACCCACGATTGCGAACCCGATCCCGACGAACGGGGCCGTCGAGGCGTTGAAGCCAAGCCAGGCGCCAACGAGGGCACCCGGCACGGCCACGGCGAACCCGGTCTGCGTAGTCTTTGCTGACCGGGTCCGGCTGGTCCAGGCCAGGAAGACCCCCAAACCGATCGGCGAGCCCGCCGCGAGAACGACGAGCGGCTCGCTGTCGAGTGGCACGTTCATCCGAGCAACCTGGAAAGACAGTATGGCGAGGAACCATCCGCCGAGGCCAAGCACGATCGGATACACCGATCGCAGTGCGGCGCTGGCCCTGGGTCCGATGCCACCCTTAAGGGTCCGTCGGGCCATCCAGACCAGCGACCCGATAGTGAGCACCGCCACGGCGACCATCACGCCCAGCACGCTCTTCGCGGTCCAGCCAAGCGTCGTCGACGGAGTGAAGTTGACCGGTTGTGGCTCGTAAAGGGAGTCGTCGACCCGGCTGCTGTCGAGGAACGTCGTGATCAATCGGGTGCCGGCCTCAGGCTGGTCGGCCCAGAAGGTGGGTGAGTGTCCGAACCCGGTAAGCACGACCTCCTGGCCGTTGGGTAGCGACGGCAGCAACTGGGTCGTTGCCGCCTGCGGTGGCGTGGCCATGTCGAGCTCGCCGTTAATGAGCAGGGTCTGCACCTCCGAGGTGCGCACCTGGCGGTACTCGTCCTTCTCTGCTGCGACGGGCCATAGGTCCAGCCAACGGCCCTCACCCCAGCTACTCGCACTGGCGGCGTAGCCGAGGTTCGAGTAGTCCCGGTCCGTGGAGGCGAAGTATTCCCGCGCTGCCACGGTGTCGAGGCTGGCGGCCGCGGCATACTGGCCCCAGACGAAGAACTTCGGGTAGATCGTTTCGCCGAGCAGCGAGATCAGCCAGAAGCCGCTCTGATCACCTGCGGCAGCCGTCATCCATGCTTCGAGCGTCGCGTCGCGTCCCGGCGGTAACGCCGAGTCCGGCTGCGTCATGCCGACGAACGACGAGGCCCGCACAATGCCACCCTTGACCGGCAGCAACCCCCACCGGTCTGGCATGTCAGCCGCGGTCTGCCGAATCGCTGCAGCGAGGTCGTCGGTACGCGCCCGGCACGCAACATCCTTGGTGCAGTAGGCCGAGAGCCGGTCCATCAGCTCGTCTGTCATATGGACGTCGTAAAGCAGGTGACCGGGTGGGTTGACCGCGATCATGACCGAGCGATGGATGCTGTCGGGATAGCGCCAGGCGTAGATCATCGCGGTCCGCGTGCCGGCGCTCTGACTCAGCAAATCGATCCGGTCGTAGCCGAGTGCCGCGCGGGCGGCTTCCATATCATCGACTTGCTGCACGAGCCCGTACTGAGTGAGGTCGACGCCCTCGTTGGTCAGCCGGTCCGCACACCTCCCGAACGCTTCGGCGTACGCCCGGAGGAACTCTTCGCCAAGGAGGTCGTCGGAGCCGCCGAGCGCTGCCTCCACCTCGGGGCAGTCCAGGCGGACCGAGCCGTCGATGCCGCGATAGCCCACCAGGACAAGATCGTGTTTATCTGTGAGCCGGTTCGCCTGCTTGAACTCCATGTTCGTGCCGCCGGGGCCGCCGTCCAACCAGAAGATCGGTTCGCCGGGCTGCTCCGAGCGGGCGTGGATGCGGGTTACGGGTAGTGCGATCAGTCGTGCCTCGGGATCGGTGGGGTTCTCGGGAATGACCAGAGTGCCGCAGTCGGCGGCCACGGGGCCACTTTCAGTGTCGTAGCTGCAAGGTTCCAGGGTCAGATCACCAGCCGCTGCACCGGGCGGCGGAGAGATCCGCTCGTCGCGGGAGGCGAGACCGACGTATACCAGGCCGGCTGTCATAACCGCGATGAGCGCGAGAGCGACAATACGCGCCATTGGAAACATCTGCCTTGTCGAAGCAGTCATGACAGCTCCTTCCGGCTCATCCACGTACGAGAGGGAGCATCAGAACAGCAAAAAACAGGCCCTGAACGCTGTGCGCTGCGATGCCGATCCAGGCCGAGGCCATCCCCGGGGCGCCCTGCCAGACCAACCCCAGGGTGAATGCGAGGGTCACGGCGCCGTGCATGCCTCCATGCTGCACACCA
>DATIUQ010000138.1:0-11810 GCA_035466775.1 Arthrobacter sp.
TTCCGGGTCCCGCTGGGCTAGAGTCGTTCCTACCACTGCAGGAACGCAGACCGGCCGACGTCGCCCGGAATCCCCGGAGCAAAGCTGGCTTCTGCCACAGACCCATAAGGGGTTCATACATGCGATACGTAGTTGGCTATACCCCCAGCGACCGCGGCGCGGACGCCGTTGCACTGGCCTCCGCCATGGCACGCGCCCAGGGCGCGCACCTCGACCTGGTTTACGTGGTGGACCGGCGAACGCCCTACGTCGCGATGAACCCGGAGGGAAACCGTGTCAGCGCCGCGGAGCAGGAAGTGCTCACCGCGGAACGGGAGGGCCTGTCCCTCGTCCCGAAGGACATCGAGGCCCGGTTCCACGTCCGCCAGGCCGATTCGCACGCCGCCGGACTCATCGATGCGGCCCTGGAGTACAAGGCCGGCCTGATCGTCGTGGGTGCGGCCAGCGCCGGGCTGTTCAAGCGGTACACCATCGGCAGCGCGGCCAACGCCCTGCTGCATGCCTCGCCCGTTCCGGTGGCGCTGGCCCCCCGGGGCTACCGCCGCACGGAGCCCATCACACGGCTGACCCTCGCGGTGGGCCAGCGCACCGGCGCAGAGGCGGCGATCGACGTCGCCATCGAATCCGCCGAGCGCCGCGGGGTGCCGCTGCGGCTGGTCTCCCTGGTGGAACTCGACGCCGAAGGGGACAGCGGCGAAAACATCAACGCGGCACACATCCACGCCAACACCGTCCTGACCGCGGCCGCCCACCGGCTCCCGGCCGGGCACCACGTCACCGTGGAAGTTGCCCATGGGCGCACCATTGAGGAAGCGATCGACGACCTCGAATGGGACGAGGGCGAAATCATGATCGTGGGCTCCTCGCGCCTCGCGGAAAAGAACAAACTGTTCATCGGCAGCACCGCCCACAAGGTGCTCCTGGCACTGCCGGTGCCCATGGTGGTTGTCCCGCGCGACTACGAACGGGTCAACACCAGCCCCGAGGACTGACGGCGTTGTGCCGTTCCGCCGCCTGGACAGATTCAGGCGGCGGAACGGGCCAGCCTGCGGGTAACGGAGTTCTTCCGGGTGGCGAGCAGCATGTCCACGGTGAGCACCAGCAGCGCCAGCCAGACGACGCCGAAGCCGATCCAGCGGTCTGTCGTCATGGGCTCGTGGAACACGGCCAGCGCCACGATGAACTGCAGTACGGGGGCGAAATACTGCAGCAGGCCGATCGTTGTCATCGGCAGCCGCCGGGCCGAGGCGCCGAAGAACAGCAGCGGCACGGCGGTGATGATGCCGGAGGCCGCGAGGAGCCAGAAGTGCGCGGCGCCGTGGACGGCCAGCGTCGCGGTTCCGGTGAGCGCAAGGACGATCATCGCTACGCCGGCCACCGGCGCCAGCACGATCGTCTCGACGGTGAGGCTGGTGATCGCGTCGGCCCGCGGACCGACCCGCTTTTTGACGAAGCCGTAGAGGCCGAAGCTCAGTGCCAGCGTCAACGCGATCCACGGCAGTTTGCCGTAGGACACCGTCAGGACTCCCACCGCAATGAAGCCGATTCCGACGGCGGCCCACTGCAGCGGCCGCAGTTTCTCCTTCAGCACCACCACACCCAGCAGGACCGAGACGAGCGGGTTGATGAAATAGCCCAGTGAGGCTTCCACCGCCTGCCCGGTGGTAACGCCGTAGACGTAGGTCAGCCAGTTCACGGCGATCAGGACCGCGGCGATGATGAGCGGGAAGATGACGGTGCGGTTCCGGAAAGCGGCTCCCAGGACCCGCCAGGAGCGGGTGATGGTGATCAGCAGGACGCAGAAAATGAGCGACCAGAGCACCCGGTTGGCGACGATTTCGACCGCGCCGGCCGGTTGCAGCAGGAAGAAGTAAAGGGGCATGAGCCCCCACAGGCCGTACGCGCCGATTCCGAAGATGATGCCCGCAGTCGTGTCCGTGTCCACTGCCTTGAGGGCGGCCGGCGGACGTTTCGACGGGCTTCCGCCCGGAGACGCGGCGCCCTGGGGGCTCAGCGTGGCGGGGGAGAGGGATCCGTCGGGGGTAGGCACAAGATCAATAACACCACCCGCGGGGCGCCTATTCCTGCCTTTGGACTCCGTTGCGCCCGGCGCCCGGGCGCGGTTCCCTGCACCGTCGGTCACCGGGGCGCCCGTACCGTGGTGCGGAGATTTAGAATAAGGGGATTGTGCGCTGCTTGAACTGGCGCAGCCGCCAAGACTCAGAAGGGCTCCCGGTGTCCAACTCGGCCGAAACCTCGCCTAATAGAACGTCCAAACGTCCGCTCCGCGTTGCGATTGTCGGCGCCGGACCGGCAGGCGTCTACGCTGCGGACATCCTGACCAAGTCCAACGAAGTCAAGGACGGCGACTTCGAGGTCAGCATCGACCTCTTCGAGGCGTACCCGGCCCCGTACGGCCTCATCCGCTACGGCGTCGCCCCCGACCACCCGCGGATCAAGGGGATCGTCAACGCGCTGCACAAAGTCCTGGACCGCGGCGACATCCGTTTCCTCGGCAACGTCACCTACGGCCGCGACCTGACCCTGCATGACTTCCGCGCCTTCTACGACGCCGTGATCTTCTCCACCGGCGCCATCAACGACGCCGAACTGGACATCCCCGGCGTCGGGCTCCAGGGCTCCTTCGGCGGGGCGGATTTCGTCTCCTGGTACGACGGGCACCCCGACGTGCCCCGTGACTGGCCTCTGGAGGCGAAGGAGATCGCGGTGATCGGCAACGGCAACGTGGCCCTCGACGTGGCCAGGATGCTGGTCAAACATGCCGACGATCTGCTGGTGACAGAAATCCCGGACAACGTCTACCAGGCGCTGAAGAACTCCCCGGTTACGGACGTGCACGTGTTTGGCCGCCGCGGCCCCGCCCAGGTCAAGTTCACGCCGCTCGAACTGCGCGAACTCTCCCATGCCCGCGACGTCGACATCGTCCTCTATCCGGAGGACTTCGAATTCGACGAGGCCTCCGACGAGGCCATCCGCAGCAACAACCAGATCCGCACCATGGTCAACACCCTGACCAACTGGCTCGTCGAGGAGCATGCCGAGGCCGAGGTGCCGTCGTCCCGCCGGCTGCACCTGCACTTCCTGCACAGCCCCGTGGAAATCCACGACGACGCCGCCCATCCCGGCAAGGTCACCGGCATCAAATTCGAGCGCATGCAGCTGGACGGCACCGGCAACGTCAAGGGCACGGGGGAGTTCCTCGACTACCCGGTCCAGGCCGTCTACCGGGCGATCGGCTACCACGGCTCGCCGCTGGACGAGCTGGAATACGACGCCCGCCGCGGCGTGATCCCCAACGAGGGCGGCCGCGTGCTCGACGCCGACGGCAATCCCGTCCCCGGCATCTACGCGACGGGCTGGATCAAACGCGGCCCCGTGGGCCTGATCGGCCACACCAAGGGCGACGCGCTGGAGACTATCGGCTTCCTGCTTGAGGACCGGCTCAGCCTCCCCCCGGCGCAAAACCCCGATCCGCAGGCGATCATCGACCTCCTCGACGAGCGCGGGATCGAATACACCACGTGGGAGGGCTGGAACAAGCTCGACGCCCACGAACTGGCCCTCGGCGCGGAGTGGTCCGCTTCCGCTTCCGCCGGCGCCAACGGCATAGTGCGGGAACGAATCAAAGTGGTTCCGCGCGAGGACATGGTGCAGATCTCCCGCGACTAGTTCTGGCAGGCCGTCGCCCCGGCCCGCCCGGACCCCGCTCTGGCGGGCACCCCGCACGCCAACTAGACTGGCCGGACATGGCTGCCACCGGCATGCCATCGCGCCCTTGACGTGGGAGTTCAATGAGGAATTTGGTCCACCCGGCCGACCTGGTCCATCCAGGAACCGGAGTCACCGCGGAGCTGCGCCAGCACTACGCCAGGGCCGGCCATGAACAGCTGGACTCGCGGGGGCACGGACTGCCGGACGACGTGCAGCTGCCAGGCCTCAGCAGCCTGATCCAGGAGTCCTGGCGGCGCTCGGCCGAGCTGCAGGCCAACCCGGACAATCCCGAGGCCCCGTTGGCGATGGACCGCGACGAGCTCGAAGAATACCGGCGGCAGCATCCGCTGGCGGCCATCATGCCGGTCATTCACAAGCTGCTGGTCCTGCCCAGCTACGACAGCGGGATGCTGGTGGCCGTGGGGGATGAGGTGGGCCGGCTCCTCTGGGTCGAAGGCGACGCCGCCATGCAGCGCCGGGCCGAAGGCATGATGTTCGTTCCCGGGGCCGACTGGTCCGAAGCCACCGTGGGCACCAGCGCCCCCGGAACCGCCTTGGCCCTGGGCCGGGGCATCCAGATCTCCGGTGCGGAACACTACAAACGCTCCGTCCACCCGTGGAGCTGCACCGCCGTTCCCTTCCATGACCCGGATTCCGGCGCCCTCCTGGGAGTAGTGGACATCACCGGCACCGAGTCCGCTGTGGCCCCGCACACCCTCTCCCTGGTCGAGGCCACCGTGGCTGCCGCCCAGGCGCACCTGCGGGTGGAACGGCTGCAGCTCGCCGCCGCTCGCCAGTCCTCGCCGACCCGGCGCCGGAGCCCGGCGGCACCGAAAGCGCCGCACGTGCCGGCGTCCAACAGCCTGTACCGCAACAGCCTCCAGCTCTTGGGCCGGGACCAGGCGCTGCTCAGCATCGACGGGCGCACCGTGGCGCTTTCCGCCCGGCACAGCGAGATCCTCGCCCTGCTCAGCACCCACCCGGAAGGACTCAACGCCGAGGAACTCTGCAGCCTCCTGTACCGGGGCGACGCTTCCACCATGACCCTGCGGGCCGAGATGGTGCGCCTGCGCAAGGTCCTCCAGCAGCTCGACCCTGGTGCTGTTCCGGAGTCCCGCCCCTACCGGCTGCCCCTGGATTTGGTGCCGGACGCCGGGCAGGTCCTGAACTGCCTGCAGCGCGGCGCCCACCGGATCGCCCTGGAGATCTACCGGGGCGCCGTCCTGCCCCGCTCCGAAGCACCCGGCATCGCCGAACTGCGGAACCGGGTTTCGTCCCTGCTCCGCGAAGCGGTGCTGACGGACGGCAGCGCCGAGTCGCTCCTGAGGTATGCCGAGCTTCCCGAGGCGAGGGACGACGTCGAGATCCGGCTCGCGGCCCTGAAGCTGCTGCCGCCGCGTTCGCCCAAACGGGCCGCGCTCGTCGCCGATCTGGAACGGCTCGAGGCCGAGCTCGGCGCCTGATCCGGCATTCCCGGCACGAGTGACCCAGGTCACCCCGGTTGCAACCTGACTGCAACCTCCTTGCTCCTAGGCTGAACGCAACGGCGGCGCCGGCATCTGGCCGCCATCAATCATGCACAGCAAAGGAGCTGCAATGACTGTCTACGCACAGCCCGGTACCGAGGGCTCGAAGGTCACCTTCAAGGACCGCTACGAGAACTGGATCGGCGGCGAGTGGGTCGCCCCGGTCAAGGGCCAGTACTTCGAGAACATCACCCCCGTCACCGGCAAGGTCTTCTGCGAGGTCGCCCGCGGCACCGCCGAGGACATTGAGCTGGCGCTGGACGCGGCCCACAAGGTTGCACCGTCCTGGGGCAAGACCTCCGTCGCCGAGCGCGCCGCCATCCTGAACAAGATTGCCGACCGGATCGACGAGAACCTCGAGATGCTCGCCGTGGCTGAATCCTGGGACAACGGCAAGCCGATCCGCGAAACCCTCAACGCGGACATCCCCCTCGCCTCCGACCACTTCCGCTACTTCGCCTCCGCCGTCCGCGCCCAGGAGGGACGGCTGTCCCAGCTCGACGACGACACCACCGCCTACCACTACCACGAGCCGCTTGGCGTCGTAGGCCAGATCATCCCCTGGAACTTCCCCATCCTGATGGCCGTCTGGAAGCTCGCCCCGGCCCTCGCCGCCGGCAACGCCGTCGTCCTGAAGCCCGCCGAGCAGACCCCGTCCTCGATCATGGTCCTGATGGAGCTCATCGGCGACCTGCTGCCCGCCGGCGTCCTCAACGTGGTCAACGGCTTCGGCGTGGAGGCCGGCAAGCCGCTCGCGTCCAGCCCGCGGATCCGCAAGATCGCCTTCACCGGCGAGACCTCCACCGGCCGTCTGATCAGCCAGTACGCCAGCCAGAACCTGATCCCGGTCACGCTGGAACTGGGCGGCAAGAGCCCCAACATCTTCTTCAACGACGTCGCCGACAGCACGGACGACGCGTTCTACGACAAGGCCCAGGAAGGCTTCACACTCTTTGCCTTCAACCAGGGTGAAGTGTGCACCTGCCCCTCCCGCGCCCTCATCCAGGAGGACATCTACGATTCCTTTATGGCCGACGCCGTGGCCCGCGTGGAGAAGATCATCCAGGGCAACCCGCTGGACACCGAAACCCAGCTGGGCGCCCAGGCCTCCAACGACCAGCTCGAAAAGATCCTGTCCTACATCGACATCGGAAAGCAGGAGGGCGCCAAGGTGCTCACCGGCGGCGCCCGGGCCGAATTGCCCGGCGACCTGGCCGGCGGCTACTACGTCCAGCCCACCATCTTCGAAGGCCACAACAAGATGCGGATTTTCCAGGAGGAAATCTTCGGCCCGGTGGTGTCCGTGACCCGCTTCAGCGACTACAACGACGCCATGGGCATCGCCAACGACACCCTCTACGGCCTGGGCGCCGGCGTCTGGTCCCGCAACGGCAACGTCGCCTACCGTGCCGGCCGCGAGATCCAGGCCGGCCGCGTGTGGGTGAACAACTACCACGCCTACCCGGCGGGCGCTGCGTTCGGCGGCTACAAGTCCTCCGGCATCGGCCGTGAGAACCACTCGATGATGCTGGACCACTACCAGCAGACCAAGAACCTCCTGGTCAGCTACAACGAGAACAAGCTCGGCTTCTTCTAGGCCGCAACACACCCGGGCGGGGCGGATCAGGACTGATCCGTCCCGCCCGCACCATTTCTGCGCCGCACCTTATGCACCGCACCGCCCACACCAGGAGACACCGATGTCCCAGACCAGGCTCGACGCCGCCGTCACCCTCCCCGGCGAAGACTTCTCCCGGGTGGCGCTCACCCCGGAAGCGGTGGAACTGCTGCGCAAGCTCTGGCTGCAGCACGGACCCCTGATGTTCCATCAGTCCGGCGGCTGCTGCGACGGGTCCTCACCCATGTGCTACCCGGCAGGGGAATTCATCACCGGGGACTCGGATGTTCAGTTGGGCCTGTTCGACATCTCCGACGGCCTGCAGCCGCAGCCGATCGATTTCTGGATGTCGAAGGAGCAATTCAACTACTGGAGCCACACCCACCTGACGGTGGACGTCGTTCCGGGCCGGGGAAGCGGTTTCTCGGTGGAAGCTCCCGAGGGAAAACGGTTCCTGATCCGGTCCACGCTGATGAACTGGCCGGTCTGAACCGACGCTGGAAAAGCACGGGCGGGCTGTGCGGGGGAACCTGCGCGGCCCGCTTTTGCGTCTCACTATGTGGGACAAATCTGGCCGTCCAGTGGATGGACACTACGATAGATAGGTCTGTTTCCAACAAGTTACCGAGATTGTGGACTTTCCTATGAACTTATTCCGGACCAAATCGATCGAGCAGTCCATGTCGGACGCCGATGAACCCGGACGCAAGCTGAAGCGCTCGCTCAGCTCCTGGGACCTGATGATCATGGGCGTCGCCGTTGCTGTCGGCGCCGGAATTTTCTCGGTCGGCGCCAAAGCTGCAGCGAACTTCGCCGGCCCGGCCGTGACCCTCTCCTTCGCCATCGCCGCTGTCACGTGTGCGCTGGCGATCATGTGCTACGCCGAGTTCGCCACCGCGATTCCCGTGGCCGGCTCCGCGTACGTCTTCACGTACGCCACCATGGGCGAACTGCTGGCCTGGATCATCGGGTGGAACCTGATCCTCGAGCTGTTCACCGCCGGCGCTGTCATCGCCAAGTACTGGGGCATCTACCTCAGCAAGGTGTTCGCGCTGATGGGCGTGGACATTCCGCCGTCGATCTCCCTGGGCGGTGTGGACCTGTACTGGGGCGCCTTCCTGATCGTCGCCGTGTTCACGGTGCTGCTGGTGCTGGGGACAAAGCTGTCCGCCCGCGTCGGCAACATCTTCACACTGATCAAGATCGGCGTTGTGATCTTTGTGATCGTGGTGGGCTTCACCTATGTGAAGTTCGAGAACTACGCTCCGTTCGTTCCGACCTCCGTTCCCACTGGCGGCACCGGCACTGCCGACGTCATGAAGCAGTCCTTCTTCGCGTTCCTCACCGGCGCTGCCCCTGCGCAGTACGGCACGCTGGGCATCTTCGCGGGGGCCGCCCTCGTCTTCTTCGCCTTCATCGGCTTCGACGTCGTGGCCACCTCGGCTGAGGAGGTCAAGAATCCGCAGAAGACGCTGCCCCGCGGCATCTTTGGCGGCCTCGCGGTCGTGACCGTGCTCTACATCCTGGTGTCCCTGGCACTGACCGGCATGGTGTCCTACACCCAGCTGGCCGAGGCCGAGAACCCGACGCTCACCACGGCGTTTGAGGCCGTCGGCAACACCGACGCCGCCAAGATCATCGCCTTCGGCTCCCTCGTGGGCCTGACGACCGTGATCATGGTGCTGCTGATGGGCCTCTCCCGCGTGGTGCTGGCCATGAGTCGCGACGGCCTCCTGCCGCGCTCGCTGTCCAAGACCAGCACCATCCGTGCGACGCCGGTCCGCCTCCAGATCATCTGCGGTGCGGCCGTGGCGCTTGTCGCCGGACTCACCAACGTGGACCTGCTGGAAGAAATGATCAACATCGGCACGCTGTCCGCGTTCGTCACGGTGAGCATCGGTGTCCTGGTGCTGCGGAAGAAGCGCCCGGACCTGAAGCCGGCGTTCCGGGTGCCGTTCGGCAAGGTGCTCCCGATCGTTTCGGCCATCCTGTGCCTGTACCTCATGACGAACCTCGCCGTCGAGACGTGGATCTTCTTCGCCGTCTGGCTCGTGATCGGCGTGGCCATCTACTTCTCCTACGGCCAGCGGCATTCTCGGCTGAACGAGAAGTTCGCCGAGGCCAAGGCCTCCGTGAACGGCCCCGGAGACAAGGGCGCTGCCAAGGAACCCGCAGCGGCAGCGGCACCCGCAGCGGCAGGTGCCCATGCCGACGTCGTCGACGCTGACACCGCCGCCGACGCCGATGCGAGTGTGGGCACGCGCCCCCGCTCCTGACCGGCGGGTAGCCGACACTTTGAAATCGCCGGAGACGTGCGAATTCGCTGGAAACTTCCGGCGAATTGGCACGGTTCCGGCGATTTCGGCATTTGGCCGGCCGGATCGGGATGCTCTTTCGGGCGCGGAGGAGGCCTCTGTCCTCCCTATGATGGGTTTATGGCCCGCCCAGCACGCCCTGAACGCAAGGCAGAGCTGTTGGCCGCCATTCTGGACTACCTGATGGACAAGACCCTCGCGGAGCTCACATTCCGGAGCCTGGCCGACGGTCTCGGCGTCAGCAGCTACGTGCTGGTCTACCACTTCGGCCACCGTGAGCAGCTGGTGAATGAGATCATCCGCACGATCGAATCCCGGCTGGACAGCATCCGCGCCACCGACGTGCGGGAAATTGACCGGGAAGCCTGGCGGGCGTTCCTGCTGGAATCGTGGCGCTGGACCATGGCGCAGCGCAACCGACACCTGGCCAGGCTCGAATTCGAGGCTACCGCGCAGGACATCGTGGCTGCGGCGCCCCGGGGAACAGCGCAGGAACACTTCAGGATGCTGCACGAAAAGGCTCGTGACTGGCTGATGCTCCAGGGCATCCTTGCGGAGTTCGCCGACACCGACGCTCGCCTGTTCACCGCGGCCTTCTACGGGCTGCAGTTCGACTTCGTGGTGAACAACCAGCCCGAGGAAGCCAGCAAGGCCTTTGACCTGATGATGCTGGTCTTCTTCAACAACCTCGACCGGCGGCTGGCCACCGACGGCGAGCACACCTGATCCGGCGCATCTGACTGGAGCATCCATCCGGCGCAGCCGGTGGGCGCCGCCGGCAAGCAAGCCCCCGCCAGGCTCAGGCTCGTCCGGCCTCAGGGCGCGGCGTACCGGCCGATCCACTCAAGCAGGGGCCGCAGCTCCTCCCAGCGCCTGGCCACCTCCCGGGCCGCGTCCGGTGTTGAGATCCAGTCCGGCCGTCCCACGTGCATGCCGGCGGCGAGGGACTTGTGCTTCAGCAGCTCCGCGCGGGGATGGTCCTTGGCGAATCCCCGCGGAACCGTCTTGAGGGTCTCACCCTCCACGGTGAAACCCGCCGCCGCGACCTCCTCGACGATCTCCTGCAGGGCTCCGCCGCTGGAGGGGGCGTCCACCGCACTGCGGAAGCGGGCCAGCTGGGCCGGTGTGTGCGTGTGGTATCCGCCGCCAATGAGGAGGCCGTCGGCGTCGAGCTGGACGTAGAAGCCCGTTCCCTCGGCAACGGCGGCAAGGGCTCCCTGGGCCGTTTTGTAAGGCGACTTATCCGGGGAGAACCGGATGTCCCGGTTGGGCCGGAACAGTTTGGCTTCGCCGAACTCCGGCTCCAGCTGTTCCAGCAGCCCGGTCAGGGGCTCCTTGACCGCGGAGTCGTAGGTGGATTTGTGTTCCAGCCACCAGCCACGGTTGTTGTTGTGTTCGAGTTCGGCGTAGAACTCGAAGGCGGCGTCGGGGATGCCTGCAAAGGGGGTCATGCATGCATCCTAGGGACAGTGCGGCCTTCACGGCGAGGGGCACACCTCGTATGTGGAAAGACGCAAAACACCTCCAAGCGGCAAGGCGGTGCGTTTCAGGTGCGGACCCGTCCCACGTCCCGCGGTCATGCCATTAGCAGCTCTCGGGAGGAATGCAGCAGCGTGTTGCGATTGCCCGCGCAACAGCCTGCCAGCCCGAAGTGCTGCTGACCTGGAAGACCCTTATCCTGACATTCCGAACGAAGCTGGGCAGTACGGTGCTCTTCGTGACCCGTCACCATGTCCATGACCAGGTCCAGCTCGCCAAGAAGAGCCGCCGCCCGGCACCGCAACTGCCGGCCGCACTGGCTGTCCTAGCCTCTGACCCTGCGTGCGACGCCGCTCCGCGCCCGGATGAACAGCTTGGCGGCGGCGGTGGAAAGCGGGGCCGGCTCGCCAGCAACCGCTGGATAGAGCGTCGCCGCCTCGGCGCGCTTCTGGGCCACAAGCGCAGGCAGGTCTGCCGTCAGCGGACCTGCCTGCGCCGGCATGGCCGGGCTCTTTTCGTCCAGCGCGAGCGGCCAACCGCTGCCCAGCGCCGTCACGGATTCGTGTTTGACGTCGTAGTAGCCCTTTTTCATCCCGACGGCGATGCCTCGCGCCCCGGCGGCTGCTGCCAGCAGGTGGAGGTGGAAGCGGCTCGTTACCCAGGTCTGTTTGCCTGAGAGTGGAAGGCCGTCGGTCCAGACGTGGACGAACGGCACAAACCGTTCCTCAGGAATGAGGTCCGCCAGCCGCTCGTAAGCGGTCCGGTCAAAACCGGGGATGGCCTCGATGTAGTACGAAGCTATACCCTCGCGCGTTGCCCGCTCGATTTCGGCGCGGGCGAGTTCGACGGCGGCTTCGAAGCGGCCGGGATCCACCATGTCGCTCTGGATGCAGACGTAGAGTCCGGGGGACGCGTCGGTGCGGGCGAGTTCGTCATCGATGCCAAGAAAAGCGTCGTCCAGGCCCACATCGAGACCGTGCGCGGCCGCGCTCACCTCGTCCCGCGCGCGGGCATACGTGAACCCCCGGAAAAGAGGCGTTTCTTCAGGAGCCGGTGACAGCGCCGGCATGAGCCCTTGCCCGGTCGCGAAAAGCTTGGCGCCCGTCATCTCGCCGACGGCACGCATTCCGACGACGAGGC
>DATIUQ010000139.1:0-2776 GCA_035466775.1 Arthrobacter sp.
CGGGAGGAGGGGATCCGGCGGCCGCAGCACACCTGTATCCTGAGTATCTAGTTCAAGGGCCCCGGCGGCCATCGACCAAGCCCGGCGCGCAGCCGGATGAGGGGTCTGGAAGCTGGGCCGCAGCCTTGGACGTCGTCGAACAGCCGCCGCAATCGTCACTCCGGCCGGCTCCCGAATTTTCGGAATGGATCCTTCATCAGCATTGACCCGCCAGCACCCGCGGTAATCCCGACGCCGGTCCCCAATCAGGTGCGCGCTGCTGCGGCGGATGAGCCTGCCGCTGTGACCTGGGTTGAGGCCGGGACCAGCATGACCGCGCGCTGGCGGTCGGCGAACGGCAGGCCGGCGCCGACGCGGGTCGAAGTGGTGGACGATTCCCTTACGGCCGATGAGGCGTACCGGAGGGCGTCACAGGGGATCGCGATGCTCTGGCGCGGTGACTTCCATAACGGGCGGCAGCTCCTCAACGCCTTGGACCGGCGGGTGGGCGGCGGTAAGAAAGGGACCGCAGGAACCGGTGCCGAGAAGTTCTATCGGCACCGCCAGGCCGCCTCGCACCGTGCACGCATTCTCGGTCTGCTGCTGATTCCCCTTGATCCGGGCCCGGTGGTGCCGCTGCGCCGCGCCCCGGACATCCGGGGGGCCGCCGCCGAGGCATACGGTGGCATCGGCGAACCGTCCGTGGTGTCCCTGCATGAGCTGGTCGGGGCCATTGGCGCCCACGAGTGGCGACGGAACGGCGTCTACGTCGATGCCCTGCAGGGCCGCATCCACCCGCACTACGGCACGTTCTTCCCCACCCGGAGCGAGTATGTGGATCTCGTGGCTACCGCCGCGCTGCCCTCTGAGACGCTGGCGTTCGACGTCGGAACCGGCACCGGGGTGCTCGCTGCCGTCCTCGCCCGCCGCGGCGTCCGCCGCGTGGTGGCGACGGACAATGAGCCGCGCGCCATCGATTGCGCCGCCGAGAATTTCCGGAACCTCGGTGTTGCGGACCGTGCCGAGGCGGTCCTGACCGACATGTTCCCGCCGGGCCGGGCGCCGCTGATCGTGTGCAACCCGCCCTGGATCCCGGCCACGCCGCATTCCAGCCTGGACAGCGCGGTCTACGACCCCGGGAGCAGGATGCTGTTCCGCTTCCTGAACGGACTGCCCGACCATCTGGAGCCGGGCGGTGAGGGCTGGCTGGTCCTCTCCGACCTGGCCGAGCACCTTGGCCTGCGCTCGCGTGAGGATCTGCTGGCCGCCGTCGGGGCGGCGGGGCTGAAAGTGGTGGAACGGCTCGACACCAAGCCAACCCACCCGAAGGCATCGGACCGCGACGATCCCCTGTTCGAGGCGCGTGCGGCCGAGGTCACGTCCCTGTGGCGGCTTGTTCGCCGCTAGTCTCGCCGATATGCGGACCTGGGTACTGAGGGCGCGTCCGGCGTTGGCCGGACGCGCCCTCAGAGGTTGCGCGAATCTCACTACGAACGGTTCCGGGACACCCGTTATGCAGTGGTACTTTCCTGCTTAGCTTTAGCCTTTTCGCTTTCCTGGGCCTCGGCGAGCCAGGCATCACGCCTCGCGCCAGGGACCCATCCGGTATCGACAACCCGCCGTTGGAAGACGATGGCGGCTGCAACGAGGATGGTAGCGATAAGAATGGCAAGGACGGCGCCAAGTGCTGGGCCGCCGGTCAGGCTAACGCCGATGAGGGTGCCGAACCAGCCGAAATCGGCGTCACCGAAGGTGCTGTTTGCGAGCCCGAACTGGCCCAGGACGAGCAACAGGACGGCGGGCAGGATGGTGATGATAATGCCGTTCACGAAACCGCCGAGCATGGCTCCCCGGCGCCCGCCTGTTGCGTTGCCGTACACGCCGGCGCCGCCGCCGGTAAAGAAGTGTGGCACCATTCCGGGAAGGATCAGGGCCAGGCCGAAGGCGGGGTTCAGCCAGAGAGCAAGGATGCCGAGGGCGATCAGGCCGCCGGTGAAGGAGCTCAGGAAGCCGATGAGCACGGCGTTGGCGCCGAACGGGAAAACGATGGGGATATCAAGGGCGGCTTTGGCTCCGGGGACCACCTTGGCTGCAATGCCCTGGAAGGCGGGAACGAGCTCGCCCAGCACTGTCCGCACGCCATAGAGGATCACGGCCACGCCGACGCCGAACAGCAGCGCCTGTTCGAAGCCCGCCATGAGGAAGGCTCCCGCGTCAGGGGCGTCAAAGATCGCCAGCGCGTCGGCAAGCGGGAGGGCGATCAGACCCCAGATGGCGAAAACCATGTAAATGAGGACCATGGACAGCGACGTGGCCACCATGGAGTCGCGGAGGAACTTCAGCCCCTGGGGAAACTGGATGTCTTCGGCTGACTTGCTGCGCTTGCCCGCGGCCTGTCCGACTGCGCCCGCTGCGATGTAACCCAAAGAACCGAAATGGCCGATTGCGATGGTGTCATTGCCGGTGATCTTCTTCGTCCACGGGTGGAGGAACGCCGGCATGACCACCATGATCACGCCCAGCAGGACAGCCCCGAGGAGCACGACCAGCCAGTCAAGGCCTTCTCCCAGGCCGACGGACAGAATAACGGTGAGCATGGTGGCCATGAACACCATGTGGTGACCGGTCAGGAAGACGTACTTCAACGGAGTGAAGCGCGCCAGTACCAGCATGATGAGAAAGCCAAGCGTCAGGACGTATGCGCTCTGGGCGCCGAACTGTTCCTGGGCCATTGCGGTAATGACCTCGTTCGTCGGGATGACACCCTGGGCGCCGGTAACGGTGAGGATCAGTTGAC
>DATIUQ010000140.1:0-8700 GCA_035466775.1 Arthrobacter sp.
ATGGTGTCCGTGAACGCTATCCCGCCGTCGACGGCGAAGACATGCCAGACGGGGGCGGCGCCCATCCCGGACTGGTGGAAGGCTCCCAGCCGGGCCAGCGGGACGCTCTTGGCCAGCGTGACGCCCGAGGCATTCACCACCCGTGCCGATCACGGTGCGGACGCCGGCCTCCTGAAGCTCGTGCTGAGCCTTGGCAACAGCTGAGTCGTCGGCTGACGCGAATTGAGCCATGCGCCCATCATGCGGCGACTCCCCGCCCAATGAAAGGGCAGAACGGTGTGCGACTCTTGGCCATCGCCGTTGCAGCGGCGCCCAAGGCAAGCGGACGACGGCGGGAGGTCCCGCCGTCGTCCGCTCTGCAGGTTCATTCCTGGGCGCTGAGGCTCCAATGGACCCGGATGGCTTCGGCAATCGGGACAGTGGTGACGTCGACCCGGAATGCAACGGGCGCGGTCCCTGTCTCTTCGATGACCGAGTCACGGTACACGCGGCCGCAGGAGGGGCACAGAGTGTAGAGATCCTCATCTGCAGGCCATTCCGCCAGCCCGGCGGGGACAGGGGTGCCGTCTCCGTTGTAGACGGGGATGCCCTGTGAGTTGGCCTGGATCAACCCGTCCTTGCTGACGGTGTTGCCACACACGCAGGTGATGGTGGTGACGTCATGATCGATAACGTCGGCGGTTTCGGACTCCATGATGACCTTCCCCGTGCTGGAAGAGACGTTGTTCAATCAGCTTATGCCTGCCGATCCCTGCCGTCGCCCCGGATCTTGATAAACGGCAGCCTACGCGCGGCCCTTGAGGATCAGGTTCCAGTAAATCTTGGGGAAGATATCGCGGTCCACAACCCACGAGGCACGGCTCGCTTTCCACGTCGGCACCTTAGGGACAGAGGGCTTGGGCCGGTACTGGTCATCGAACTCGGCAAAGACAACCGAGGCGCGGGCCACCGTGAAGGGGCACACCGAGTATCCGTCGTACTTCTCCGTCAGGGGCTTTCCCTCACGGGCCGCAACCAGGTTCTTGGCCAGGACCTTCGTTTGCTTCCGCAGCGCACCGCCGGACTTGGAGTTGGTGGTCGCCGCCGCATCCCCCAGGGACCAGACATTCGGAAAACGGACGTGCCGGAGCGTCTGCGGATCCACTTCCACAAATCCACCCGAGTCACCCGGGGCGGGCAGCTCCGTGTCCTTGAGCCAGTCCGGGGCCGACTGCGGCGGGACCGCATTGAGCACGTCGTAATGCAGCTCCTCGGCGATCCCGGTGGCATTGTTCCGGATCAGCGCGTTCTGCGCCGCAGCGTCCACCATCACCAGCTCGCTGTTCAGGCGCAGTTCGATGCCGTACTCGGCAATCTTGCGGTTCAGCTCGTCATCCACACCGGGCACCCCGAACACAGTGGGGTAAGGCTGCACCATGATGACCCGGATATCCTGGAGGACTCCCTTCTCCCGCCAGTAATCACAGGCCAGGTACATCGGTTTCTGCGCGGCGCCGCCGCACTTGATGGGGCCTGAGGGCATGGTGAAAACGGCCGTCCCGGCCTTGAGGCCACTGAGGAGCGTCCATGCTTTGGTAGCCAGACTGAACTCGTAGTGCGACGCCCCGGCGGGGGAGTGGACGGCTTCGGCCAGGCCCGGGATCTTGTCCCAATCCAGCTGCAGGCCGGGGCAGACCACCAGCTGGGCGAACCCCAACTGGCCGCCGGAGGCCAACGACACCGTGCTGCCCGCCGGGTCGATATCCACCGCGCCGTCCCGGATCCAGTCCACGCCCTCCGGCATGACGGCGCGCTGGGGCCGGGTGGCTTCCGATGCCGTCGCCCTCCCGCCGGCGATGTGGGAGAACAGCGGCTGGTAGAAGTGCTGGTCCCCGGGTTCCAACACGGCCAGATCCTTCACCCCGTACCGACGGAGGCGCGCCGCCAGGGAGATCCCGGCGTTGCCGCCGCCGATAATGAGGACGTCGTAGTTCTTCCCGGCCATGTCGGAGCTCCTCGGATCGGCGGTTCCGGCTGCGCACGCGTGGACAGCAACCGGAGCCTCAATAGTAAGCATGATGATCTTTGTTGGCACCTTGCCATTGTGGCCGCTGACCGACTGCGCCACCATGATCGTATGAACGCTGAAACACGGCAGGCGGCCGAGCTCAACCTTCCCCAGGCCTTCCTCCTACTCGCCACGAACGACAAAGACGGCACACCTGAAGTGCCGATGTACGCGCTCCGGACCACCCTGGCCGGGGCGATTCTGGCCGAGTTGGAGCTGGCCGGTGCAATAGCCCTGCAGGGCAAGCACGTCAGGGCCACCGGCACCGCCCCGCCAACGGACCTCCAGCACGAACTGGAACTCATCCGAGGCAAATCCCGGCCCCACACACCCAAACGCTGGGTCTCCATGCTCGAGAGCCGCGCCGAGATGCAGCGCGTCTACGAAGGGATGGCGGCACTGGGCATCGTGGAACACGTCGGCGAAAAACACTTGGGCGTGTTCAAGTCCGCGCGGTACCCGGAGAAGGACCACGGGCCGGAAGCGGCGCTCCTGCAAAAGATCGAGGCGGCTATCACCGCTGCGCCGGCGGAACCCGCGAAGCCTGAATCCGGGGCGTCTGCTGCCACTGGTGCCACAGCTTCTGCTAACGGGACGCCTGACGCCGAGGCCCCAGGAGCGGGGACTCCCGCTCCCGCCGCGCCTGATGCCAAGGCGCCAGATGCCAGGACCACCGCGCTGGTCGCCCTGCTTCAGGCTGCCGGGCTGCTCGGCAAGCTCGTCCCGGGAGCAGACAAAGCCCGGGCCAGTGACCTGGCGAAGGACTATTGGCCGGCCCGCGCGGTGGAGGACGAACTGCGCATGATCAGGCTGGCGGAGGACGAAGAGCCCGGCATCTGAGGCTGTGCCTTCGGCCGGCTGGCCCGGAACGTACCAGGTGCGATCCCTGTCCAGCGGCCGGCTGCATCATCCAGACGGTCAGATTCATGGGGGCGACTGGCGTCTAATGGAAGCCGAAATTCGATCCTCCATGGCCCGGACGCCGCCGACCGCCGCCGGACCCATCTGCTGCCTTGCACGGTTCACCGCGTCGCGGACTTCGCGGCGCACCACCCGTTCATTCTGACTCGACGATTTTTCTCTGGTTTCCCTTGCCAACTCGAGCAGAGCCTGCGGGGCGTAGTGATTGACGCTCATGTCCGTGAGTAGGGGCAACTGCACTCGCAGATCCTGCTCGATGGCAGTGCGAAGGGGACCCAGGCGCAGCAATTGAGTGAGGAAATCCGGGCTCAGGACGGGCGACGGAGGCGCGTGAGGGCCAAGGCGTTCGCGGAGGTGGTCCTTCATTTTCATCGCGGTCCCATCGAACGTCAGCCACCATGCCAGGTAGCCCATGGGGGATGGTCCAATCGTCCGCCGGTACTCGATGACGCCGACCGAGTTTTCGACGTCGTGGGCTACCAGGCGCGACCGCGTGCCTTGGTCGGCCCCGTAGTCACCTCTTTGGCGCCTTCTCTCGTGAGTCTGATTCCAGAGTTCCTGAACTGCGCCCCGAAGCTCGATCGACGCGGCATTGGAGTATTCCAGGAGATTCCTGGTCTCGATGGAGAATTCTTCGGCAAGGTAGTCGCTGACGTCCTGCAACGGCTGTTCGCGTCCGCAGATGTCCCTTTGCCAGTCCAGGAATTCATTCTCCGGCCGGCCCGACAGCACGTAGGCCGAGTAAAGGAAAGGGACCCTTCCCGTCCACGTCGACGTTCTGTTGTGACCATAAGCAACGGCCAGGTTCAGGTGCCGTTCAACTTCTTCGACGACCCCTTCCGTTACGAATAGAAGCAACCCGGCGTCGACCGCTGCTCGCATCAGGATCGTAAAGTGGCGCTCTTCCGGATCGTCTACCAGGCTCTCCCCGATAAGCGGCAGGATCGCCGTGGTGTCCATCCATATGTCACCTTCACTGAAGACGTTGAGCATGACTTTCTGGACGTCCGGGGTTTGTTTCAGGAACGCGAAAAGCGTGTACGCGTCAGCCAGCCGCCGAAGATGGGACTGTGTTTGAGGCGAAGGCTGCTCCAGTACATGCATTATGGCCGCGGCCGCGGCATCGGAGCTGAGCTTATTGATCCCGCCATCTGCCGTGATTTTGTCCGCTATGGCTACCGGGCTGAGCTGGAACGGTTCTCCTGTTTCCACAGCTTCGGCAAATGACTCACCGCGTTCCAGGAGTGTTTCGTCCAAGGCAGTTCGCAGCTCCCGAGAAATCTCCGTCAACTGCGCCTCGCTCAGTTCCTTCGGTACTTCGAGGGCTCGAACCGCAGCAACGAGTTCTGCATCCAGAACAGCTTCGTCAAGAAGGAATTTGGCGGTCTGATCGTTGATCTTCCGGGCCTCTTCAAAACTGAGATGGTAGGTGTCCTCAGATCCGGACGCTGATTTGTGCTGTTTAACGGGCCCCTTCCGAGACAGGCGGTGCAACGCGCTCAGGGTCAGGGCATCGATTTGCCCTCGCTTCCCCACGGGCATGCGGAGGGCGACGCCGTCCTGGATTTCGCTCAGGCTGAGCCTATTGCCTCCGCTCGAATCGTGAAGCGCCGCCAACACCAATGAATCGAAGCAGCTCTTGGTAAGGCTCTCGTCCGTCGCCTGATCTTCGTCATCAAGGGCCAAGTGCAGCACCGCGACTTTGCTTTCGTCCGCTGTCAACGTCGATATTCTGTCGATGACCCCTCGTTTGGACAGGAGCGGATCGACAAATCTCTTAGCCAGCTCTTCACTTGCCACTCGTCGTTGAGGATAGGACACCTCGCGGTCCACAAACCACGACCGGTCCCGGATATCTACGGTGATATTCCGATCACGTCGGGACTCTTCCCGAAGTTCATCGGCAGCCGGACCAATCACCTGGTTGGTCAGGTAGATCATGGTGCTGACCGAAGGAAAGTTCCTCCTGAGGGTGCCCAGCGTGCTCGTAAGTTTAGTCTTCCAGTTCGGCGTGACCGAGTACTGAAATGCAACTTTCGGCACGCCGTCAATCGTGAATATTTCGGCGTCTCTGCCCTTGTCCCCGTTCGGAGCTGCCATCGTCCGGAGGGCTGGATATTCGACGGCTAAGAACTCCGAGGCGAATTTCTCGAATATCTCCCAGTCTCCAGGGCCAATACGTTCCAGGGCGAGGGACAATCGCGGGTTCGGCATGACCGCATCATAACCACCACAATCCTTCCTTGAACATCACCGCCGGTTTCGAATCAATGTTTATACAAGGTGCTGCAAATCCATAACAGTGCTTTCGATCGGAAGCTGGAAACCTGGCGACTTTGGTCATGATTCATGGGAAATCGGCTGGCGACAGGCGCCGTTGACTTTCCTGTCTCCTGCGAGGACGATGACGAGTTAAGTCGATGATTGGGGGGATAAATCAGAGTCTGATCTGCCGAAAATATGCATGTGTGCCGATTATTCCCGCGCTGAATCTTGGCGCTGCAGGGGACATCGCCGATCGTGAAGCTCATGCTTCCTCATCTGTAAAACAACTCCGAAGCTTGGGGATCAACGGAGAGAAAATGAATACGATTTCTTTTAAGCCGGCCGCAGACGCGCCCGGTGCATTTACTGCTACACCTCTAAAATCCCGCCAGGGAAATCGAACTCGTGCGATGATGCACAGTCGAAAAGCACCAATAACAGTCGAAGGCAATACGCCAGCACTCGTGGTTTCAACGACAGCGAACCCCGGGGTGGACGTAATTGCGTTCAGTCCGTCGAGTATATGGGCCGCGGCCAACGACCTCGCCGGTCGCGCTTGGGACGCAAACACCGCGCTTCTGACGGATGAGGGCGGTGGTGGCGGCAGTGGCGGCGGCACTGCCTAGACCGCGAGACGAAACTCTCCGGTTCGGCTGCGTTTGAACCTGGGGACAAGGGGCCAAGTGCAGCCCACCAGCTGTGGACTGTGCTTGGCCAACCTGGGAGGGCCAAGCCGCCAACGACGCTCAACCTTGACGACATGTCGGGCGCCGGGTTCATAATCGGGCTGGGCGCCAGCTCGGTGCCGCCGCCAAAACCGACGGATGGCGCCGCCGGAGCAGAGGAGTCCCCCAATGACGAAGTACCTGATCTCGTTCCCCGGTGAGGCCATGGTGTTCCCCGAGGAGGACTTCGATGCGGTGGTCGAAGCCTCGCATGCCGTCATCGACGAGGCCAAGGCAGCGGGTGTGTACGTCTTCGGCGGCGGGATCGATGAGAACGTGGAACCGGTGCTCGTGGCCGGTGACGGCACCGTCACCGAGGGCACCTACCCCGGGCACACGGTGCCCAACGGCGGCTACACCGTTCTCGAGCTGCCCTCGCGGGAGGCGGCACTCGAGTGGGCCGCGAAAATCGCCGTCGCCTGCCGCTGTTCGCAGGAGGTCCGGCAGTTCCAGTACGACCCGGCCAGCTGACCAGCCGCATCCGCGCTGCCGAAAGACCGGTGACCCGTGCCAGACTTTCAGCCATGGAGCCCATGGATTGCCTGGTCATCTACGTCCCCACCGAAGCTGCGCACGCTGTCCGGCAGGCCATCGGCGACGCCGGCGCGGGCAGGCTGGGCAACTACTCGCACTGCTCGTTCAGCGTCCAAGGCACCGGGCGCTTCACGCCGCTGCCGGGCGCGAACCCGGCCATCGGCGCCGTCGGACTCCCCGAAGAAGTCCCGGAAACCCGGATCGAGGCGATTTACCCGCGCTCCCGGCGCGGCGCCGTCGTCGACGCCGCGCTGTCCGCGCACCCGTACGAGACGCCGGCGTTCATGACCTTCCCCGTCGACGCCGGCCTGCCGGACGGCACGGGCCCCGCGGCATAGGGCGCCCATCCCACTGCGGGGATGGCGGCCGCGGGCACGAGGAGCCAGAAACTGCCCCGTTCCGCGCGTTTTTTGTCGGATCGGGCAAAGTTGTTCGTAGTAAGGGGGAGCGGCAGCCCAGAAGGGGCGCCCCAAACCGCAGGAGCTGACTCGAGATGCAGTATTTGCTTTCCGTGATTCACGACCAGCTGGAACTCGCCCCGTCGGACGAGGTGGCTGCTATCGACGCGTTTAACGATCGTCTCCAGGCCGACGGGCACTGGGTCTTCGCCGGTGGCCTCGGATTTCCCACTACCGCCACGGTCATCGACAACCGGGATGGGAGTGCGGTGTTTACGGACGGGCCCTTCGTGGAGTCGAAGGAGTACCTCGCCGGCTTCTGGATCGTCGAGGCGCCCGACCTCGATGTGGCGCTGAAGCTCGCCGCCGAGGGGTCGAAGGCCTGCAACCGGAAGATCGAGGTCCGGCCGTTCCTGTGAACGGGGCCGACGTCGGCGGCGCCGTCGCCCAGGCCTAACGCGAGAACTGGACCAGGCTGGTCGCCGCCCTGACCCGCCGATTCGGCGACCTCGACCTCGCGGAGGAAGCGGCCTCCGAGGCGTTCGCTGCTGCCGTTGAGCGGTGGCCGTCCGACGGCGTCCCCGCCAAACCCGGCGCCTGGCTGACCACCACGGCCAAGCGCAAGGCCATCGACAGGCTCCGGCGCGAGAACAAACGCGACGCCAAACACCAGGAGGCCCAGTTGGTGTTCGACGATCAACGCACGCCCGAGCCTCCCGGCGCCATCTATGACGACCGGCTCCGGCTGATCTTCACGTGCTGCCATCCGGCCCTCGCGATGCCGAGCCGCGTGGCCCTGACCCTGCGGATGGTGGGCGGGCTGACCTTGCCGGAGATCGCCCGGGCGTTCCCGGTGCAGGAGAGCACCATGGCGCATCGGATCACTCGGGCGAAGGCCAAGATCAAGGCGGCCCGCATCCCTTATCGAGTGCCGTCCGCGGAGGATCTGCCGGGACGGGTTTCAGGCGTCCTCGTGGTCCTCTACCTGGTCTTCAACGAGCGTTACCTTGCGTCGGGCCCGGACGTCGACCCCGTCCGCTCCGACCTCACCGCCGAAGCCATTCGGCTCGCGCCTGCTCCGCGGGCTCCTGCCGGAGGACGGCGAAGTGGCCGGGCTGCTTGCCCTGATGCTCCTGACCGAGGCCCGCAGCGCCGCGCGGATCTCGGCACGCGGCGAGCTCGTGAACCTGGGCGAGCAGGACCGGGGTGCCTGGAATGCGGCACTGATCGCGGAAGGCCATCGCCTGGTGCGCGAGCGTCTGGCGTCCGGGATGGGTCCGGGGCGCTACCAGATCCTTGCGGCCATCAACGCCGTGCACACGTCCGCGCGCGACACCGCCGACACGGACTGGTCCCAGATCGTCGCGCTGTACGACCAGCTAACCGCCGTCGACCCTTCACCGATCGTGGCGCTGAACCGGGCCATTGCGGTAGCCGAGCTTGACGGGCCTGAGGTGGCTTTGGCCGCCGTCGACCGACTTGAACCCGACCTGGCCGGCTATCACGCCCATCACGCCGCCCGCGCCGAGCTGCTGCGGAGGCAGGACCGCCCGGAGTCACGGGCGGCGTATGAGAAAGCCATCGGACTGGCAGGCAACTCCGCCGAGGCAGCCACCCTGAAACGCCGCCGGGACCAGCTGGGTTCTTGAGCCAGAGCTTCCGTCAGGCTGGGATGAATTCCATCCGCCAATTCGTCTCCCAGGACTTTCCATCTTATCCGGACTACGGAGGTTGTCCCGATCCAGTTCCTCCCCGGCGGACAACTCCGCCCGGCGGTCCTTGAGCTGTTCCAGCGTGCGATGGAGCTGCA
>DATIUQ010000141.1:0-6753 GCA_035466775.1 Arthrobacter sp.
CTACCCGGACCAGTCGCTCTACCCGGCCAACTCGGTGCCCACGGTGGTCCGCCGCATCAACAATGCCCTGCTCCGCGCCGACCAGATCGAGTTCTCCGAGGGCATCCAGACCGTCGAGGACTGGATGGTCCCGATCGTCGCGGACGCCGAGGCCGGCTTCGGCGGCCCGCTCAACGCCTACGAGCTGATGAAGTCCATGATCCAGGCTGGCGCCTCGGGCGTGCACTGGGAAGACCAGCTCGCCTCGGAGAAGAAGTGCGGCCACCTCGGCGGCAAGGTTCTGATCCCCAGCCAGCAGCACGTCCGCACCCTGAACGCCGCCCGTCTGGCAGCCGACGTCGCCGGCACGCCGTCGGTCATCATCGCCCGCACCGACGCCGAGGCAGCCACCCTGATCACCTCCGACGTCGACGAGCGCGACCAGGAATTCATCACCGGCGAGCGCACCGCCGAGGGCTTCTACAAGGTCCGCAACGGGATCGAACCCTGCATTGCCCGCGCCAAGGCCTACGCCCCCTACTCCGACCTCATCTGGATGGAGACGGGCACCCCGGACCTGGAATTGGCCCGCAAGTTCGCCGAAGCCGTCAAGGCCGACTTCCCGGACCAGATGCTGTCCTACAATTGCTCGCCGTCGTTCAACTGGAAGAAGCACCTCGACGACGCCACGATCGCCAAGTTCCAGCGCGAACTCGGCGCCATGGGCTTCACGTTCCAGTTCATCACCCTGGCCGGTTTCCACGCCCTGAACTACTCGATGTTCGACCTCGCCCACGGCTACGCCCGTGAAGGCATGAGCGCCTACGTCGAGCTGCAGGAGAAGGAATTCGCCTCCGAATCCCGCGGCTACACCGCGACAAAGCACCAGCGCGAAGTCGGCACCGGCTACTTCGACGACATCGCCACCGCGCTCAACCCGAACGCATCCACCCTCGCCTTGGTCGGATCGACCGAAGAGGGCCAGTTCCACTAACTTCCCAGCCTTTCCCGCCCGTTGCCCTATCACTTTTGGTCCCCATCGGCCTCCTTTGGCAGCCAAAAGTGATAGGGCAACGGCGGACATCCAAGGAGCAACTCCCATGAACAGCTTCACTGACAACTTCACCATCAACGGGATCACGCTGACCGCGCAGCCGATTTGCAGGCAGGGCGAGGTCCTGACTCCGGACGCGCTGGCGTTTGTGGCCAAGCTGCACAAGGCGACCGCGGGCCGCCGACTGGAGCTGCTGCAGGCACGGCGCGACCGCCGCCAGCAGATCGGCAAGGGCCAGGACCCGCGGTTCCTCCGGGAGACCGAGTCCGTCCGCAACGATCCGAACTGGCGCGTCGCTCCCCCGGCGCCGGGCCTGACGGACCGCCGCGTCGAGATCACCGGCCCGGTGGACAAGAAGATGACCATCAACGCGCTGAACTCCGGCGCCAAGGTGTGGCTCGCGGACATGGAGGACTCGTCCACCCCGTCGTGGCGCAACGTCATCCAGGGCCAGCTCAACCTCACGGATGCGCTGGAACGCCGGATCGACTTCACTTCCCCCGAGGGCAAGGAGTACAAGCTCCGCGCCGCCGAGGACCTGCCCACCATCGTGGTCCGGCCCCGCGGCTGGCACCTGCCGGAAAAGCACATGCTCATTGACGGCACCCCGATCGCCGGCGGCATCGTCGACTTCGGTTTGTACTTCTTCCACAACGCCCGCCGCCTGATCGCCCAGGGGAAGGGACCGTACTTCTACCTCCCGAAGATCGAGAACCACCTCGAAGCACGGCTGTGGAACGACATCTTCGTCCTCGCCCAGGACCTGCTGGGCATCCCGCAGGGCACCATCCGGGCCACCGTGCTGATCGAAACCATCACGGCCGCGTTCGAAATGGAGGAGATCCTCTACGAACTGCGCGACCACGCCGCGGGCCTGAACGCCGGCCGCTGGGACTACATCTTCTCCCTCATCAAAAACTTCCGCACCCGGGGCCCCCGCTTCGTGCTGCCGGACCGCAGCCAGGTGACCATGACGCAGCCGTTCATGCGCGCCTACACCGAGCAGCTCGTCCGGGCCTGCCACAAGCGCGGCGCCATGGCGATCGGCGGCATGGCTGCGGCCGTCCCCAACCGCAAGGATGCGGAAGCCAACGCAATCGCCATCGAGAAGGTCCGTGCGGACAAGACCCGGGAGGCCGGCGACGGCTTCGACGGCTCCTGGGTGGCCCACCCGGACCTGGTGCCGGTGTGCCGCGAGGTGTTCGACGGCGTCCTCGCCGACCGCCCGAACCAGCTGGACCGCCTGCGCGACGACGTCACCCCGGACGACCGCGCACTGCTCGACATCGCCTCCACCAGCGGCACCATCACCGAGCAGGGCATCCGGAACAACATCGAGGTAGGCATCCGCTACATCGAGTCCTGGCTCCGCGGCAATGGCGCAGTCGCCATCCACAACCTGATGGAGGACGCCGCCACCGCGGAGATCTCCCGCTCGCAGCTGTGGCAGTGGATTTTCTCCCGGGCCATCACGGACCAGGGCGACGTCATCACCCGCGAATGGGTCGAGGACATGCTGGACGAGGAGTTCGCCAGGCTGGAACGATTCGAGGGCGACCGCTTCGCCGATGCGCGGGACATCTTCGAGGAAGTCACACTCACGCCGTCGTTCCCGGCCTTCCTGACGCTTCCGGCCTACGACCGGTTCCTGCACGAGGCGCGCGACGGCGCGGAAGTCCCCAGCGAGGACCCGGCGCTCGTCCCCGCCTGACTTCAGGGCACAGATTTCCGTTTGCTGGGCTGCCACGCCCTTCGCAACAGGCACCCCGAGATCCGGGGCGGCGGCCCAGCGGCGGAAGACCCCCACCACCGACAACGGCGTCGATGTGACAGTTCAGGCCCATGTTCTCGACGAACATGGGCCTGATCTGTTGCCTCGGCGGCTACTCCCCGGGCCCCCGCACCCCGACGCCGGTCAGTGCGCCTTCGGTACGTGCCGGAGCGAAAGTCCGGTGCCGAGGATGAACAGCGCCACCGATCCGAGCACCATCAGCAGCGGGCCGGTCCAGGACCCGGTGACGCCGTTGACGTAGCCCAGCAGGGTCGGGGCCAGGGCGCCGAAAGAGTAGCCCACCCCCTGCACGACGGCCGACATCCGGCCTGCCGAGGCCTGGTCCCGGGCCAACCGGATGATGGCGATGAAAATCAGCGTGATGCCGCCGCCCTGGGCGACGCCGCCAAACGAGGACCACAGCCACCACAGCTCCGGGGCCAGCAGCAGGCCCGCGGGAACGGTTACCCAAAGCAGCCCCAGGGTGAGGCCGACCGCCGTCGTACTGGCGAAACGGGCCGCGAGCGGAACGCCCAGCCCGCCCACGATGGCCAGAATCTGAAACAGCGAGGATCCTGCGCCGGCCTCCGACGCCGTCATGCCGAGTTCGTCGGCAAGGATGCTGGGCAGCCAGGCGGTCACCCCGTAGTAGGAAAACGCCTGCCCCGCGAAGCCCGCCGTCAGCCCGACGGTGATCCAGCGCGACGCCCGCTTAATCCCGGCGCGGGCCGGCTCCGGCCCAGGGACCGGTTCGGGCCGGAACGCCCGGGGGCCGAACGCGAGAACCCAGACCACCAAAGCCGCGACGGCGAAAAGTCCGCAGGCACCCAGGGCCAGCCGCCAGCCGAACAGCTCCGCCAGCGGCGCCATCACCATGGCGGTGATGAAGGAGCCGATGTTGAGGGCGGCGGTGTAGATACCCATCGCCGTGCCCTGCCGGGCCGGCGCGAAGTCGCGCCGGATGATCAGCGGCACGGCGATGTTGCCGATCGTAATGGCGACGCCCAGAATCACCGTGCCGAGCATCACGACGGCGCCGTTGCCCGCCGAACGCACAATCACCCCCAGCAGCACACCCAGGAGCGTGAGCGTGATGGCGACTTCCGCGCCGAGTTTGCGGCCTGCCAGCGAGGCGAGCGGTGAAGCAAGGGCGAAGCACAGCACCGGGATGCCGGTCAGGAGTCCCAGTTCCACCGGGGAGAAGCCGAGTTCCTGCTGCATCAGGCCGACCACCGGCGCCACGGCCACGAACGGGCCGCGCATGTTCAGGGCAATGAGCCCGATGGCGGCCAGCAGGATCCAGCTGCGCGGCACCTTGGCCAGGACACTGGCGCTCACGGGTGCCGCGGCTCGGCCGGCGGGCAGAAATATGCTTTCATCAGTCCCATTGCTATCACGCAACCCCGCCGGACCCGCCGATTATGACACCCCCGGGTCCCCGGTGGAGTCAGCCCGCGGCCTGCCTGGCCGCATCGGTCGCGGCGGGCAGCTCCCGTGGGACGGCGCCGGCGGGTGGCTCGCCCTCGGCGCCCACTGAGGCGCGCGGCTGGCGCCAGCGCAACAACGCTTCACGAACGAAGGCGGGTCCGCCTGGGATTAAGGTTGAGCCATGACGCACCGCATCCGGACAGCAGCACCGGACGACGCCGGGAGGCTTGCCGTGCTCGCGGCCGTCACCTTCCCGCTCGCGTGTCCGCCGGAGTCCCGGCCGGAAGACATCGCGACGCACCTGGCAAACACCCTCAGCGAGGCCCACTTCCGCGCTTATCTGGCCGATCCGGACGTCACGGTCCTGGTGATCGACGCCGGCGGCGACCTTCGCGGCTACAGCCTGCTGGTGGCCCGCCCCGCCAGGGACCCGGACGTGGCCGCGGTCCTGAGCATCCTGCCGTCGACCGAGCTGAGCAAGTGCTATGTCCACCCGGCCCACCACGGACTCGGCGCCGCCGCCGAGCTGATGCACGCCAGCATCGTCGAAGCCGCGGAGGCTGGCGCCCGAGGCCTCTGGCTCGGCGTGAACGAGTTGAACGCCCGGGCCATCCGGTTTTACGAAAAGTCCGGCTTCCGCAAGGTCGGCACCAAATCCTTCAGGCTCGGCAGCACCGTGGAACACGACTTCGTGATGGAGCGCCCGGTCACGCCGTGAGCGCCCCGACACTCCGTGACCAAGCCGACAGGCCGTCCGGGAATGGCCCCGCACCTGGCGGGGTTGACGCCAGCATGAAGATTGAGATCTGGTCCGACGTGGCCTGCCCCTGGTGCTATATCGGCAAGCGCCGCTTTGAGACCGCCCTCGCGGCCTTCCCGCACCGGGATTCCGTCGAGGTCCAGTGGCGCAGCTACCAGCTGGATCCGTCGCTGCCGGAGCACTATGACGGCACCGAGCTGGACTACCTGAGCACCCGCAAGGGCATGGCCCCGGCCCAGGTCGCCGGAATGTTCGCGCACGTGGCGGAGCAGGCCAGGGGCGAGGGGCTCAATTACCGCTTCGACGACGTCGTGGTGGCCAACAGCTTCACGGCCCACCGGCTGATCCACCTCGCAGCGTCCCACGGAAAGCAGGACGCCGCGAAGGAACGCCTGCTCAGCGACCACTTTGAACAGGGCAAGGACATCGGCAGCCGGGAGTACCTTACGTCCCTTGGCCTGGACCTCGGGATCGACGCCGCCGAAGTGGAGGAGCTCTTCACCACCGACAGGTACGCCGACGACGTGCGGCTGGACTTCGAGGAAGGCCGGGCCCTGGGTATCAGCGGTGTCCCGTTCTTTGTGATCGACCGGAAGTTCGGGCTCTCCGGCGCCCAGCCCGCCGAGACCTTCACCGCGGCCCTCGAGCAGGCGTGGCAGGAGAGCCAGCCGCTGGTGATGGCGGGAACGGCGGACAGCGGCGAGGCCTGCGGTCCGGACGGCTGCGCCGTCTGACGCCCGCCGACGTCGGACTCGCCCGCGTTTGCTGACAGATCGCGCTAAAGTGTCTGTATGCCCAGGATTTCGGCCGCGAGCAACGCCGCCCAACGCGCCGAGACCCAGCACCGCATCCTGACGGCATTCGGCGAGCTCCTGTTCACCCATGGCCTTCCGGGGCTGACCATGACCGACGTCGCACGGCACGCACGGATCGGCCGCACCGCGGTGTACAACTACTACGCCGACATCGAAGAACTCCTGATCGCCTACGCGCTGGACGAGACCGAGCGGTTCCTGGTTGACCTGCGGGAATCCCTGGACTCGCTGGAGAACCCGGTGGACCGCCTGGCCTTGTACGTCCGGGCCCAGGTCGAGGACCTCAGCCGGCGCCACCTGCCACCAGGACCCGCGATGGGCGCCGTGCTGTCCCCCGCGTCGTTCGCGAAGCTTGCGGACCACGTCGGAGAGCTCAGTGTGCTCCTGCAGGGCATCCTGCGGGACGGCGTCGCCCAGGGCTTCCTGCCGGAGGCGGACATTGCCCAGCTCGCGCAGCTCATCCACGGAACCCTGTCCTCCAGTGCAGCCCGTGGTGACGGTGCGGGCGAGGACGCGGAAGCGGAGGCCCGGCTCACCCGCACCGTGCAGTTCGTCCAGCTCGGCGCCGGGGCCCGCTTCGACGACGCCGGCCGCCCCCTCCGCCTGCACTCCTGACGCCGCGTGGGCCCGTTGATCCGGGCGGATGAGGCTAGCTGCCGGGGGTCGGCGTCGCCGTCGGCATGACGGGCCACGCCGATTCGTCCACAATCCGCCGGTCCTCGCGCGGGCAGCTGAGCTGGCCCGGCGTCTGGTCGACCAGTTCGGGCTTCGCCAGTTCCTTGAAGTCTCCGGTGAGGATGACGTCCACGCTCGGGTCCGTCCGTGCGTCCTGGAAGTAGTCCGAGCCGGGCAGGTTGCGCTGGACACTGAACGCCGCGGACTGGCCCGCGGCGCCGGAAACCACCAGCGCCACACCGCGGTAGCTGGACGTCGTATTGGCGACGGC
>DATIUQ010000142.1:0-6060 GCA_035466775.1 Arthrobacter sp.
GATCGCATTCATCCTCGGCGGAACGGGCGTCGCAGCTTCCGGCGTTGCCCTGTGGCAGCCGGCCGGACTGCTGGCGGCCGGACTTCCCGTGGTGGCGCTGGGGCCGATCGGGGCGGCCTTCGTCGACACGGACCCGATCACTACGCCGCGGGCGGAGATCACGGGCCGCAGCAAGGTCCATGCCGGCCTCGGCTCGCTCTTCATCCTGGGCTTTCCCGTTGCTGCGACCTGTGCGGGAATCGGTGCGGCCATGCATGCGCCGGCCGGGCAAATCCTCGCGTGGGCGTCGGTCATCCCGTGGGCGGGCATGGTGTGGTTCCTTGGCGCGACAGTCCGGTTCGGTCAGTCCGACGCGGTCGGGAAGCCCGACGTACGTGTCGGCTGGCCCAATCGCTTCAACATGCTGGCGTACATGGCCTGGGTCGCACTGGCCGGCGGCCTGACACTCGTCCAGGCCCTTTGACCTCCTGGCCTGGCGAGCGCCCTAGTCCGGCGAGCGGTGCAGGACAAAGATGCCGCCGTAGGCGGGCTGGTCCGACCGCTGCCGGTCGCTGCGGGTGTAGTCGTTCAGCACCGCGCCGATCCGTGCGATGAGGTCTTCGGCGTCCTGCTCGGAGAGATGCAGAACGAAGCGGGAGAGGCTGGTGAGCGCGTCCGGCCCGGCTTCCGCGAGCTCTTCCCGGAAGGCCTCGACCGGCGCGAGCGGGCCGCCCGGACCAGCGTCGCGCAGTGCGGTGTCCAGGTTCCAGGACCGCCCGGTGGAACGGTACGGCTTCTCCAGCGCGCCGCTTTCTCCGGTGCGGACGGCGGCGGCTTCAAGGAATCCGGCCGCGAGCAACTGCCGCACGTGATAGAGCACGGTGCCCGGGTCCTGGCCCAGCCGGTCGGCGAGTTGTTTGTTGGTCAGTTCGTGGAGCCCGCATAGGCGCAGGATCCTCAGGCGCAGCGGATGGGCCAGCGCCTTGATTTCCTGGGCGCTGGCGGCGGGCTTTTTCTCGTTCGCACTGGTCGGCCCTGCGTCCGTCATGGATCCATCCTACGATCCGATGTACTAAATTCAACCCCCTTGAATTTTCTCAATCAATAGGGAATGGTTCACCCATGACTAGTTCCGCCGCGCAGGTGAAAGAACAGAGTGGTGCGCCGCTGGGTGCGTCTTACTGGAAGCTGTGGACCTCATCCGGGCTGTCCAACCTCGCGGACGGCGTCTTCAAGATCGCGCTGCCGCTGCTGGCCATTCAGTTCACGCAGTCGCCCACGCTGATCGCCGGGCTGACCGTCGCAGCGACTCTTCCCTGGCTTCTCTTCGCCCTCACCGCCGGGGCGCTGGCCGACCGGCTGGACCGGCGCAAGCTGATGCTGTGGGCCAACCTCGGCCGCGCACTGCTGCCCGCCCTGCTGGTGGCCGGCATCCTGCTGGATTTGGGCTCCATCTGGGCCCTGTACGTTGTTGCGCTGATGGTGGGGGTGGCCGAGACGCTCTATGACACGTCCGCCCAGTCGATCCTGCCCCAGGTGGTGCACAGGGACCAGTTGTCGCGCGCCAACGGCCGGCTCTACGCCGTCGAGCTCACCGCCAACCAGTTCGTTGGCCCCCCGCTGGGCGGGCTGCTGGTGGCCCTCGGCGTCATTGCGGGCTTTGCCGCGCCGGCGGCCCTCTGGCTGGCAGCCGTCGGTGCCCTGTTCCTGGTCCCGGGGGCTTTTCGCACAGAGCGGGAGGTGAAGACGACCCTGCGGTTCGACATTGGGGAGGGTCTGCGGTTCCTCTGGAACCAGAAGGTCCTCCGCACGCTCGCGGTGATGACCGGGGTGTTCAACTTCGCGTCCAACGCGGCCTTCGCGGTCTTCGTGCTGTTTGCCGTGGGACCGGCGTCGGTGATGAAACTGTCCGAAGTGGGGTTTGGCCTGCTCCTGACGACCTCCGCCGTCGGCGCCTTCATCGGCTCGTTCCTCGCGGAGCGGGTGGAAGCCAGGCTGGGCCGGTCCAAGTCCCTGGCCCTCACGATCTTCGGCGGCGCGCTGTTCGTGGGTGCGCCGGCCGTAACGGACAACCCCTACATTCTTGGCCTGCTCTTCTTCGTGGGCGGCGGGCTGATTGTGCTGTGGAACGTCATCACCGTGTCCCTGCGCCAGCGCATTGCCCCCAACCGCCTGCTGGGCCGGGTCAACAGCGCCTACCGGCTGCTGGCGTGGGGCACCATGCCGCTCGGTGCGGCGGCGGGCGGCCTGCTGGCCCAGTGGCTGGGCCTGCAGGCCATGTTCGGCATCATGGGAGTGCTGACCCTCGCGCTGCTCGGGTTGATGCCCATCCTCACGGACAAGGCGATTTCCGCGGCCGACGTCGCATCCTGAGGTGCGCTGGACCCTTCGGGCCTCCGTCCTCTGACACGGCGGGAAGTCCCGCCGCTACCCTCGGCGCGTCACAGGAAAATGCAACGTCACAAGCGCACAGTATGAACATGAAATCACTACTCAGCGATGAAGTCGTCGCCGTACGTGGCGTCCTCACCGATACGCACCCGGTTGATTTCCATACTCTTGGGCTCACCGGCGCAATTGACCGCCTGACCCCTCCCCTCCGCGAACGCGGCACCGTGGTACATCTGGAGACTCCGCACCACGGGATGGAAGTGGACCGACAGTCCGCAACTCTTCTGTACCGGGCGGCGCAGGAACTTCTCAGCAATGCCTACAAATTCGCCCAGGCGTCAGCTGTGACGGTCCGGCTCGGTTGCGTCACCCACGGCATGAGCCACGGCGTTCAGCTCAGAGTGACCGACGACGGCGGTGGTTTCGACGTGCCGGCAGCCATGGTTGGCCGGCACACCGGCATGGGACTGCGGCTCATGCGCATGGCCGTAAGCCTTGCTGGCGGAGAGGTGGCCATCGATTCGTCCGCCGCGGGAACCTGTGTGACGATAACGCTGCCCCTGGACTAGCGCTCATTCACGGGCGGCCTCGGCTCCTCATCGGCGGGCCGGATAAAGTGCCGGGCCGCGACACCCACGGTCACCGCAACGGCTATCGCCCCTGCAATCAACCAGGCTTTCCCGGACGCCGTCCGCCCCGACTTAGCCCGGGCGGGTGCCGGGGCAACTGTAGGTGCGACCCGCATCAGACCCTCGTGAACTCGGGGAGCCAAGGTTTCCACTCCTCCGGCGAGCTCGTCAGCGAGCCGCCGCAGACCGGCCTGGATCCTCGGGGACGCAGATTCAATCCCGGTATCGAGCCCCGCGACCGCTTTCTGCAAAGCCGCCTCGACCCCGGGAGTGGCCCACTCCCTCCCCTTCGTGAGCTGAGACATGAGATTCTCGGAAAGTTGCCGGACCTGATCGGCCTGCACTGTAGGTGTCGCCGTGCGCATGAGTGCCTCCTCGGTGTGATGGATGCCCATAGCCTACGGCGCCCGGCGCCGTCGAAACAGGCCCCTCCCGGCCCGGATGCGGAGGTTGGCGAGAGATCTTCGTGCCCTCGAACCGAGCACTCCCACTCCCCGACACGGGCCCTGCCAGCGCAAGGTGGGCCACACTTTCGTAGACTCTATGGAGATCCGACGTGACTCCCTTTGGAGGCGCGCCCGCCACAGGAAGAGCCATCGATGAAGATTATCGTCCTTGTAAAGGAGGTCCCCGACACTTACGGGGACCGAAAACTGAACCTTGAAACGGGCCTCGCCGACCGCGACGCCAGCGAGACGGTCATTGATGAGATCGGCGAGCGGGCCCTGGAATTGGCGCTGACCTACGCCGACGCGAACGAGGGCACCGAGGTCGCCGTCCTCTCCCTCGCTCCCGAGGGAGCCACGGCAACCATCCGCAAGGGACTCGCGATGGGCGCGGGCAGCGCCACCCATATCTCTGACGAGGCGCTCCGGGGTGCGGATCTTGGACTGACCGCTGAAACCCTCGCAGCAGCGGTCCGCCGTATGGAGTTTGACCTCGTGATCGCGGGCAACGTCTCCACCGACGGATCCGGCGGCATGATTCCCGCGATGCTCGCAGAACTGCTCGACGTGCCGCTCGCTACCGGACTCAGCTCCGTGCAAATCAGCGACGGCGTTGTGTCCGGCGCCAGGCCCGTTGAATCCGGCGTGCAGCAGGTGTCAGCGGACCTGCCCGCAGTGATTTCCATTACCGAGGCGCTGCCCGGGCCGCGCTTCCCCAACTTCAAAGGCATCATGGCCGCGAAAAAGAAGCCCGTTGAGGTGCTGACCCTCGCCGACCTGGGAGTCACGGCCGACAACCCGGACGCGGCGCGTTCGATCATGCTGACCGTCGCGGAGAAGCCGCCGCGTGCGGCGGGCGTAAAGATCACTGACGAGGGTGATGCCGGCGAGAAGCTCGCTGACTTCCTTATCGAAAACCGACTGGCGTAAGGAACAACGGACATGACTGAATTCCCTCGTGACGCAATCCTCGTCGTCGTGGAAGCCCAGGCTTCCGGTGAACTCGAGAAGGCTGCGGCCGGGCTCTTCGGCGCTGCCGCCGCCGTCGGCACGCCCGTTGCACTGGTACTTGCAGCCCCCGGCACCGGGGGCGCCGCCGCAGCGGAGGCCGCGGCCCTTGGTGCCGCGCGCGTACTCATCGCGGAGGCTCCGGATCCGTCCGCGCTCGGAGTGCCGGGCGTTGACGCGCTTGCCGCCGCCGCGGAGCAGGTGCGGCCGGACGCGATCCTGATTTCGCATTCCCTGAACGGCCGCGACCTTGCCGGCCGCTACGCTGCCCGCTCGCGGTCAGCGGTTTCCGTCGACGCGATCGGCGTGTCACGAGATGACGAGGGCGTCGTGGCCCACCACTCCGTCTACGGCGGCGCCTACAACGTGACGTCGGCGGCGACGTTCGGGGCGCCCGTCATTACGGTCCGCCAGGGCTCCATCGAGGCACGCGCCACGGCCCAGCCGGAAGCATCGGAGACACTGGCCGTGACGTCTTCCGGGAAGCCGGCAGCACGTATTGACTCGTTCGAGGAGGTAGTTGCCGCCACCTCACGGCCGGAGCTGCGCGGCGCCGCGAAGGTTGTAGCGGGAGGCCGCGGCCTCGGGTCGGAGGAACAGTTCGCCCTCGTGGGACAGCTCGCCGATGCCCTCGGCGCTGCCGTCGGCGCCTCGCGTGCCGCCGTGGATGCCGGCTTCATCCCGCAGTCCCATCAGGTGGGCCAGACCGGGGTCTCCGTGTCATCCCAGTTGTATATCGCACTGGGCATTTCCGGCGCGATCCAGCACCGGGCCGGCATGCAGACCGCGAAGACGATCGTTGCCATCAACAAGGATGGGGACGCGCCGATTTTCGAGATCGCCGACTTTGGGGTGGTGGGCGACGTTTTCCAGGTTGTCCCCCAGCTGATCAGCGCCCTCGAGGCCCGGAAGAAGTAGCGATGGCAACTCTTTCCCGGTCCATTCGGCGGGGCCTGCCGCGCGTCGAAGGCGGCGAGCCCTGGCCTCCAGCTGGCGAGGCGCCCGCACACATCGCGACGGCGGACGCCCCGCTGGAGTCTGTTTCCGGCGCGGCGCCGGCCACGGCCTCATCGGCGGCCGCCGCACCCTCCGCTCCTGTTCCTGATGCCCCCGCTGTTCCCGCCCCTGCCCAAGAAACAGCACCGACTACGACGGCGGTGTCCGCTCCGGTCCCGGCCGTGAACGCCGGCGCCGCTGGGGCGCGGCAGCTCCGCCGTGGCCTGCCTCGCGTGCCGGGCGGCGAGCCTTGGCCGCCAGCGGGCGGGGCTCCGGTCTCAGTGGCGCCACTGTCCGGGGCTTCCGCCGCAGACGTGACGCCGACGCCGGTCGCAGCCCCCGCACCGGCGCCGGAGTCGGGGGCTGCTGCTTCTGTGCAAGCAGTGCCGGAGGCGCCGGCAGCGGCGTCGCCCGCAGCTGCTCCCGCAACCGAACGCGCCACCCCTGCCGCGCCCGCCACCCAGGCACCGGGAACCACCCCGCTTCGCCGCGGGCTTCCCCGCATCCCCGGTGGTGAACCGTGGCCGCCAGCTGGACTTGCCCCGGCCGCCGCTGCCGCCCCTGCAGTCGCTGCGGCTCCTTCGGCTCCGGCCGCCGCCGCTGCGGTTCAG
>DATIUQ010000143.1:0-3136 GCA_035466775.1 Arthrobacter sp.
ATGGTGTGGCTCAACAGCCACAACGTCCGCGACCTCCGCACCCCGTTCGGCGGCGTCAAGGCGTCCGGCCTGGGCCACGAGGGCGGCTACCGCTCCATCGACTTCTACACCGACCAGCAGGCCGTCCACATCACGCTGGGCACCGTCCACACCCCCAAGTTCGGCGCCTAACAGCGCCCACCGGCCCCCTTTCAACGAAGAGAGAATCCCATGAACAGCCAGGTTTCACAGCACAACTTCGTCCCCACCCCCACGGTCCCGGCGCCGGACATCGTCCGCTGCGCGTACATGGAGATCGTGGTCACCGATCTCGCCAAGTCCCGCGCCTTCTACGTGGACCTCCTGGGCCTGCACGTCACCGAAGAGGACGAGAACGCCATCTACCTGCGCTCCCTCGAGGAGTTCATCCACCACAACCTGGTGCTCCGCAAGGGACCCATCGCCGCCGTCGCGGCCTTCGCCTACCGGGTGAAATCCCCTGCCGAAGTGGACGCCGCCGAGGCGTACTACAAGGAACTGGGCTGCCGCACCGAACGCCGCAAGGAAGGCTTCACGAAGGGCATCGGCGACGCCGTCCGGGTGGAGGACCCGCTGGGCTTCCCCTACGAGTTCTTCTACGAGGTGGAGCACGTGGAACGCCTCACCCAGCGCTACGACCTCTACTCCGCCGGCGAGCTGGTCCGGCTGGACCACTTCAACCAGGTCACCCCGGACGTCCCGCGCGGCCGCAAGTACCTCGAGGACCTCGGCTTCCGTGTCTCCGAAGACATCCAGGACTCCGACGGCGTCACCTACGCCGCGTGGATGCACCGCAAGCAGACCGTGCACGACACGGCCCTGACCGGCGGGAACGGCCCGCGCATGCACCACGTCGCGTTCGCCACCCACGAGAAGCACAACATCATCCAGATCTGCGACAAGATGGGCGCCCTGCGCATCAGCGACCGGATCGAACGCGGGCCCGGGCGGCACGGCGTCTCCAACGCCTTCTACCTCTACATCCTGGACCCGGACGGCCACCGCGTGGAGATCTACACGCAGGACTACTACACCGGCGACCCGGACAACCCGACCATCACCTGGGACGTGCACGACAACCAGCGCCGCGACTGGTGGGGAAACCCCGTGGTCCCGTCCTGGTACACCGAGGCCTCCCTGGTCCTGGACCTGGACGGCAACCCCCAGCCCGTCATCGAACGCACCGAAGCCTCTGAAATGGCCGTGACCGTGGGGGCCGACGGGTTCTCCTACACCCGCAAGGAAGGCTCCGAGGCCGAGGGTTTCAAGCTCGGGGCGCAGCTGTAGCCATGCTGAATGCCAAGACGATCGAGGCCATCGCCGACGAACTGCTGGAAGCCGGCCGCACCCGCACACCGGTCCCCCGGCTGACGGCCCGCTACCCGGACATGACGGTGCAGGACTCCTACGCCGTGCAGCAGCTGTGGCGGCGGCGCAACGAGGACGCCGGCCGGAAGCTGGTGGGCCGCAAGATCGGCCTCACGTCCAGGGCCATGCAGGCCGCCACCGGTATCACCGAGCCGGACTACGGCGCCATCTTCGATGACATGGTGCTCGAGACCGGCTGCGCCGTGGAGTGGGACCGCTACACCCATCCCCGGGTGGAGGTGGAACTGGCGTTTGTGCTGAAAGACGCGCTCAAGGGCCCCGGCTGCACCATCTTCGATGTCCTGAACGCCACCGACTACGTGGTCCCGGCCCTCGAGATCCTGGACTCCCGGATCGAGATGGAGGGCCGGACCATCGTGGACACCATCGCCGACAACGCCGCGATGGGGGCCATGGTGATCGGCGGCAACCCGGTGAAGCCGGACGCCGTGGACCTGCGCTGGGTCTCCGCCATCCTGTACAAGAACCAGACCGTGGAGGAAACCGGCGTGGCCGCGGGAGTCCTGGACCACCCGGCAAACGGGGTGCACTGGCTGGCCAACAAGATCGCCGCGCACGGGGACAGCATGCAGGCGGGCGACATCATCCTCGCCGGCTCGTTCACCCGGCCGATGTGGGTGTACAAGGGTGACACCGTCCACGCCGACTACGGACCATTGGGGAGCATCACATGCCGTTTCGAGTAGAACCAGACGCAACTTTCCGGGACGCGCTGCGCAACCAAACCGGCGGTGCCGCCCGTCCCTTGGCCGGGATGTGGGTGTGCTCGGGCAGCCCGCTGGTGGCCGAGCTCTGCGCCGGCGCCGGCCTGGACTGGCTCCTGATCGACGCCGAGCACAGCCCCAACGGGCTCGAATCGATCCTCGCCCAGCTCCAGGCCGTGAACGGCTATCCGGTCCAGGTGATGGTCCGGCCGCCGGTGAACGACACCGTACTCATCAAGCAGTACCTGGACCTGGGCGTCCAAAACCTTCTGGTCCCCATGGTGAACTCGGCCGCCGAAGCGGCGGCCGCTGTGGCGGCCACCCGTTACCCGCCCCACGGAGTCCGGGGCGTGGGATCCGCCCTGGCCCGGGCCGCACGCTGGAACCGGGTCCCCGACTACCTCGCCCGGGCTGCTGAAACCGTCAGCGTCACTGTGCAGATCGAATCCGCCGCGGCCGTCGAAGCGGTCGAGGCGATCCTCGCGGTGGACGGCGTGGACGCGATCTTCCTGGGCCCCTCCGACCTGGCCGCCTCCCTGGGGCTGCTGGGCCAGCAGGAACACCCGGAGGTGCGCGCCGCCGTCGAACGCTGCCTTGCCGCCGCCAAAGCGGCCGGCAAACCCGCCGGGGTCAACGCCTTCAACCCGGAAACGGCCCGCGCCTACATGGCGGCCGGTGCCGCGTTTGTGCTGGTGGGCGCCGATGTGGCGCTGCTGGCCCGCGGCTCCGAGGCGCTCGCCGCCGAATACGTCCCACCAGCCCCGGCGGTTGGGCCCGCCGGCACGACCGCCAGCTACTGACCACGGGGTCACTTCGCGCCGGTAAGACCCGCCGGGATGGGCGAGGAGTGACCCCGCGTTGCCCGGCGTCAGGCGGCGGCGGGCGCAGCCGCGGACCGGGAGGCCGTCTGGTCGCGGAACCAGGCGGCCAGCTTCTTGCCCTTGCCCTTCCACCAGCTGTCCTCGTCGCCGCCGTGGCGCCACCGGAAGACCACCATGACCATCACGAAGACTCCACCTGCAACC
>DATIUQ010000144.1:0-3662 GCA_035466775.1 Arthrobacter sp.
TACCGCCTCGCCGGAGCCCCGGTTATCGCCCTCTGGCCCCTTGGGATCCTCCCGGGAAACGTACGGCTTGGTGTCGCGGCTGTCTCGTACGGCGGCAATCTGTGTTGCGGGATCCACTTCGACGCGTTGAACGTGCCGGGCGACGTCTTTGCGTCTGCGATGGGCGAGGAGATGGCGCGCCTGGGCGGGTAAGCGCAGGGCTGGGACCCAGCCTAAAGTGAGCGGTCGACGGCGGGAGGTTCCCGCCGTCGTCGTTGTCAGACCCTCCTGCCATGCTGTGGTTATGGAAGCCGGTGTGGTTGTCGATGCGGAAGTCAGGGCCCAGCTGGTGGCTGCCGTTGGCTCGGTGGCCGGGCTGGTTGATGAGCTTGCGGGTGTTGTGGCCAGCCCGTCGGCCGCCGCGGATGGGCCCTACCGGCTTCCCGATGCTGATGCTGATCCGCTGCAGGAGCTTTCCGAGGCCTGCCTGGACGGGTTAGGGGTGCTGGCGCGGGTTGAGGCCGCGACGGCGGCGGCGAAAGTCCAGCTGGTGGCTGCCTACACGGAGGCTGCAGCGGTGCTGGAGGGCCCGCCGGCCAGCGCCTATGAAGCGTCGGCACGGGAGGTGAGCCGAGTGGCAGAAGTCGCCTGCGTGCTGACGATCGGTGAACGGGCCGCGTCCGCCCTGCTGGGCGAGGCCCACGCGCTGACCACGTCGTTACCGGCGGCACTCGATGCGCTGCAAACCGGCACCATCGGCTGGCAGCACGCCCGCATCGTGGTCGACGAAACAACCGGCCTCAGCCCCGCAGCCGCCTCTGCCCTGGAGGCGCACTTCTTCGACCCGGACGCGCCCCGACCGGCCCGCGGTGCCGCACCCGGAGAGCTGGCGCCTGCCCGGTTCCGGCGTAAGGTCCGGGCGTGGCGGGAACGCCACCACCCCGAGTCGCTTGAGGCACGCCACGCAAAGAGCGTGGGGGACCGGCGGATGGAGTTCAGCCCGGACCGGGACGGCATGGCCTGGTTGTCGTTGTACCTTCCCGGAGATACGGCCTTGGCTATCTGGAACAAGTCGACGGCACTGGCCCGCGGCCTTCAAAGCCCGGGCGAACCGCGCAACCTGAGCCAGTTGCGCGCGGACATCGCCGCTGGGCTGCTGCTGGGCAGTGCGAACCAGGACGTCGGAGACGTGCCTTCCCCTAAGGCTGATGTACTGGTTACCGTTCCGGTCTTCTCCCTCCTGGGCCTTACGGACGAACCCGCCGAGGTCGATGGGCTGGGGCCGGTCCCGCCGTCGATTGCACGCAGGCTCGTTGCCGACGGTGCCAACTCGTTCTACCGCGTCCTGGTCGACCCGAGGGATGGAGCGCCGCTGGAAATCGGGCGCGCCAGCTACCGGCTCCCGGAAGCGTTGAAGCGGTGGCTCAAGATGAGGGACGGCACGTGCACCTTCCCGGGCTGCAGCAACAACAGCCTGGACAATGAGGCGGACCATCTCACCGCCTGGCAGCGCGGCGGCACCACCGGAATCAGCAACCTTGGGCAGGCATGCCCGAAGCACCACCGGCTCAAACACGGGTCGGGTTGGACACCGATGCAGGCAGGAAAGGATCGGCCGCCCGGCTGGATTTCGCCGACCGGCCGATGCTATCCCGCCGAGCACCCGGACCGGGAACCACCACTCTGGCCGCCGGGCTGCCTGCCAGCAACCGATAGCCCACTGGAACAGGCCATACTGGCGCGCCTCGCCGCCTGACGCCTCGCCGCCTGACGCCCCGGGCTGTGTTTCCGGTGTCCGCTGGAGCGGGTCCTAGAGTCGGAGCTCCATGAAGACGCTGTTGGGGTCCAGGACGTAGCCGGCGAAAGGCGGGCACTCGGAAAAGCCGTTCCGGGCATACAGGCGCCGGGCGGGGGCGAAGTAGTCCTCGGTACCGGTCTCAAGGTAGAGGCGCTCGAGGTTCCGGGTGCGGGCGTCGTCGAGGATATGGCGGAGCATCAAGGTGGCTACGCCCCGTCCCCGAGCGCCTGCCGCAGTGCGCATGGACTTGATCTCGCCGTGCCTGGGCGGGCCGGCAGGGGCCGCCAGGAGCTTGAGTGCGCCGCACCCCAGCAGGTCGCCGTCCTCACGGGCGGTCCAGAACGTGATTGACGGCGCCGAGAGGGCGGAATGGTCCAGGGCATGGACGCTTTCGGCCGGCGAGGTGGCGAACATGTCCGCCAGGTGTTCGCTGAGGAGTTGATGGACGTCGCCGCGGGCGGGGTCGTCCCGGTCAATGGAAATCATCGGCTCAAATGTACCGGCTGGCGCGGTGGATCCTGCCTAGAACTTGGTTGTGCCGCGGATTTTGCGGGGGCGGCCGTCCGGGTCCACCAGAAGGCGGTATGCAGGGTCCGCCCAGAGACGCTGAAGGCGCGGCACGGGTTCTGTGGTGTGGTGCCGTGCATGTCCCTTGGGCCGGGGCCCGAGTCGGCCGGTTTCGTGCCACTAATCCAGAGCGTCCGCGGTTGCATTCCACAGGGCGAGCCCGTCCGACGGGGCTAGTAGCCGGGGGTCATCCTGGTCCAGGCCAAGGTGTTCAGCCCAGAGCTGGAGCCGGAGCCCCTGGGCCAAGGGACGGGAAGCCCCGGAACCAGTGCCTGCGCCGGGCGCTTCCCCCTGACCAGCGGCGGTGTCGATGACCGCGCAGGTGAGCTCGCTGTCCGCGGTCCAGGACCGGCGGTTGAAGTTGTCCGATCCGCACGTGAACCAGGTGTCGTCGATGATGCAGACCTTGGCATGGACATAGATCGGCGTCCCGGCCCTGTTCTCCAGGTTGAACACGCCGAATCTGTCGGGGGCAACGCGGCGCATCTTTTCAATGGCGCGCAGCTGGCCGAGCCGCTTGGGCGGCCCTCCCAGCGGACCGTCGGAGTCCGGGTAGCGGGGCACCACGGCGATCACGTTCAACCCCGGATTCTGTTCGAGGGCCGCTGCGATTCCGGCCGCCACCTCGGCAGACCACAGGTACTGGTCCTCGATGTAAATCAAGGAGCGTGCCAGGCCGAAAGCTTTGGTGTAGGCCCGGGCAACGCTCCGCTCACCATCGGGTGCGAACGGGAACGGCGGATGCTTCACGCCGTAGGTGCGCAGCAGCTGCACGGCGTGCGGGCCGGCCGGGGGCGGTGGCGGCGCAGTCTCCGGCAGGGGCTCGGGGTGCCTGGGCATATCGGCCAGGCGCTGCAGCAGCATCCGGTACGGAGTGCGCCGGTCCAGGGGATGGGGGTCGTCCCACCGTTCCGCGAACAGTCTCAGCACATCCGCCACCACCGGGCCGCGCAGTTCCAAGGCGGCATCGTGCCAGGGAGGCTGTTTCCCGTACCGGGGATCCATCTCCACCGCCTGCGGGTCTCCCATGTGATCGGCGTCGTCCCGGCGGCTGTGGGAAAGATCGATCCCGCCGACGAATGCGACGTCCCGGGAAGGGTCATTACGGTTGCGGATGACGAACAGTTTTTGGTGATGGCAGCCGAAGAGGCGCACCCGCTGGTCCAGCAGCACCTCACCGCCGGCGTCGTTGATCTGGCGGCTGAGGTGCTCGTTGGACAGGTTGCTCATGGGTGCAGACACGCGCTCTCCGTGCGATCTCCACACCAGGCCGCGCACTTCCACCCCGTCCCGGGCCAGCCGCGCCAGCAACTCCCCG
>DATIUQ010000145.1:0-8276 GCA_035466775.1 Arthrobacter sp.
GGACGCGGCCGGCCCGTTAGGCGGGCCGCGTTCCCGGGGGAATAATGGCACTATGCGTCTAGGCGTCCTTGATATCGGATCAAACACCGTCCACCTCCTGCTCGTGGACGCCCATCCCGGCGCCCGCCCGGTGCCGTTCGCCTCGCACAAGCGCCCGCTGTCACTCGTCCAGTTCCTTGAGAGCGACGGCAGCATCAACGAAGCCGGCCAGCACGAGCTGATCGAGTTCGTCCTCGAAGCGTGGGAATTCGCGGCCAAGCACAAGGCCGAGGACCTGCTGGCGTTCTGTACCTCCGCGATCCGCGAGGCCACGAACGGTCCTGCCGTGCTGGCCCGGGTCAAGCATGAGACCACTGTGACGCTCCAGGAGCTGACCGGCAGCGAAGAGGCCTCGATGACGTTCTTCGCCGTCCGCCGCTGGTACGGGTGGGGCGCCGGCCCCATCCTGAACCTGGACATCGGCGGCGGCTCCTTTGAAATGGCCTACGGGGAGGACGAACTCCCCGAACTGGCGACGTCCGTCCCGCTCGGGGCGAGCCGGCTCACCCGGGACTGGCTCCAGGAGGACCCGCCTTCGGCCAAGAGTGTCAAGGAACTGCGCCGCTACATCCGGACGACGCTCAAGCCGGTCGCGCGTGACTTCGAGAAGCTCGGCAAGGCGAACCACGTGGCCGGCACGTCCAAGACCTTCCGCTCGCTGGCCCGCATCGCAGGGGCCGCGCCCAGCGCCGCCGGCCCCTACGTCAAAAGGGAACTGTTCTCCACGGACCTTGGCCTCTGGGCGCAGCGCATCTCGGCCATGGAAGTGGAGGACCGGCTGAACCTGCCGGGGGTGTCCGAGGCCCGCGCCCCCCAACTTCTGGCCGGCGCCCTCGTGGCCGAAGCCGCCCTGGAACTGTTCGAGTTCCCCAGCATGGAGATCTGCCCCTGGGCGCTCCGCGAGGGATTGATCCTCCGCCGGCTGGACCAGCTGGTGTTCGAGGGGCCGCTGCAACCTGCGCCCCACGTGACCGGGACCGGCCACCCGGCTGTGCCGCAGGCGCCCGACGGGAACGACGCGGAAGCACCGCAGGCCGCGCCGGCCGACGCCCGGTGAAAGACCCCGGAGTCCGGGCTGCCCGGGTGACGTGTCGATCCGGACAACCGCCGTTCGTCTAGAAGGTGAGAGGCCGGTACGGTGCCGGCCGAATCGTCAAGGAGGACAACCACCATGGCACAATACCTGCTCAGCGTTTACCAGCCCGCCGGCCCCGCACCCGCCCCGGAAATCCTGGAGCCCATCATGCGGGACCTCGAGGCCCTGAACCGCGAAATGAGGGCCCAAGGCGCCTGGGTATTCGCGGCCGGCCTCCATCCCGAGGGGTCCGCCACCGTCGTGCGGCAGCAGGGCGCCGAGCTGCTCATTACCGACGGTCCCTTCGCCGAAGCGAAGGAGCACCTCGGCGGGTTCACCGTCATTGAAGCGGCCGACCTCGACGCCGCCCTTGACTGGGCCGGCAAGCTGGCGAGCGCCACCACCCTTCCCATCGAAGTGCGACCGATTCAGCATTAGGTCCCCCGGGAAGGGTCTGCGCAACCATGTCGGGCGCACCGACGCAGGAGCCCGCCGCTGGGAGTCCAGCGGAGGACATCGCCCGTGTCTTTCGGCAGGAATACGGGCGTGCGGTGGCCGTCCTGACCCGCGTGCTCGGGGACATCGACGCTGCGGAGGACGCCGTCCAGGATGCCTTCACCCTCGCCGTGCGGCACTGGCCGTCATCCGGCACCCCGCCAAGCCCGGCAGGCTGGATCATCACTACGGCCCGGAACCGGGCCGTAGACCGGCTGCGGCGGGAAACCGGGCGCGGGGACAAACAGCTCCAGGCCGCACAGCTGCAGGCGGCCGGCTCGCCAGCAGTGGCGACACCCGAGGAGCTTGTGATCACTGAACTCACACGGGAGGGCACAGTGGGCGATGACAGGCTGCGGCTGATTTTCACCTGCTGCCACCCGGCCCTCGCCACAAACGTCCAAGTGGCACTGACGCTGCGGCTGCTGGGCGGACTCACGACGGCGGAAATCGCCCATGCCTTCCTGGTGCCGGAAGCCACCATGGCCCAGCGCATTGTCCGGGCCAAAGCGAAGATCAGGGATGCCAGAATCCCGTACCGGGTGCCGCGCGGGGCGGAACTTCCGGGTCGACTGCAACCGGTGCTGGCCGTGGTGTACCTCATCTTCAACGAGGGCTACAGTTCCAGCTCCGGGGGCCCGCCGATCCGTGAGGACCTCTGCCGGGAAGCAGTAAGGCTGGGCCGCCTGCTGGCGGCGCTGATGCCGGACGAACCCGAAGTGAAAGGACTGCTGGCGCTGATGCTGCTGACCGAATCAAGGCGCGCCGCGCGGGAAGCCGTCGGCGGCCTGGTGCTATTGGCGGATCAGGACCGGCGCTTGTGGGACCGTTCCCTGATCGCCGAAGGCCAGGAACTGGTGCGTCAATGCCTGCGGCGGAACCAGCCCGGGCCGTATCAGCTTCAGGCTGCGATCAGCGCCGTCCACAGCGACGCGTCCGACGCCGCGGCAACGGACTGGCGGCAGATCCTCCGGCTCTATGACCAGCTCACCGACGTCGCGCCCGGACCCGTCGTCGCCCTCAACCGGGCCGTGGCGCTGGCCGAACTCAAGGGCCCCGGACCTGCCCTGTCCCTCGTCGACGCCCTCGGGCTGGAGGGCTACTTCCTGTTCCACGCAGTCCGTGCCGATTTCCTGGGCCGGCTGGGCCGACGGGCCGAGGCCGCCGAAGCGTACCGCTCCGCGCTGGGGCTTGTCCGAAATGGTGCCGACCGCAATTTCCTGGAAGCCCGCATGCGGGCCATCGTGCAGGACACGGGGAGTTAAACGACGAAGGCACCGGCCGCCCGCTGCGGGAAAATGGGGGGAAACCCGCTGCAGACCACCGGTGCCGGGCAGACATCCGCATGCCTGCCGCATCACTCGCACCCTCAATGAGGTGACTACTACGTTAGCCACGGAGTTTGTGAGGATGCTGACCTGAGGATGGGAGCTGGCTGTGAATCGGGCCCGACTGCAATGATGGGGGCATGAGCAACCGAATCGCATTCCTGGGCTGTGGATCAATGAACGAAGCCATCATGGGCGGACTGATCGCGGGCGGCGCCGACCCCGCGGACATCGTCGCCACCGTCCGCCGCGCCGAACGGGCCGACGAGCTCGCCAAACGGCACCACGGCATCACGGCCATCGCCGGCGAGGAAGAGCCCGAGAACAACAAGCAGGCCACCACCGGCGCCGACGTCGTGATCCTGGGCGTCAAACCCGTCGGCATTGCGGATCTGGCCCGTGAGATCGGCGATTCGCTGGCCCCGGACGCGATCGTGATCAGCGTCGCCGCCGCCGTGTCGCTGGAGCAGCTGGAAGCTGCTCTGCCGGCCGGCCAGCCGGTGATCCGGACCATGCCGAACACCCCGGCGAAGCTGGGCCGCGGCGTCGTGTCCGTGTCCCCGGGGACCCATTGCTCCGCCCCGCAGCTCCAGCTGGCCAAGGAAGTCCTCGCTGCCGCGGGCACCGTCGTCGAAATCCCCGAGGACCAGGTCGACGCGCTGTCCGCGATCAGCGGCTCGGGCCCGGCGTACGCCTTCTACCTGGCCGAGGCAATGGCAGACGCCGGCGTCGAACTGGGACTCGACCGGGAACTGTCGCTGCTGATTGCGCGTGAAACCGTCGCCGGGGCAGGCCTCATGCTGGCTGAGCCGGGCGCGGATCCGACGGCTTTGCGGAAGGCCGTCACGAGCCCTAACGGCACCACCGAACGCGCCATCGCCACTTTCGATGCCCGCGGCCTCCCCGCGATCATTGCAGACGGCGCCCGCGCCGCCGCCGCCCGGGCCGCGGAGATCACCAAGCAGCTCGGCTAGCGGCCGGCGCAACCCATGACGCAGGCCGGAGCGGGTGGCAGGATGGGACCCATGGAACTTCACATCACAGGGGACCCCGCGGCGGACAAGCTCCTCAGCGACGACGCCTTTGCCCTGCTCACCGGCATGTTGCTTGACCAGCAGGTGACCATGGAATCGGCCTTCGCCGGTCCCGAAAAAATCCGGACGCGCATTGGTTCCATGGACCCGGCCGCGATTGCCGCCTACGATCCGCAGGCGTTCGTCGAGATGTTCAAAGAAAGCCCGGCCGTCCACCGGTTCCCCGGATCCATGGCCGGCCGCGTCCAAGCCCTCGCCGAGACGGTGCACAGTGACTGGAACGGCGACGCTACTGCCATCTGGACCCAGGGTGACCCCGACGGGCCGGAGGTGCTGCGCCGGCTCAAGGCGTTGCCGGGATTCGGCGAGCAGAAGGCGAAGATCTTCCTGGCGCTGCTGGGAAAGCAGTGCGGACTCCACGCCGCAGGCTGGCGCGAGGCCGCCGGCCACTATGGCCAGGAGAACGCCTACCTGTCCGTCGCCGACATTGTCGATCCGGAGTCGCTGGGCAAGGTACGGGCCAGCAAGCAGGCGGCCAAAGCCGCGGCGAAGGCTGCGAAGGGAACCTAGTGCGTGGAGGTCGGGGCCGTGATTGAACAGCCGGAAGGACGGCTCCTTTCCCTCTGGGCTTACACCGGCGGGACCGCCACATACCCGCCCCTGAACGCGCTGCTGGACGTGGACGCTGCAGTGATTGGCGGCGGCATCGCGGGACTGACTGCCGCGCTGGCGCTGAAACGGGCGGGCCTGACGGTGGCTGTGCTGGAGGCGGCGCGGGTGGGAACCGGCGTCACCGGGAACACCACGGGCAAGGTCACCTCGCTGCACCGGCTGGCCTACTCCGAACTTGCCGCCCGCCACGGCGCAGGGACAGCCGGCGCCTATGGGCAGGCCAACGAGGCAGCGATTGATCACGTGGCAGGCGTCGTGGCGGCGGAGGGCATTGACTGCGGCTTCCGGCGCGTGGCCAATTACACGTACGCCGAATCCGCGCCTGCGCTCGCACTGGTCCGAGAGGAAGCAGCGCTGGCCGGGCGCCTGGGGCTGCCGGCCTCCTTCACGACAGATGTCCCGCTGCCTTTCGCGGTCAGAGGCGCCGTGCGTTTCGACGGCCAGGCCCAGATCCACGCTCTCCGGTACGTGCAGGGCCTGGCCCGCGCCGTGGACGGGAACGGCAGCTTCGTGGTCGAGGAATCGCCGGCCACGGGTTTGCGGGACGGCTCGCCGGCCGTCGTGACCACGGAGCGGGGATCAGTCCGGGCGAAGGAAATTATTGTCGCGACGAACATGCCGTTCGGGGACAACGGCCTGTACGCCGGGCGATGCTACGCGCACCGCTCTTACATCGTCGCCGGCCGGAGCGCATCCCCTCCGCTGGACGCGACCTTTGTCAGCGTTGATGAGCCGATGCGCTCCATCCTGACGGTCGACGTCGAGGGCGCCAGCTACGTGCTGGCCGGCGGTGAAGGGCACCCTGCCACCGAAAGCGTTGATTCTGTCGAGAGGCACGGCCGGCTCGCGGCTTTTGCCCGCGACCGCCTGGGAGCCGGGGAGATCGCCTTCCGCTGGTCCACCCAGGACGCCATGCCGGCCGATGGGCTGCCCTACGTGGGCCTCATGGGTCCGGAGTCCCGGCATGTCCACGTGATCACGGGACTCCGCAAATGGGGCCTCACCAACGGCACGGCTGCTGCCCTGATCCTCCGGGACACGCTGTGCGGCACCGCCAACCCGTGGGCCGCAGTGTTCGACAGCACCAGAAGCGGTGAAGCTCCGCCTGCGGCGCCGTCGCGCCCTCCCGAGGGGGTGCAGCCGGCCGGCGCTGTTCCCGCGGACGTGGCTCCGGGGGAGGGGACGGTGGTGGACGTCCGGGGGGCCAAGACAGCCGTGTACGTCAGCCCCGCGGGCGACCTCCACGCGGTCTCGGCCATCTGCACGCACCTTGGCTGCACCGTCGAGTTCAATCCGGCGGATGTGACGTGGGACTGCCCCTGCCACGGCTCCCGGTTCAGCACTGACGGCACCGTCATCCAGGGGCCCGCCACAAGGAACCTGGCCGCCGGACCGGACCCGGATGCCACGGCCTCCACCGGCGGAGGCGCCTAGTCCCGGGGCGGGCCCGGCGGGGTCGGCCGGCGCGCTAGGGCCGGGCGGCGAACCGTTCCAGCAGGTCCACGTGCCCGGAAACGATGAGCATGTCCCGTGAAGACACCTTCGTCTCCGGTCTGGCGTAGGTGAAGTCCTCGCCCGGTGACTTCACGCCCACGATCGTGACGCCGTACTTGGACCGGACCTTGGATTCGTCCAGGGTGAAGCCCACGGTTTCGCGCGGCGGATACATCTTCACAATCGCGAAGTCGTCGTCGAACTCGATGAAGTCCAGCATCCGGCCGGAGACCAGGTGCGCGGCGCGGACGCCGGCGTCGGCCTCCGGGTAGATCACGTGGTTGGCGCCGATCCGGGTCAGGATCTTGCCGTGCGAGGGCGTGATCGCCTTGACCCAGAGGTGCTCGATGCCGAGGTCCACGAGGTTTACGGTGATCAGCACCGAGGACTCGATCGAGGTGCCGACGCCGACGACGGCGGAGCTGAACTCCTGGGCGCCGAGCTGGCGGAGGGCATCGATGTTGGTGGCGTCGGCCTCGACCACGTGGGTCAGGGTGCTGGACCACTTCTGGACCAGGTTCCGGTCGCGTTCGATGGCGAGCACCTCGCGGCCCTGCTTGACCAACTGCTCTGCGGTGGAGGCGCCGAAGCGGCCCAGCCCGATCACCAGGACGGGGGCGTTGTGGGCGGGGCGGTTGACGGCGCCTGAGGAACTAGCCAATGATGGGTCTCTCTTCCGGGTAGTGGTACAGCTGGCTGCGCTGGCGCAGTGCCAGGGCGGCGGCGAGCGTGACGGTGCCGACACGCCCGGCGAACATCAGGGCGCTCAGGACGTAAACGCCCGACGGCGGCAGCTCGGCACTCAGATTCGTGCTGAGGCCCACCGTGGCGAAGGCGGAAATCGTTTCAAACAGCACCCGGTCAAGGGACGCGCCGCTGATGTGGAGCAGCAGCATGGCGGAGACTGCGACGAGGGTGGCACCGGCGACGATGACCGAGATGGCCACCCGCATGGTGCCCTCCGGGATGGTGCGGCCGTAGACCTTCACATCGGAATCGCCGCGGGCCTCGGCCGCGATCGCCAGGAACATCACGGCGATGGTCGTGACCTTGATGCCGCCCGCCGTCGACGCCGAGCCGCCGCCGGCGAACATCAGCGCATCGGTCAGGAGCAACGTGGTGGATTCCATCTGGTTCTGGTCCACGAGGTTGAAGCCGCCGGAGCGGGTCATCACGGACGCGAAAAGTGAATGAGTGACCTTGTCCGCCACAGTCATATCGCCAATGGTCCGCAGGTTGTCCCATTCCATCAGCCCCCACAGCACGGTCCCGCCAACGAGCAGAATCAGCGAGACCTGGATTGTCAGCTTGGTGTGCAGGTTCCACTTCTTCCAGTTCAAGCCGTTCTGCTGCAGCACCATCACTACCGGGAATCCGAGGCTGCCGAGGAAGACGCCCAGCATCAGCGGGACCAGGATCCACAGATCGGTCTCGTACGGGACGATGCCGTCCGAGTGGGGCGTGAAGCCGGCGTTGTTGAACGCGGAAATCGAGTAGAACACACCGTGCCAGACAGCCAGGCCGAAGCTTTCGCCCAGCAGCAGGAACCGCGGGATCAGCGCCAGCGCCAGCGCGGCCTCGATGACCACTGACGTCACGATGACGATCCGCAGCAGCGTACCCACCTCGCCCAGCCGGCCTGCGTTCATGGCCTCCTGGGCGATCAGCTTGCCGCGCACACCCAGCTTCTTGCTCACCATGAGGGCCAGCAGCGAGGCCAGGGTCAGGGTGCCCAGGCCGCCCACAAAGATGCCGACCAGGATGACGAGCTGGCCGAAGAACGACCAGTGCACCGCCGTGGACACCACGGTCAGGCCCGTGACACAGACCGCCGACACCGCGGTGAACAGGGACTGGTACAGCGGGGTGAACTCACCCGCGGCGGAGGACACCGGAAGGGACAACAAACCGGTGAACACCAGGATCACGACACCGAAGGCGGTCAATGCCAGCCGGGCAGGGGAGGTGTTGGCGATGTTGTCGATGAAGTCGCGAAGGCGTGTGAAGATCCACAGGCCTTCCCGCTCCGGAATGCCGGGGTGCCAGTTGGCCGGGCTCTTGGACCTCGACTGGCTCTGCGTCATGTGTGACATTTCCTTGCTAGAAACTGTTTCCCTCAGTAGTAAACCACTAAACCCC
>DATIUQ010000146.1:0-5924 GCA_035466775.1 Arthrobacter sp.
CTCGATTCCTTCCGGGCCAAGATCGGCTTCCCGGACAAGTGGATCGACTACTCCGCCGTGGAGATCGACCCGTCGGACCTGCTGGGCAACGTGGAGCGCGCGCACAGCGCCGACGTCGACCGCCACCTGGACGAGGTGGGCAAGCCCGTGGACCGGGAGAAGTGGCTGATGACGCCGCAAACGGTGAATGCGTACTACCACCCGCTGCTCAACGAAATCGTCTTCCCGGCCGCCATCCTGCAGCCGCCCTTCTTCACCGCCGACGCCGATGACGCCGTCAACTACGGCGGCATTGGCGCGGTCATCGGCCACGAAATCGGCCACGGCTTCGACGACCAGGGCTCCCAGTACGACGGCAGCGGCCTGCTCCGCAACTGGTGGACGGAGGATGACCGCACCGCCTTCGAGGCGCTGACGTCGAAGCTGGTGGCCCAGTTCGACGCGCTCTCCCCCACCGCGGCGCCCGGTCACCACGTGAACGGCAAGCTGACCCTCGGCGAAAACATCGGCGACCTCGGCGGCCTCGCCATCGCGTACAAGGCCTACCTGATCAGCCTCGACGGCCAGGAGCCGCCGGTCCTGGACGGCCTGACGGGCGTCCAGCGCTTCTTCGCGTCCTGGGCTGCAGGCTGGCGGCAGGTCGTGCGGAGCGAGGAAGCCATCCGCCGGCTCGCCACCGATCCGCACTCCCCCAACGAGTTCCGCACCAACCAGATTGCCAGGAACCTCGATGCCTTCCACGAGGCCTTCGGGACCACGGAGCAGGACGGCATGTGGATGCCCGCGGCCGAGCGCGTCAGCATCTGGTAGCAGACCCCGCCGGGCAACCGGCAAGGGCCGGCCGCGGGAGCATTTCCCGCGGCCGGCCCTTCTTCGTTGGCGCCCGTTCGTTGACAGCCGGTTCGTTGACTGGCCCGTCGCCGACAGGCGTCGTCAGCGGGCGATCAGAGTCAGCGGGTGATCAGATACGGGTTGGCCTGTTGGCAGACGACGTCGCCGGCGGTCTGGTTCACGATGTCGTCGGGCAGCTGCACCGGGGCGTCGCCGCCCGGGGTGCCGCCGACGAGGTCGCTGCCCAGGTAGACCTGGACACCGGCGACGCCGGCGGCCGGAAGCACCTGCGTCGCCGGAATGCCCAGCACCGCGGCAACGTCGGCGGCGACGTCGGCGAAACCGTCGCCGTAGTACACGGCGGTGGCCGCTACGGGCTTGGCCGCGAGCTGGCCAAGCTGGGTGAAGCCGCCGGCGGTGAGGACCTTGATGATTTCCTGGGTCCGGGCCGGGGTTCCGGAACCGTTCGCCACCGTGATCGGCTGCAGTGTCTTGTCGTAGGCCGGGGCGCTCTCACTCGGTGTCGGCTCGGCGCTGGCACTCGCGTCCGGGGACGCGGAGGGGCTCGGCGTCGCCGTCGGGTCCGTCAGGTCGACGTCCTTGCGCATCGCGGCGAAGAGCTGGGAAGCAGCCGGCTCCGCCACTTGCAGGCGGTTCGGGTCGCTGGCCGCCGGCATCGTCGGCACCGCGACGAAGGCGACCTTGCCGACGTCGATGTCCTTCAGCCGGTTCCCGACGGTCAGCAGCGTGGGAATGGAGGCCATGCCCTCGTCAATGGTCAGGTTCCTGGTAACGACGTCGGCGATCTCCAGCATCTTGCCGGGGTTCGACAGGGTGCCGTCATCCTTCATCTTCCGCGTCAGGGAGGACAGGAAGCCCTGCTGCGCCTTGATCCTGCCGAGGTCGCCGCCGTCGGCGAAAGCGTGACGGGCGCGCAGGAACGCCAGCGCCTGCTCGCCCTGGACCTTGGACGTTCCCTTGGGGAGCCGCAGCTTGGAATCGGGGTCGTACACGGCGTCGCTGATGCAGACGTCCACGCCGCCCACGGTGTTCGAGAGTTCCTTCACCGCGTTGAAGTCGGCCATCATGAAGTGGTCGATCTCCAGGCCGGTGAGTTTGTTGACCGTGTCCACGGCGCAGCCAATGCCCGCCTCGGACATGGCGGCGTTGATCATGACGTTCTTCTGCGCCGGGAATTCCTTCTTGGATTCCTGGTCGGTGCATTTCGGCGTGTCCACCAGCAGGTCGCGGGGGAAACTCACCACGTTGACGCGCTTATTGTCCGCCGAGATGTCCATAAGCATCATGACGTCGGAATGCCCATAGCCGGTGGCGTCGTCGGACGTGCCGTACTGCGCGTTCTTGCCGTCGCGGGTGTCGGAGCCGAGGATCAGGATCTGCAGCCGGTCCCGCGAATTGTCCACCGCGCCTTCCGTCTTTTCGCCGCCCGCGCCCAGGGCGGCCTTGCTGATGTTTCCCTGCAGCCGGATCGCCCAGTAGGCGCCGAAGGCGATAACACCAACCAGCAGGATGGACACCACAATCGTCCCGATTTTCAGCCAGCCGGGCATGCCGCGGACCGCACCCAGATGCCGTGCCGGTCCGACGGCGGGATCATCCGTGTGCCGGGCAGCAGAACCTGACCGAACCGGGGATCCGGTTCCGCCTGCGCGGTCTTCACGGGGTCGAGACACAGTTGAGCCTACTTTCACGAACGGGTTCATCCATTTTAGAGTCCGAATCTGGGAATTCCCCGACGGCGGGCTCCATGGGAGCGGCGCAGGCGCCGCGGGAGGTCCGGGGTGCGCCTAGAAACCGAGCTTCACGAGCTGCTTCGGGTCACGCTGCCAGTCCTTGGCGACCTTCACGTGCAGATCGAGGTAGATGCGGGCGCCGAGCAGCGCCTCGATCCCCTTGCGCGCGTTGGTGCCGACCTCGCGGAGCCGGGCACCGCCCTTGCCGATGATGATGGCCTTCTGGGACGGACGTTCCACGTAGAGATTGACGCGGACGTCGAGGAACGGCCGGTCTTCGGGCCGGCCCTCCCGCGGAACGATCTCATCGACGACGACGGCCAGGGAGTGGGGCAGTTCGTCGCGGACCCCTTCCAGCGCGGCCTCGCGGATGAGTTCGGCGATCATCACGGCCTCCGGCTCGTCCGTCAGGTGGCCGTCCGGATACAGCGGCGGCGACGGCGGCATGTGGCCGATCAGCACGTCGGCCAGCGTGCCGACCTGGAAACCGTCGGTGGCGGAGACCGGAACGATGTCCTTCCAGCCGTCCTCGCCGAGCACGTCGCGGCCCAGGGCGGCGACGGCGAGCAGCTGCTCGGTGAGCGCCTGGCGGTCCACGGTGTCGGCCTTCGTGACCACCGCGATGACCGGTTTGTTGCCGAGCGCGGCGAGCTGGGCGGCGATGAACTTGTCGCCGGGGCCGATCTTCTCGTTGGCCGGGAGGCAGAAACCGATCGCGTCGACCTCGGCGAGGGTGTCGGCGACCAGTTCGTTCAGCCGCTTCCCCAGCAGCGTGCGCGGGCGGTGCAGGCCCGGGGTGTCGACCAGGATCAGCTGCGCGTCGTCCCGGTGCACGATGCCACGGATCGTGTGCCGCGTGGTCTGCGGCTTGGCCGAGGTAATCGCGACCTTCTGGCCGACCAAGGCGTTGGTGAGGGTGGACTTGCCCGCGTTGGGCCGCCCAACGAGCACCGCGAAACCGGCGCGGTAGCCGCCATGGGCCGCTGCGCCGTCGGACTTATTCTGCTTGCTCACGTGAGACTCCCTGTTGGATTGGTGCGGCCTCGTCGAGAAGGTCTTCAAGGTCAGTTTCTTCTTTTGGTACGGCGGCCGCAATGATGTGGCTGACGCGGTTCCGCCGGCCCTCGAGCCGGTCGGCACGGAGGGACAGCCCGTGGACTTCGACCGTGCTGCCGACGATCGGGACCCGGCCGAGGGCTTTGGCGAGCAGGCCGCCCACGGTGTCCACTTCGTCGTCGTCGAGCTCCAGGTCGAACAGTTCCCCGAGGTCATCGATGCTCATCCGCGCGCTCACCCGGTAGCTGCCGTCGCCGAGCTCCACCGCTTCCGCGTCTTCGGTGTCGTACTCGTCGACAATCTCGCCGACGATTTCCTCGATGAGGTCCTCGAGGGTGACGAGTCCGGCGGTGCCGCCGTACTCGTCGATCACGATCGCGACGTGCGTCGACTCCTTCTGCAGTTCGCGCAGCAGCTCGCTCACCGGCTTCGAGTCCGGCACGTAGCGGACCTCCCGGGCCAGCTCGTCAACAACCGGGGGCTCCTCGCCGGGGCCCAGGTTATGGATGACGGCGGCCACATCCTTGAGGTACACAATGCCAAGGACCTGGTCCGTGTTCTCACCGATGACCGGGATCCGGGAATAGCCCGAGCGCAGGAACAGCGACATGGCCCGGTGCAGGCTGGAACCGGAGTCGATGCTGAGGATGTCGGTGCGCGGCACCATAACGGAGCGGACCAGCGTGTCGCCGAAGTCGAACACGGACTGGATCAGCTCGGCCTCGTTGTCCTCGATCACGTCGGACTCGGTGGCACGGTCCACGAGCTCCCGGAATTCCTCTTCGCTGAAGAAGGCCTCGTTGTCCGCGGGGGCCCCGGGGGCCACGGCGCTGCCCAGTGCGACCAGCCAGCCGGGAATCGGACCCAGCACCCAGCACAGCCAGCGGATCAGGGGCGCGCTGAAGCGCACCAGGCCGGCCGAATGCACCCGGCCGAGCTGCCGGGGGGACACGCCCACGATCACGAAGCCCAGCAGCGCCATGATTCCAGTGGCGATCAGCCCCGCGAGCCAGATGTTCTCGAGGAGGCTGGTCAGCAACACCGTCACGGCGACGGCGGAGGCCATATCGAACCAGACGCGCCAGAACCGGAGCGCACGCATGTGCGCCACCGGCTGCGCCATGATGCGCTTCAGCGCGGCGCCGCGGCTCTGCAGAATGGCAGCCTCGGCGTCATGCCGGGACAGGTAATTGAAAGCAGATTCGGCCGCGGTCAGGAACGCGGCAAAGCCAAGGAAAACCAGCGCCATGCCGACGAGGATCAGTGGCGTCACTGAATCGTCTCTGACGGGGCGTCTTTGCCGGTGAAGGCAGAGAGCAGCTCACGCTGGAGGCCGAACATCTCTTCCTTCTCCTCCGGATCGGCATGGTCGAAGCCGAGCAGGTGCAAGATGCCGTGCGTCGTGAGCAGCAGCATTTCGTCCTGGGTGCTGTGGCCGGCGTTCATCGCCTGGACCTCCGCGACCTGCGGGCAGATGGCAATGTCGCCGAGCATGCCCTGGGGCGTTGGTTTGTCCGGCGTCCCCGGCGTCAGCTCATCCATCGGCACCGAGAGCACATCGGTGGAGCCCGGCTCGTCCATCAGTTCGATGTGCAGCTTCTCCATGGCCGGCTCGTCCACGAGCAGGATGGACAGCTCGGCCTGGGGGTGGATGAAGAGGCGTTCGAAAATGAACCGGGACAGCTGCACCAGCTGGGCCTCGTCGACCGTGATGCCGGACTCGTTGTTGACCTCGATGCTCATGCGCCTTCTCCCCGCTTTTCGCGGGCCACTGAATGTTTGACCCGGTTCCGCTGAATCTCGTCCCACACGCCGTAGGCGTTGACGATGTCGCCGACCAGGCGGTGCCGGACGACGTCGGAGGCGTCCAGGACGGTGAAGTTGACGTCCTCGATGCCCTGCAGGATTTCCTCCACGATCCGGAGCCCGGACCGGGTCCCGAAGGGCAGGTCCACCTGGGTGACGTCCCCGGTGACCACCATTTTGGAGCCGAAGCCCAGACGGGTGAGGAACATCTTCATCTGCTCCGGAGTGGTGTTCTGCGCCTCGTCCAGGATGATGAACGCGTCATTGAGCGTGCGTCCGCGCATGTACGCCAGCGGGGCCACCTCGATGGTCCCGGCCGCGATCAGCCGCGGGATCGATTCGGGGTCCATCATTTCGTGCAGGGCGTCGTAGAGCGGCCGCAGGTACGGGTCGATCTTGTCGCTGAGCGTGCCGGGCAGGAAGCCGAGCCGCTCCCCCGCCTCGACGGCGGGACGGGTCAGGATGATCCGCGTGACT
>DATIUQ010000147.1:0-2154 GCA_035466775.1 Arthrobacter sp.
GTACCGGAAGGTGATGAGCCATCGGCGTCGGGTACCAGGCTTCAGCGTTTGCGGTGAAGTGGGTGTTGCGCCTGGTTGATAGCCTCCCGGCACCCGGGTGCCCGCCGTTGACACGAGCGAGACTAGCAGCGGAAAGCGGGCTGCGCCATCAATTTTTTTGATGCTTGTGATGCGCCCGCCGCCCCACTAGCGTTGGACCTACTTCGTGGCGTGCGCCACGTAACCTGGGAGCAGCAGGCAGGGTTGTAATGAGCTGGCGTCAACTGACGTCGGCTCTTTTTTTGTGGGCCGGCGGAGGAGGAAACGGACGCGAAATGGGTCCGAAATTTGTATGTGGCATTTTGGCTCCATCTACCGGAAGTTGGGAACCGCACCATGAACAGCAGGATCGTCCTCGGACAGAACCAGTACGGTAAGGCCGAAGTCCGCGTCGTCAAGATCACCCGCGACAGGGAGCGGCACGAGATCGAGGACCTCAACGTCACCTCGCAGCTCCGCGGAGACTTCGCCGCGGCCCATCTGGCAGGCGACAACAGCCACGTGGTGGCAACGGACACGCAGAAGAACACCATCTACGCCTTTGCCCGGGAGGGCATCGGCTCCCCGGAGGCCTTCCTGCTCCGGCTTGGAGAGCACTTCACGTCGGGCTTCGACTGGGTGGCCGGTGGCCGATGGGAGGCCGAGTCCTACCGCTGGGACCGCATCCAGGCGCACGGCGCGCCCCACGACCACTCCTTCGTGCGCAACGGCCAGGAAGTGCGGACCGCAGTGCTGGTCCGCGACGGCGCCGAACGGCACCTGCTGTCCGGCCTCAAGGACCTCACCGTCCTCAAGTCCACACAATCCGGTTTCGCCGGCTACCCGCGGGACAGGTACACCACCCTGCCGGAGACCACGGACCGGATCCTGGCCACCGAGGTCTCCGCGCGCTGGCGTTACCGGACCGGCACGGATTTCGGCTCCCTCGACTTCAACAAGAGCTACGAGGACATCAAGGCCCTGCTGCTGGAGGGCTTCACCGAAAAGTACTCCCATGCCCTGCAGCAGACCCTGTTCGACATGGGCGCGAAAGTCCTCGAGGCCCACGGCGGGATCGACGAAATCAGGTTCTCGATGCCCAACAAGCACCACTTCCTGGTGGACCTCTCGCCCTTTGGCCTCGACAACCCCAACGAGGTCTTCTTCGCCGCCGACCGCCCCTATGGCCTGATCGAGGCGACCGTGCAACGCGACGACGCAGTACCGGCCGACGCCGTCTGGTCCGGCATTGCCGGCTTCTGCTAGGGACGCCGATTGCCAGGGACGCCGCGACGGCGAAGCGTCGGCCGGAATCATGCCCGGGGGCGCTAGTGTGTTCGCCAAGACCGACCCGGATCGCCGCCGCCGAATTCGCACCGCCTGATTGACCAAGTGACGCACCGCCTGATTCACCGACGAAGAAGGACCACCATGGCTCTCACAGTTTCAGCATCCCGCCCCGTTGACCGTGCGGAGGAAATCCTCACCCCCGAGGCGCTGGCCTTCATTGAGGAACTGCACCAGCGTTTCGCCGCCACCCGCGGGGAGCTCCTCAAAGCCCGCGCGGCCAAGCGCGAGGACGTGGCCCGCACCGGCCGGCTCGATTTCCTGCCGGAGACCCGCGACATCCGCGAAGGTGACTGGTCCGTTGCCGCCGCCCCCGCGGCCCTGCAGGACCGGCGGGTGGAAATGACGGGCCCGGCCGCCCCGGCCAAGATGGCGATCAACGCCCTGAACTCCGGGGCGAAAATCTGGCTCGCCGACCTCGAGGACGCCAGCACCCCCACCTGGTCCAACGTGATCGAATCGATCCTGAACCTCCGCGACGCAGCCGCAGGCACCCTGGCCTACACCTCCCCCGAAGGCAAGGAATACCGGCTCCGGACCGACGCGCCGCTTGCCGTTGTGGTGGCGCGCCCGCGCGGCTGGCACCTGGGCGAACGCAACCTGCTGATCGACGGCGAACGCACCGTGGGCGCCCTGGTGGACTTCGGCCTGCACTTCTTCCACACCGCCAGGCAGCTGCTGGAGAACGGCCAGGGCCCCTACTACTACCTGCCCAAGATGGAGAGCCACCTCGAGGCCCGGCTCTGGAACCAGGTCTTCGTCTTCGCCCAGGACTACCTCGGCATCCCG
>DATIUQ010000148.1:0-5417 GCA_035466775.1 Arthrobacter sp.
TCCGCGCCACGGTCCTGATCGAGACCATCCCCGCGGCGTTCGAAATGGACGAGATCCTCTACGAGCTCCGCGACCACGCCTCCGGCCTGAACGCCGGGCGTTGGGACTACCTGTTCAGCATCATCAAGTATTTCCGCGACGCCGGCCCGCGCTTTGTGCTCCCGGACCGCGCCACCGTGGCCATGACGGCGCCGTTCATGCGCGCCTACACCGAGCTGCTGGTCAAGACCTGCCACCACCGCGGCGCCTTCGCAATGGGCGGCATGGCGGCCGTCATCCCCAACCGCCGCGAACCAGAGGTGACAGCCCAGGCGTTCGAGAAGGTGCGGGCGGACAAGACCCGCGAGGCGAACGACGGCTTCGACGGGTCCTGGGTGGCCCACCCGGACCTGGTGCCGGTCTGCCGGGACGTGTTCGACGCCGTCCTGGGCGAGCGCCCGAACCAGCTGGACCGGCAGCGCCCGGACGTCACGGTCACCCCGGACCAGCTCCTCGACATCGCCTCCGCGAACGGCACGGTCACCGAGGCGGGGCTGCGCCTGAACCTCTACGTCGCCGTCGCCTACACCGCGGTGTGGATCTCGGGCAACGGCGCCGTCGCCATCCACAACCTGAGGGAGGACGCGGCGACGGCGGAGATCTCCCGCTCGCAGGTCTGGCAGCAGATCCGCAACCAGGTGGTCCTCGCCGACACCGGCCGGACCGTGACCCGTGAGCTGGTGGCCGGGATCCTGGCCGAGGAAACCGAGAAGCTCCGCGGCGAGGTGGGCGAGGACGCTTTCGCGAGGCATTACCAGCCCGCCAGCAGGCTCATCGGCGACCTCTGCCTCTCCGAGGACTACACGGACTTTCTCACCATCCCTGCCTACGAACTGGTGGACTGAGCCGTGGCTGTGCCCCAGCCTGCGTCTCCCTCTGGGCCGCCCGGGGCCCTCTCCGCCGCCGATCTGGACCGCATCGATGCCCAGCTGGCGGCAACGGACCTGCTGCTGGAGCGGAACTACCCGGGCGACGACGGCTCCCGCCAGCCGGTCCACACCGTCTACGTCCCGGCGGACCGCTTCACTCCGGGCTTCGCCGCGGACTGGGGTGCCCGGGCCCAGGCTGCCGCGGACGCCCACGGCGGGCTGGAACGGCTGGGGACACTGCTCGGCCAGGACCCCGCGCTGGCCGGCGCCGTCGCATCCCGCGTCGCCGCGAAGCTCGGCAGCGAGCCGATCGAGGACCTACGGCTGGACTTCGAGGACGGCTACGGGGACCGGGGTGACGACGTCGAGGACGCCGACGCCGTCGCTGCCGCGGCCGCCGTCGCCGCCGCCGTCGCGGACGGCAGCGCCCCGCCCTTCATCGGGATCCGGTTCAAGTGCTTCGAGGCGCCCACCCGTGCCCGCGGGCTGCGCACCCTGGACCTGTTCGTCTCCGGCCTGGCCGCCGCCGGCGAGCTCCCGGAGGGCCTGGTGCTCACTCTGCCCAAGGTCACTACAGTCGCCCAGGTACAGGCGATGGACTTTGCCGTATCCCGGCTGGAGGAGGTCCACTCGCTGTCCGCCGGCCGCCTACGGTTCGAGGTCCAGGTGGAGACGCCGCAGCTGGTCCTCGGCCCGGACGGCACGTCCCCGGTGGCGCAGCTGCCGCACGCCGTCCCCGGCCGGATCAGCGCCCTGCACTACGGCACCTACGACTACTCGGCCTCCCTGCAGATCTCCGCGGAATACCAGTCGATGGAACACCCCGCGGCGGACCACGCCAAAGAGGTGATGCAGCTTGCCGTGGCCGGAACCGGCATCCGGCTCTCCGACGGGTCCAGCAATGTCCTGCCCGTCGGCGATGGCGTCCAGGACGCCTGGCGGCTCCACGGCAGGCTGGTCCGCCGGTCGCTGGAACGCGGCTACTACCAGGGCTGGGATCTCCACCCCGCCCAGCTGCCGAGCCGCTTCGCCGCCACCTATGCGTTCTACCGGCAGGGCCTTCCGGCCGCCGCCGCACGGCTCCGCAACTATGTGGAGCGCGTTGAAGGCGGCGTGATGGACGAGCCCGCCACGGCCCGGGCCCTGGCAGCCTTCGTGCTGCGCGGCGTCCAGTGCGGCGCCGCCGGCGCCGGCGAAGTCCTCGAGCTGACCGGCCTCGGCTTGCCGCGGCTGACGGGACTGGCACACCCCCGGCTGGCGCAGCCGTCAGCCTCCCCCAACCACTGACTCCAACCACTGACCCCAACCAGGAGCGACCGCATGAGCAGCTACTTTTCCCCCGAGGGCGGCCTGCCGCCGCAAACCCAGCTCCTCACCGACCGCGCCGTGGTCAAAGAGGCCTACACGGTCATCCCCAGGGGCGTGCTGCGCGACATCGTCACGTCCAACCTGCCCGGCTGGACCAAAACCCGGTCCTGGATCATCGCCCGCCCCATCGCCGGCTTCGCCACGACCTTCTCGCAGCTGATCGTGGAGGTGGCGCCGGGCGGCGGCAGCGAGAAGCCCGAGGCGGAGGCCGGCGTCGAAGGCGTCATTTTCCTCACCAAAGGCGAACTGACCCTGACGCTCGACGGCGAGCGCCACCACCTTGAGCCCGGCGGCTACGCCTACCTCGCCGCGGGTTCGGACTGGAAAGTGTCCAACGACGGCGCCGGGGAGGCCGCCAGTTTCCAGTGGATCCGCAAGGCCTATGAGCCGCTGGACGGGTTCACGGCGAAATCTTTCGTCACCCGGGACCAAGACGTCGAGCCCCGGCCCATGCCCGGCACAAACGGCGCCTGGGCGACCACCCGGTTCGTGGACCCGGACGACCTGGCCCATGACATGCACGTCAACATCGTCACGTTCCAGCCCGGCGGGTCGATCCCCTTCGCCGAGACCCATGTGATGGAACACGGGCTCTTTGTCCTGGAGGGCAAGGGTGTCTACCGGCTCAACGACGACTGGGTGGAAGTCGAGGCCGGCGACTTCATGTGGCTCCGCGCGTTCTGCCCGCAGGCCTGCTACGCCGGCGGACCGGGCCCGTTCCGCTACCTGCTCTACAAGGACGTCAACCGGCAGGTCCGCCTGACCTAGACAGGCCTTGCTAGCCTGAGGCTGTGAAGTACGAGTCCCTGTGGATCGGAATGCTCCTTGGCGCGGCCCTCGGCCTGGTCATCGGCGTGGTCACGGCCGACAAGCCCTTCACGGGCCTGCTGATCGGCGTGGCCGTCGGGGCGCTGGTGGGCCTCGCAGCCCGGAAGGATCCCACGAAGGGGTAGTTGCCCCCGCGCACCGGAAAGGACCCACTATGGCGTACTCCGTGAACTGCTCCATCCTGCTGACCGAACTGCCGCTGCTGGAACGGCCCGCCGCGGCGAAGGCTGCCGGCTTTGACGCCGTCGAGTTCTGGTGGCCCTTCACACGCTCCGTCCCCGGCGACGCCGCGCTCACCCGCTTCGAACGGGCAGTCACCGACGCGGGCGTCCAGCTCACCGGCCTGAACTTCAACGCCGGCGACATGCCGGCCGGCGACCGCGGCCTGCTGTCCTGGCCGGGCCGTTCCGCCGAATTCACGGACAACATCGACGCGGTGGCGGGCATCGGCGGACGGCTCGGCTGCAGGTCCTTCAACGCCCTCTACGGCAACCGGATGGACGGGCACACCCCCGAAGCCCAGGACGAACTGGCAGTCCGGAACCTCGCGGCCGCGGCCGCCGCCGTGGCCCGCATCGGGGGAACCGTGCTGCTTGAACCGGTCAGCGGCGCCCCGCGCTACCCGCTCCTCACCGCCGACGACGCCCTCCGGGTCATCTCCCGGGTCAAGGCGGAAACCGGCGCGGGGAACATCAAGCTCCTCGCCGACTTCTATCACCTGTCCGTCAACGGGGACGACGTCGGCGCCGTCATCGACAGGCACGCCCAGGATTTCGGCCACATCCAGATCGCTGACAGCCCCGGCCGCGGTGCCCCCGGAACAGGTGGGCTTCCCCTGGACGACTGGATCGCCCGCAGCCGCCGGCTCGGCTACGAGGGCTACATCGGCCTCGAGTACAAGGAACCGGCGGCAACCGCGTTCGACTGGGCCCTCCGCCAGCCGGCCCGTTGACCGCACCGCCGCCGCCGCCGCCGCCGTCGCCGTCGCCGTCGTCGCCCGTCAGGGGGCACTTCGACACGGACACGCCGGCCGCCGTCGCAAATTTACGACGCCGACTCCCCCAATGTGCCCCGCGACGGTTCGTGGGTGCGTCCCGTGGAGGCCGGAAGCAAGGTAGAAACAGTGAGCAAGGAGAGCCCGAATGCCTGAAGAAACCTTCGACCTCGTCATCCGGGGGCAGCGCGTCCTGACGACGGCGGGGACCGCGCCGCGCGAGGTGGGGGTCCGGGGCGGCAAGGTCGCCGCCGTCGAGCCGTTCGGCGTCGGGCTGTCCGGCACGGAAGTCATTGAGCTCGCCGCCGATGAAACGCTCATCCCGGGCCTGGTGGACACGCATGTGCACGTCAACGAGCCCGGCCGCACCGAGTGGGAGGGCTTTGCCTCCGCGACCCGGGCTGCGGCGGCCGGCGGCGTGACCACGATCATCGACATGCCGCTGAACAGCATCCCGCCCACCACCACGGTGGACGGCCTCAACCGCAAGCGCGAGGTGGCCGGGGGCCAGGCGTTCGTGGACGTCGGTTTCTGGGGCGGGGCGGTGCCCGGCAACAAAGCGGAGCTCCGCGCGCTGCACGAGGAGGGCGTCTTTGGCTTCAAGTGTTTCCTGCTGCCCTCCGGCGTGGACGAATTCCCGCATTTGGACGCCGAGGAGCTGGAAGAGGACCTCGCCGAGCTCCAGTCCTTCGATTCGCTCATGATCGTCCACGCCGAGGACTCCCGGGCGATCGACCGGGCCCCGCACGCGGGCGGCGTCCAGTATGCGGCGTTCCTCGCGTCACGGCCCCGCGGCGCGGAGAACAAGGCCATCGCCGAGGTGATCGAACGGGCCCGCTGGACCGGCGCCCGCGCCCATATCGTGCACCTGTCCTCCTCGGACGCCCTGCCCATGATCGCCAGCGCCAAGCGCGACGGCGTCCGCCTCACCGTCGAGACGTGCCCGCACTACCTGACCCTCACGGCCGAGGAAATCCCCGACGGGGCCACTGCCTACAAGTGCTGCCCGCCGATCCGGGAGGCCGCCAACCGGGAACTGCTGTGGAAGGGGTTGGAGGACGGCACGATCGACTGCATCGTCTCCGACCACTCCCCGTCCACCCTGGACCTCAAGGACCTGGAAAACGGCGACTTCGCCGTGGCCTGGGGCGGGGTTTCCTCGCTCCAGCTGGGCCTGCCGCTGATCTGGACGGAGGCCCGGCAGCGCGGCATTCCGCTGGAACAGGTGGTGTCCTGGATGGCCGGGAAGCCGGCCGCCCTGGCCAGACTCTCCGGCAAGGGCCAGCTCGCCTTGGGCTACGACGCCGATTTCTCGATCT
>DATIUQ010000149.1:0-8360 GCA_035466775.1 Arthrobacter sp.
CGCCTTGACGGTCGAGTCCTGGATGCCCAGTGCGGTGCCCCACGCGAGCACCCCGGCGAACGCCAGCACGGCCGCCGGGGCCAGGGCCAGCACCGGCACGACGGCGGTCAGCACGGGAATCGAGAGGAGCACCCAGGCGCCGGAGCGGTCGTAGAGGGCGCCGCTGGCCAGGGCGCCCAGGGCGGCCGCCGCCATCGCGGCCGCGTACAGCAGCGCGACCACGGACACCGGAACGGCCGCCGTCGTCGTGAGGTGGAAGGAGATGACGCCGAAGGCAACCAGGCCGGCGCTCCAGCAGAAGGCGGCGGCAGCGAACAGGGCAAAGCTCCCGGTGAACAACGACGCCGGACGGCCGGCCACGCCCGGAGGCGCCGGATCGACGGCGTTTTCCGAGGCTTGGCCGGCCGGGGCCGCCGCTTGCCGGCCGGCGCCGGGATCGGGGATCCGGCGGCGCAGCCAGAACAGCAGGAACATCGCCGCCGCCGCCGGAATGGACAGCACGGCGAAGGCGGCCGAGAGGTTTCCGGTGGCCGTGAAAACCGCGGCGACCAGGACGGGCCCGAGAAGGGCTCCGACAAGGTCCAGGGACTTGTGGACGGCGAAGCCGCGGCCCCGGCCGACCGGTTTGGCGACGGCGGCCAGCAGCACCGTCTTTGCCGGGCTGCGGACGGCTTTTCCGATCCGGTCCCCGATGATCAGCACCGAAGCCAGAACCAGTCCGGACGTCCCGGCCAGAGGCGCGACGGCGAGCAGGGGCACGCAGACCGCGGTGAGGGCGTAGCCGGCCAGCGTGAACGTCCAGTATCTGCCGGTGCGGTCCGCCCAGGGGCCGAACACCAGCCGGAGTCCCTGCGCCGCCGCTTCGGCGGCGCCCGTCACGAGGCCGACGGCCAGCGCGGAGGCGCCCAACTGCGCGAGCAGGGGGCCAGCCAGCGGCCGGGCGCCGTCGGAGACGACGTCGGCGGCCAGGCTGACGAGCCCGAGCCCGACCACCGGGCCCCAGAGCACGCGCCGGCGCGCCCCGTCGGGCGCGGACCGCCTGGCCCGGGCTGAGTCGCTTCGGTGGGGCCGGTTCATTTCCCAAGGCTCGCGGACGCAGCGCGGCAGGACAAGGGCCCGGGAGGCCCGCTTGCTGTCAGGCGGACGTACGGAGGTCCAGTAAAACCCACACGATCGCCAACAGGCCACCGAGTGCCAGCAGGAGTGCGCCGGCGACGCTGCGGCCATCCAGGCCTCCGGAGGCCGGTTCCGCTGCCAGTGCGCCCGCCGTTGCCGTCGGGGCGGGCGCTGCCGGGGCCGCCGTCGGGGTGGCCGTGCTGGCATCGGCGGAAGACGTGATCGTCGGCGAAGTCCCGGCCGGCGGCTGGGTGCCGGGATCTGCGGTGGGTGCTGCAGCGCGGGTGCCTGGCGGGGAGGGAACCGCCGGGAGGCGCGGAGCCGGGGCCGTTCCGGGCGGGGCTGCGGGGGAGATCGGAACGCTGGTGGCGCTTGCTGTCGGGACCGGCGTTGCCTTGGGTTTTGGACGGTCCGGCGACGTCGGGCAGATCAGCGCCGGGACGATCCCTCCGACAGGGTCGCAGGGGGCGCCGGTGGCCGGCAATGCGAGGACCAAGGGCGCGGATGCCAGCATCAGCGCGGCCGTGACCGTGTAGCAGGCCCCTTTTGTGCTCTTCACCCGATCCATCGTAGGGGTGTGGAGGGTCTCGGTGGGGGACCCTGGTGGGGAGCGTTGGCGGCAGGCCCGCCGTCCGGGGCGCCTTTGGACACGATTGCGGCCCCTGGGCCGGGCGTTCGCGGCGTGTCCGTGTCAAAGTGCCCCAGGACCGCAGCCGCGGGGCCACTAGCGGGGAAAGGAAAACGGCCCCGACGACTGCGCCGGGGCCGATAATTGAGCTTCCTGCCAGAATCGAACTGGCGACCTTCTCATTACGAGTGAGACGCTCTACCAACTGAGCTAAGGAAGCAACCGCATCAAGTGTCCGGATTACCCGGGCGCTTCATGCCAGAGATAACTGTAGTTGAGTCCTCCGGCCCGGGTCAAAATGAGTGCCCGACGCCTCAGCAGACGGTGTTGTCAGCCGGGGTCTTGCCGTCCACCAGGTAGCTGTCCACGGCGTCGCCGATGCAGTCGTTGGAGCGGCCGTAGGCCGTGTGGCCCTCGCCCTTCCACGTCAGCAGCGCGGCTGTCCCCAGCTGCTTGCGCAGCTCGCTGGCCCATTCCACCGGGGTGGCCGGGTCACCCGTGGTGCCGATCACGACGATCTCCGTCGAACCCTTGTAGTCCGCCGGCGCCGGGGTCCGGACGCTTTGGTACGGCCAGTCCTTGCAGTTGGTGCCACCGTAGGCGAAGTAGTAGCCGAGGGTGGGGGAATCCTGGCGGAGTTGCTGCTCGTCCGCACGCATCCCGGCCGTATCCGTCACCATGGGGTAGTCCAGGCAGTTGATGGCGCCGAAGGCAAAGGTCGAATTCGCGGTGTACTTGCCGTTCTGCTCCCGGTCCGCGCCAAAGTCGGCGAGCCGGAGCATCGGCGACACGTCACCCTTGAGCGCGCTGCCCAGGGCCTGGGTCAGCAACGGCCAGTTGTCATCGTTGTAGAACGGCAGGATGAAGCCGCTGACAAACATGGAGGCGTTGACCATCCGGCCGTCCTTTGCGGGCCTCGGTTCCGCCTCCACGGCCTTGATGATGTCCTGGATCTGGCCGACAGCCTCCTCCGGGGTGCCGCTGAGCGGGCAGCCGCTGCTGTCGAGGCAATGCGTCACGTAGGCGAGGATGGCCTTCTCGAACGCCTTCGCCTGTCCGCTCGTCAGCTCCTCGTAGCTCAGCGACGGATCCATCGCGCCATCGAGGACCATCCGGCCGACCTTGTCCGGGAACAACGAGGCATAGGTGGAGCCGAGGAAGGTGCCGTAGGAGTAGCCGAGGTAGTTGAGCTTGTTGTCATTGAGTACACCGCGCAGGATGTCGAGATCCTTGGCGGCGCTGACAGTGTCGATGTGGCCCAGCACGGGGCCGGTCTTTTCCGCGCACTTGTCGGCGATGGCCTTGTTGTCGGCGAGGGCCTCGGCCAGCCCCGCGTCCGTGTCAAGTGCATAGGCCTTCGCCCGGGAGGCGTCGCGCTCCTGGTCGGTGAGGCACGTGACCGGGGCGGAGCGGTTCACGCCGCGCGGATCGAAACCGACGATGTCGTAGTTGGCGCGGACCTTCTCCGAGATGTTGGTGGAGCCGGCGTCGCGGACGAAGTCGTAGCCCGAGCCGCCGGGGCCGCCGGGGTTGACCAGCAGGCTGCCCTTCTTGCTGCCCTTGGTAGACAGTTTGAGCGCCGCGATTTCGATGCTGTCACCGTCCGGTTTGCTGTAGTCCAGCGGGACCTTGATCTTGGCGCAGGTGAAGTCCGACTCGCACGGGACCCAGTCGACCTGCTGCGTGTAGTAGCTGCGGAGGTCGGCGGGCGCGGCGTCGGCGATCTCCGGATTCGGTGTGCTGGGGCTCTTCGCCCCGCTGTCGCCGCCGAAGAGGCTGCACGAGGAAAGCACCAGGGCCAGGGCCATGGCACCGGCTGCCCGCAGGCCGATCGCTACGGATCGGGATCTGGCGGACACTGCTCGTGCAGGCTTCATACGGTTCTCCTTGGAGGGTCTGAGCGGGATGGTCGGTTCACCGGGGAAGGGACTGGACGGCCCCTCAGATGAGGCTGGCGGCCATGGACTCGATGGTCAGCAGCGGGGCCACGTTGGAGGTCGTGATCCGGTTGCGGGCCTTGTTGATGGCATCCATGCGGGCAAGGGTGGTTTCTGCAGAGGAGTGGCTGGCAAACTCAACCAGTTCACTCCTGAGTTCAACGTTGACCAGTTCCACGGCGTTCCCCATCTGGATGATCAGCACATCCCGGTAGAAAGACAGCAGGTCGGTCAGCGTGCGGTCGAGGGAGTCGGTCACCGAACGCTTGGCGCGGCGCTTCTGGTCATCCTCGAGCTGCTTGACCTGGCCGCGCATGGCCGGCGGCAGCGTGCCGCTTTCGGGCGCCCCGAGGGTGGCGAGCAAGGCGGCTTTCTCGGCGGCGTCGCGCTCGTCGTTGGAGCTGTTGGCTTCCTCGGTGGCGATCTTAACAAGCTTCTCCGCCATGAGCACGGCAGCGGTGACACCCCGGAGGCCCAGCGGGAACCGCACTGTTTCGAGACGCCGTTCGCGGGCTTCGGGATCCCGGGCCAGACGGCGGGCGATCCCGACATGGCTTTGCGCTGCCCGGGCGGCACGTTCGGCAACCTCGGGGTCGATGCCGTCGCGCTTGACCAGCAGCGCCGCGACGTCGGCCGCCGGCGGAAGCCGCAGTGCCACCGGGCGGCAGCGCGAGCGGATAGTGACCAGGACGTCGGCGGGGGAGGGCGCGCACAGCATCCAGACAGTTCGGGGGGTGGGCTCCTCGATCGCCTTGAGCAGCACATTGGTGGTGCGTTCCGCCATCCGGTCCGCGTCCTCCACGACGATGATGCGCCAGCGCGCCGAGGAGGGCCGGTTCCCGGCAGTGGAGACCAGGTCGCGGGCTTCACTAATCGTGATAGTGACCTTTTCGGTGCGCACAAAGGCCACATCCGAGTGTGTTTCGCCCAGAATCGTCAGGCAGGCCGCGCATTCGCCGCAGCCGCGCAGGCTGACGTCCTCCTGGTCGCAGTTCAACGCGGCGGCAAAGGCCTTCGCCGCGTTGGACCGGCCGGAACCCGGCGGGCCGGTGAAAAGCCAGGCATGGGTCAGGCCCTCACCCCGCGCTGCCAGGCGCAATTGGTCGACGACGGCGGGCTGGCCCTGGAGGTCGTCCCAGACGCTCATGACTTCACCGCGCGGTGGAGGGGCAACAGGGACTCCACCCTCTCGAGGATCCGGGCGGCCAGTTCATCGACCGGGAGGTGGGCGGGGAGGACGAGGTACTGCTCCGGCCGGGCCGCGGCGAGGCTGAGGAAGGCGGTCCTGATCCGGGCGTGGAATTCATCGGCCTCGGATTCCAGCCGGTCCTCAGCCGCGTCGCCCGCCGTGCGGCGGCGGCGGCCGACCTCGGGGTCGACGTCGAGCAGTACGGTCAGGTCCGGCTGCAGGCCGGAGGTGGCCCAGTCGTTGATGTCCCGGACGGCGTCGGTGCCGAGGTCACGGCCCGCACCCTGGTAGGCGACCGAGGAGTCGATGTACCGGTCGGTGAGGACAATCTCGCCGCGTTCGAGGGCGGGGCGGATCACCTGGCTGGCATGGGCGGCGCGGGACGCCGCGAAGATCAGGGCTTCGGTGTGTGCGTCGATGTGGCCGTGCCCGTGGTCCAGGACCAGGGAGCGCAGTTTCTCGCCGATCGGAGTGCCGCCCGGCTCCCGGGTCCGCCGCACCGTGAGGCCGCGCGACTCAAGGGCCGCGGCCAGCTCAGCTGCCTGCGTGGACTTGCCGGCGCCGTCGCCGCCTTCGAAGGCGATAAACAGTCCGGGGTTCTGGGTGGTCACTGTTCTAGCCTACCGACAATCCCTGACAGAATCGTGCCGCGGCGTAACGCCTTGGGTGCCCTGCGGGGCCCCGAAGTACCCTGTGACCATGAGTCTTTCCGAAGAACACGCAGCCGCGCTCTCCGCAGAAACAGTCGTCGTGGCGGCGGGCCGGCCGCCGCGTCAACGTGATGAGCCGGTCAACCCTCCGCTGGTGCTCTCCTCGACCTACTTCGGCACGGGACCGCTGGGCGACGGCGACCGCGGCTACGGACGGTATTCCAACCCCACTTGGGACCCGTTCGAGGAAGCCCTCGGCCAGCTTGAAGGCGCCACACTCCCGGGCCTGCTCTACGCCTCCGGCCTCGCCGCCGTCAGTTCGGCCCTGTCCCTCGTTCCCGCCGGGGGAGTGCTGGTCATGCCGTCCCACAGCTACGCAGGTTCCCTGGTTATGGCCACGGAACTTGCCGGGAAAGGCTTCCTGGAACTGCGGACGGTGGACATCGCGGACACCGACGCCGTTCTGGCGCAGCTCGCCCCGGCGGACGGACGGCCCGCCAGCATGCTCTGGCTCGAGAGCCCCACCAACCCGATGCTTGGCGTCGCGGACATCCGCGCGCTGACGGCCGCCGCGCACGCGGCAGGCGCCGTCGTCGTCACCGACAACACCTTCTCCACGCCTCTCGTGCAGCAGCCGCTGGCTCTGGGTTCCGACGTCGTCCTGCATTCGGTGACGAAGTACCTCTCCGGCCATTCCGACGTCGTGCTGGGCGCCCTGGTGACGTCCGACGCCGGACTCCGAGCCTCGCTGCTGCACCACCGCACCATCCACGGCGGCATCGCGGGGCCGTTCGAGGCCTGGCTGGCGCTGCGCGGACTGCGCACCCTGGCCCTGCGCGTCGAGCGGTCGCAGGCCTCGGCGGCGGTGCTGGCGGAGCGGCTGAGCACGCACCCCCGGGTCGGCAGCATCCGGTTCCCGGGCCTCCCCTCGGATCCCGGCCACGAGCGGGCCAAAAGCCAGATGAAGGGCTTCGGCTCGGTGCTGTGCATTGAAATGGCCCCGATCCCCAGCAGCGGAAACAGCGGCAGCGGCGGCGGTGGCCTCACCGGCGGCCTCAGCGGAGCCGACGCCGCGGACCGGATGATCCGTGCCCTGAAGCTGTGGCTGCCGGCCACCTCCCTGGGGGGCGTGGAGTCCCTGATCGAACGGCGGCGGCGGCACACGGCCGAACCGGCCAGTGTGCCGGAGAACCTGGTGCGGATGAGCGTCGGGATCGAAAACGTCGAGGACCTTTGGGCCGATTTGGAACAGGCTCTTGCCACTCTGGGCGGTTAGGCTGGGGGGATGGACGGAAGAGCGCTTATTTACTATGTCGAAACAGGGATCTATTTTCTCCTGGCCCTGGTAGCCCTCGCCCTCGAGGTGTGGGCGTTCTTTGACTGCCTGCGGCACAAGGCGAACGCGTTCGAAGCCGTCTCCAAGCGCACCAAGACTTTCTGGCTGGCCGTCACCGGCGGCGCCCTGGCCGTCGGCCTGCTCTCCCTCCTGGGCGGCGGCGGTGGCCTCCTGGGCCCGCTGGGACTGTTCGGCCTGGTCGCCGTGACGGCGGCGTCCGTCTACCTCGCCGACGTCCGCCCTGCGGTCAAGGACGCCGGCCGCGGCGGGAGCCGCAACATGGGCCCCTACGGCCCCTGGTGACCTTAACCAATTAACCCTGGTGACCTTTACCAATTAAGCCGGCGCCACCGCGTCCCAGCCGACCGTTAGTTCTCCCAACCGCCACCGGGACGGGCCGTCCAGGACCGGCCAGCCGCCGTCGCGCAGTGACCGGCACATTGCCGTCCAGCGTTGCCGGTTCCCAAACGAGGCCAGCGGCGCCGCCTCGAGCCAGGCCTTGTCCATGGCTTGGAGGAAGGCGTGGATGTTCTCGCCCGGGATGTTCCGGTGGATCAGCGCCTTCGGCAGCCGCTCGGCCACGTCGGAGGGCAGTGCGAAACTCCCGAACCGCATCGACAGACTCAGGCTTAGCGGCCGCTCGGCGTCCAGCGCCACCCACGTCACGCGGCGGCCGATCTCGTCGCAGGTGCCGTCAATAAAAAGCCCGTCCGGCGCCAGCCGCCCTTGCACCAGGCGCCAGATGGCCGCGACATCGGCTTCCTCGTACTGCCGGAGCACGTTGAACGCCCGCACCAGGACCGGCCTGCCGGCCACCGGAAGCTCGAACCCGCCCAGCTGGAAGCTCAGGCCGGGCCGTGCCAGTTCCCTGGCCAGCCGGACCCGTTCGGGCTCGATTTCGACGCCGACCACCCGCACCCCGGGCAGGACCGCGGACAGCCGTTCAAAGAGTTCGACGGCGGTGGCCGGGGACGCGCCGTAGCCCAGATCCACCACAAGGGGATCGGCCGCCGCGCGCAGCCGCCAGGCCTGCGGACCGGTCAGCCAGCGGTCCAGCCGCCGCATCCGGTTGGGGTTGGTGGTCCCGCGGGTAACGTTGCCCACCGGACGGCGGGCGCGGGGTCCGCTTTTAGCCACGCCGCGTTTTTCGGTGCTGCGTGTGTCCATGCCGCGTTTGTCCACTACGTGGGTATGCGGGGGCGCCACCCGCTCAGCCTTCTGCACCACCTGCCCACCTTATCCTCCACCGGTGCGGCCGCACGCCCGCGATGTAACGCACGGCACCCCTCGGGACCGCTCCGCTAGGATGAAAACCATGACTTATAAGCTGATTCTGCTGCGCCACGGCCACAGCGAATGGAACGCCAAGAACCTGTTCACCGGCTGGGTGGACGTTGACCTCAACGACCAGGGCCGGGCCGAGGCGATCCGCGGTGGCGAGCTGCTCGTGGAGAACAACATCCTCCCGGACATCGTGTACACGTCCCTGCTGAAGCGGGCCATC
>DATIUQ010000150.1:0-2293 GCA_035466775.1 Arthrobacter sp.
TGCTGTCTGGAACTGTGGTTTTGTGGTGAAGCTGTGAGGCTAGTCCGCGGCGCCCATGGCGATGACTGCTTCCTCGATGGTGTCCTCGGCTTTTGAAGGTTCGGCCGGCGCGGCCGGGTGGATGGTGGCGAGGACCTGGTCTGCCTTCACGAGGTCGCCGGTGGCGATGCTGATGTGCACGGTTCCGTCCAGCGGCGCGACGAGCTGGTGCTCCATCTTCATGGCTTCCACCGCGAGCAGGACCTGCCCCGCGGTGACGGCGTCCCCGTTGTTGACGGAGACTGACACCACCGTGCCCGGCATCGGCGAACGCACCGCCGGGTCGGCGGCGCCTTCCTCCCGCTCAATCGCGGCCAGCACCCGGGCCAGCCGGGACTCGCGGGTGAGCACCTCAAGGCGGCAGGACCAGCCCTCGTTGCCGAGGAAGATTTCCGACAGGACGCGGGGATCGGGAGCCATCCAGCTCTGGGCCGGAGGACCGGTGCGAACGGGGGCAAGGGCATAACTGCTGGTCTCGCCCTCGAGGGTGAGCACCGGGCGATCCCGCGCGGTGAACTGCAGGAAGGCCGTGAGCTGCGGGCCTCCGTTCACGCTCACCCTGACCTGTTCACCCGCGACCGGGCCGCTGACCTCCACTGTGGCAACGCCGCCGTCGGAGGTGCCCAGGCTGATCCGCCGCGCTGCCGGGGAGGTGATCCGCCAGCCGTCGCGGCGCCGCCAGGGGTTGTCGTCACGGTCCTCCCGCGCGGATTCCTCCGCCATGGCCAAGGCGCACAAGGCCGCGACCACGAGTTCGGCATCCCCCACCCGCCGGAAGCTGAAGTCCGGCATCTTGCGTTCGATCAGGCCGGTGTCGAGCCGGCCCGCGCGGACGTCTGCGTCGTTGATCAGCAGCCGCAGGTACTCGACGTTGGTGTCGATCCCGAGCGCGGTGTACCCGGCCAGCGCCTCGTCGAGGGTATCCAGGGCCGCGGTGCGGTCCTGGCCCCACGCGATGACCTTGGAGATCATCGGGTCGTAGCTCGAAGAGATCTCAAGGCCGTCCAGCAGGGCCGAGTCCACCCGGACGCGGCCGCGGGTTGTTTCGACCTCGTTGCGGGCCGGGGCGCTGGGCCGCTGGGCGGGGCCGGGGATCTCGTCCAGAAGGAGGACATGTCCAGTGGAAGGCAGGAAGTTCTTCTCCGGGATCTCGGCGTACACGCGCGCCTCCACCGAGTGTCCGTTAAGGACGACGTCGTCCTGCCGGACGGTGAGTTCCTCGCCGGCGGCGATGCGCACCTGCCATTCAACCAGGTCGACGCCGGTGACCATCTCGGTAACCGGGTGTTCGACCTGCAGCCGGGTGTTCATCTCCATAAAGAAGAACTCGTCCGGGGCGTTGTCGGAGACGAGGAATTCCACGGTGCCGGCACCGGAGTAGTTGACGCTCCGCGCGGCGTTGCAGGCGGCCTCGCCGAGGCGGGCCCGGATCTCGGCGCCGTCGGGCAGGGATTCCAGCAGCGGGGACGGAGCTTCCTCAATGACCTTCTGGTGCCGGCGCTGCAGCGAGCACTCGCGCTCCCCCAGATGGATGACATTGCCGTGGTTGTCCGCGAGGACCTGCACCTCGATGTGGCGCGGGGCCAGGACCAGGCGTTCCAGGAACAGGGTGTCGTCGCCGAAGGCGCTGGCCGCGACCCGGCGGGCCGTCGCCAGAGTGGCCTCGAGGTCCTCGGGGCGTTCGACGATGTGCATGCCCTTGCCGCCGCCCCCGGCGGAGGGCTTGATCAGCAGCGGAAAGCCCACGCCCGCCGCGGCCGCGATGAGCTGCGCGTCGCTCATGCCGGGTTCGGCGATGCCCGGGACCACGGGCACGCCGTAGCCCGTGACGTGGTTCTTGGAGCGGATCTTGTCGCCCATGACGTTGAGGGATTCGACGCCGGGGCCGATGAACGTGATCCCGGCCTTCTCCAGGGCGCGGGCAAAGTCGACGTTTTCGCTGAGGAAGCCGTAGCCGGGGTGCACGGCTTCCGCGCCGGTGTCGCGGCAGGCCTGGAGGATGGCCTCGATCTTGAGGTAGCTCTCGGCCGCGGCCGCCGGGCCAATCCGCACGGCGACGTCGGCCTCGCGCACGTGCCGGGCTCCGGCGTCGGCGTCGGAATAGACCGCCACTGAACGGATGCCCAGCGCCCGCAGGGTGCGGATCACGCGGCACGCGATCTCGCCGCGGTTGGCGACGAGGACGGTGCCGAAGAGGGGCTTCTGGGGGGTCGAAGGTGCGGTCGACAAAGAAGTAGTCACAGCTGGCTCACAT
>DATIUQ010000151.1:0-3216 GCA_035466775.1 Arthrobacter sp.
GAGGAAGCCCGGCTGGACGTCGCGCGGCAGCTGCAGGCGGTCGCCTCCGTTCCCGGCGTCGGGGATCCATCCGCTGCCGTCTACCTCGACGTCAACGGCTGAAATGCCCACTAGGAAGAGCCGTCATAGCCAGGAGGCCACCCGGTAAAGCAGCCTGGAAAAACCTGCACAAATACTTTCATATTTTCTGCTAACGCGCGGCTGACCAGTGCCGATAACCACTGATAGAGCACGGATCGCTCGTTTAACGGCCACGGATCGGCCACCCCACCATCCCAGGCAGGACTCTGTGCTCGAATCCGTGACTTCCGCCGCCTTGGCCAGCGCCATGGACGGCCTGGCGCTGCGCCAGCGCGCCATCGCGAACAACATCGCGAACGTCAATACGCCGAACTACCACGCGAAGCGCGTCAACTTCGAGGCAGCCCTAGCGGACTCCGTTCGCTCCGGGAACGGCAGCGTCGGAGCCACCACCGGCACCTCGCTGGAGCCCACCCAGCTGAACGGCAACAACGTCAACCTGGACACCGAGACCCTGTCCAACATCGACACCGTGCTGCGCTTCCAGTTCGCCGCCCGCGCCATCGGCGGGGAATTCAATGCAGTGCGCGCCGCGATGAGGACCAACTAATGACCTTCGACGCAATCGGCATCGCCGGCTCGGCCTTGACCGTGCACCGCAAGTGGCTCGACTCCGTTTCGGACAACCTGGCCAACATGAACAACGCCTCCCGCACCAACGGACCGGCATTCCAAGCCAAGTACGTCGAGGCCGCCGAAGGTGCCGAGGGCAGCGGCGTCTACGTCAAGAGCACGCAGCTCGGCAACGGCGAAGGTCGGATCGTGTACCAGCCGGACCACCCCCTGGCGGACGCCGATGGCAACGTGAAGTACCCGGACATTGACATGGCCGAACAGATGGGCGCCCTTATCATCGCCCAGCGCGGCTACCAGGCAAACGCGCAGGTAGTGGACCGCGCCCGCGAAAGCTACCTGGCCGCCCTTGAGATTGGACGATCCTGATGCCTGTTTCCCCAATCGCCCCCGTCCAGGGAGTCATGCCCACCGACTACCTCTCCGGTGCGGGCGCCGCCACCGGCACTGACGGATCCGCCTTCGGCGCGTCCCTCACAGGCGCGGTGGACAACCTCCAGCAGCTGCAGTCGACGTCGAAAGAGCTCGCCGTCTCCGCCGTCACCGGCAACCTGGACGACATCCACAACGCCACCCTCGCAGCCAGCCGCGCCCAGATCACCCTCGAGCTCGTAGCCACCATGCGCAACAAGGGCGTTGACGCATTCAACGAGATCATGAGGATGCAGGCCTGATGCCTCCGCAGATCACGGTCTTCTTCCAGCGCTTCGGCGCGGGCCTCAAAGGTTTCACCACCGGGCAGCGCACGGTCGCCGCCATCGGCGCCGCCCTGCTGGTGGTCGGCATCATTGCCCTCTCGGCCTGGCTGTCCAAGCCTGCCCTCACGCCGTTGTTCTCCGGCCTCAAAGACACCGATGCCAACGGCATCGTGGAGCAGTTGCGCGCTGACAACGTGCCGTATGAGCTCAGCGACGGCGGCTCCACGATCCTCGTGCCGCAGGACAGGGTCTACGACGAGCGCCTCAAGGCCGCTGCCGCGGGGCTCCCCACAGCCGCCGCCACCGGCTACTCCCTGCTGGACAAGATGGGCGTCACCTCGTCCGAATTCCAGCAGTCCGTCACCTACAAGCGCGCCCTCGAAGGCGAGCTGGCGAGCACAATCTCGGCCATGGACGGCGTGAAGACCGCCGCCGTCCGCCTCGCGATTCCGGAAAAGACCGTTTTTGTCTCGAAGGCCCCGGACACCACCGCCTCCGTCTTCGTGGAGACCGCCCCCGGGTCCACGCTTTCCGGCGACAAGGTCCAGGCGATCGTCCACCTGACCTCGGCCGCCATCGAAAACCTCAAGCCCGCCAACGTCTCGGTCGTCGACTCGCAGGGCAACGTCCTGTCTTCCGTCGGCGGCGGCGCAGCAGGATCCGCATCCAAGCAGGCCACCGACTACCAGCAGCGCACCTCCGACGCCGTGAAGGCTGTCATGGACCGCGTGGTGGGGCCGGGGAATTCCACCGTGGCTGTGGCCGCGGACGTCACCGGCGAATCCGCCCAGCAGAAGAGCGAAACGTTCACCAACGCCGAAGGCGCCCTTCCGCTCAGCGAATCCTCCAAGACCGAGACGTACACCGGCACTGGGGGAGGCGCCGCGGGCGTCCTCGGCCCGGACAACATTGCCGTTCCCGGCGGCACGAGCGGCAACGGCAGCTTCGATTCGTCCACCGAGACCAAGAACAACGCCGTCAACAAGATCACCGAGGACCGGGTCATCCCGGCAGGCGCCGTCAGGCGGCAGACCATTTCCGTGGCCGTCGACCAGGCCGCCGCCGGCGGAATCAACCTCGCGTCGCTGTCCGCGCTCGTCACCGCCGCCGCCGGGGTCGACGCCGCCCGGGGCGACGTCGTGACGGTCGAAGTGGTGCCGTTCAGCACCGCCGCCGCGGACCAGGCTGCCGCATCCCTCGAAGCCGCCAAAGCCGACCTCGAAGCCCAGAAGCAGTCCGCCTTCTTCGGCACCCTGGTCACGGCCGGCAGCATCCTGCTGGGCCTGCTGATCCTGGCCCTCGTCGTCGCCTTGGTGCTTCGCCGCCGGCAGAAGCGCGAACCGGTGGACCTCGGCGAACGCCTCGACCTGGAAATGATTCCGGTGATGCCCACCGTCACGGCGCTGCCTCCGGCACCCGTGACATCGGCCATCCCGCTCACCGCCCTGCCGCCGATGGTGCCGCCGCCCGCGCAGGTGGAGGCCGAGCGGCGCCGCTTCGAGATCGACAACATGGTCGCCTCCAACCCGGAGAAAGCGGCCGACTACCTGCGCGGCCTCATGGATGACAGGCAGCCGGTATGAAACTAGCCGATTCGACCCTCACCGGTACCCAGCGTGCCGCCGTCGTTCTGATGCAGATGAGCCCGGCCAACGCCGCAAAGGTGATGGCCCAGTTCAACGACGCCGAAGCCGAGGACATCGCCGCGGAAATCGTCCGCCTGCGGAAGGTGGACCCGGAAGTCGCCGAGCAGATCATGAAGGACTTCCACGAAGCAGCGATGTCCAGCCCACGGCAGGCCCGCGGCGGCCGTGAGCTGGCCGAAGGCCTCCTCGAGGCATCCTTCGGCTCGGAAAAGGCCGCC
>DATIUQ010000152.1:0-9553 GCA_035466775.1 Arthrobacter sp.
CAGGCAGCGCCGTGGGGTGTCCCGACATTTCCATGCCGATGTCGAAGCCCTCACGCATGCCCAGTTCGCGCTGGGCGTCCTTGACCCGCATCTTCGAGACGTCGATCGCGAGGTCGACGCCGAGCTTGCGGGCGAGTTCCAGCCGCGGGGCGGAGACGTCCGTGATGGCAATCTTGCGGGCGCCGGCATGGCGGGCGACGGCGATCGCCATCAGCCCGATGGGCCCGGCGCCGGTGATCAGCACGTCCTCGCCGACGAGGGGGAAGCTGAGCGCGGTGTGGACGGCATTGCCGAAGGGGTCGAAGATGGCACCGAGTTCCGGGGTGACCGAGGCGTCGGTGTGGACCCAGACATTGGTCTCGGGGATCACCACGAACTCGGCGAAGGCACCGTCGCGCTGGACGCCGACGCTGACGGTGTTGATGCACATCTGCCGGCGGCCGGCGCGGCAATTGCGGCAGATGCCGCAGACGATGTGGCCCTCGCCGGAGACGCGGTCCCCGATTTTGACGTCCCGGACGTCCTCGCCGACCTCGACGACCTCGCCGTAGAACTCGTGGCCCGCGATCAGCGGGGCGTTGATGATGCCCTGCGCCCAGGCGTCCCAGGACTGGATGTGCAGGTCGGTCCCGCAGATGCCGGTGGTCATGACGCGGATCTTGACATCGCCGGCGCCGGTTTCAGGCTCCGGGCGGTCGACGAGTTCGAAGCCTGCGTGGGCGCCGGCCTTGTAGAGAGCCTTCATGGGCCTTCCTAACTGTGGTGGCCGCTCCCTGGTGCAGAGCGTGCCTGTGGGACAACTCACCCCATTAGAGCCGGTGAAAAGCATTAGCACAACCGCATTTTTCTCAATCGACGATTTAGCTAGTCCTTGCGCATAGACTGGGCCCCATGGAAATCCACCAGCTTGAGATGCTCCGCGAACTGGGGGCCCTGGGCAGCGTCAAGGCGGTCGCCGAAACCCTGCTGGTCACGCCGTCCGCGGTGTCGCAGCAGTTGGCCGCGCTGCAGAAATCGGTGGAGGTGCCGCTGACCCGCAAGGAGGGCCGCAACCTCGTCCTGACCGAGGCCGGGCAGGTGCTCGCGGATGCGGGGGCCGCCGTCGTCAGTGCCATGGCCGATGCCCGGACGGCGATCGGCGCGTACCACGGGTCCCCGGTGGCGCCGGTGACGCTGAGCGGCTTCCACAGCGCGGGGCAGGCGCTGTTCGCGCCGCTCGCCCGGCTGCTCGGGGCGCCCGGGCAGCCGCGGATCCTGCTCTCCGACGAGGACGTCGCGCAGCAGGATTTCCCGGCGCTGACGGCCCGGTATGACCTGGTGCTGGCGCACCGGATGGACCACAGCCCGCGCTGGCCCGAGGAACGCGTCGCGGTGATCCCGCTCGCGCACGAGCCGCTGGATGTCGCGCTGCCGGCCGGGCACCGGCTGGCCGGCCAGCGGGCGGTGACGGCGGAGGACGTCGTCGGCGAACCCTGGGTGACCAGCCGCACCGGGTACTCCCCCGCGGACGTACTCTCCGCCGTCGCGGCCGTCTCCAGCCGGGAACTGAACATCGTGCACCGGATCAACGACTACTCCACGGTGGCCGCCCTGGTGGCGACCGGGAGTGTGATCGGGCTGCTGCCCCGGTACACGGCGCGGCCGGTGCTGAACCCGGACATTGTGCTGCGGCCGCTCGAAGGCATCAGCACCCGGCGCCGGATCGACGTCCTGGCCCGCCCGGAGAACCTTAAACGCACGTCGGTCATGATGGTCTGCGAAGCGCTGCAGACCATCATGACCGATTTGGTGGGTGGCTAGGGCCTAGCCTTCGACGCCGAGACGCTCCAGGATGAGCTCCTTGACGCGTCCGGCGTCGGCCTGGCCGCGGGTGGCCTTCATCACGCTGCCGACGATCGCGCCGATCGCCTGGAGCTTGCCGCCACGGATCTTGTCCGCGACGCCGGGCTGAGCGGCGAGGGCCGCGTCGATGGCTTCGAGCAGGGGGCCGTCGTCGGAGACCACGGCCAGGCCGCGCTTCGCCACGATTTCCGCCGGTGTGCCTTCGCCGGCGAGCACGCCGTCGAGGACCTCGGTGGCCATCTTGTTGTTGATCTTGCCGTCCTCGACCATCTGGTTCAGTTCCACGATGGTGGCCGGTGCGACGCCGAGCTGGCCGGGATCGACGTCGGCGATCTTGGCGCGTCCGACGATCTCGCCCATCCACCACTTGCGGGCCACCGTGGCGGTGGCGCCGGCGGCGATGGTTTCCTCGATCTCGTCCATCACGCCGGCGTTGACGACGTCGCGGAACTCCAGGTCGGAGTAGCCCCAGTCGGCCTGCAGGCGCTTGCGGCGGGCGGCCGGCGGCTCGGGCAGCGTTGCCCGGAGTTCCTCGACCCACTCGCGGGAGGCGGTGATCGGGACGAGGTCGGGTTCCGGGAAGTAGCGGTAGTCGTCGGCGTCGGACTTGGGCCGGCCCGACGTCGTCGAGCGGGTGTCCTCGTGCCAGTGGCGGGTTTCCTGGATGACCGGCTCGCCGGATTCCAGGACGGCGGCGTGCCGCCGGATCTCATAGTGGACGGCGTGCTCGACGGCGCGCAGCGAGTTGACGTTCTTCGTCTCGGAGCGGATGCCGAAGCGTTCGCGGCCGTGCGGGCGGAGCGAGACGTTGGCGTCGCAGCGCACGTTGCCGCGTTCCATCTTGGCGTCCGAGACACCGAGGTTCTTGACGATTTCGCGGACCGCGGCCACGTAGGCCTTGGCCAGTTCGGGGGCGCGGCTGCCGGCGCCCTCGATCGGCTTGGTGACGATCTCGACGAGCGGCACGCCGGAGCGGTTGTAGTCCACGAGGGAGTAGTCCGCGCCCTGGATGCGGCCGGCGGCGCCGCCCATGTGGGTCAGCTTGCCGGCGTCCTCCTCCATGTGGGCGCGTTCGATCTCGACGCGGAACACGGTGCCGTCGGAGAGCTCGATGTCGAGGTAGCCGTCGTACGCGATGGGCTCGTCGTACTGGGAGGTCTGGAAGTTCTTCGGAGTGTCCGGGTAGAAGTAGTTCTTCCGGGCGAAGCGGCAGGTCTCCGCGATCTTGCAGTTCAGCGCCAGGCCGATCTTGATCGAGGATTCGATCGCGGTCTTGTTCACCACGGGCAGCACGCCGGGCATGCCGAGGTCCACCTCGTTGACGTTGGTGTTGGGCTCGTCGCCGAAGACGTTCGGGGCGGAGGAGAACATCTTCGTCTTGGTGTTGAGCTCCACGTGGACCTCGAAGCCCAGGACGGGATCGTACTTCTCCATCGCCTCTTCGAAGCTGAGGGTTGCGTCAGTCATTAGTGGGAACCTCCGTGGCTCAGGGCGGCGTCGTCAGTAAGTGAGGGGGCCGTCAGTGAGGGAGCCTTGTCCAGCAGCGGGCCGCCCCACTGCGCCTCGAGCAGGGATTCGAGCACCGCGCCGACGCGGTACAGCCGGGCGTCCTGGCGGGCCGGGGCCAGCAGCTGGACGCCGACCGGCAGACCGTCCTCGTCGGCCAGGCCGCCGGGCAGGGACAGTCCCGGGACGCCGGCCATGTTGGCGGGGATGGTGGCGACGTCGTTGAGGTACATCGCCAGCGGGTCGTTGAGCTTCTCGCCGAGCTTGAACGCCGTGGTCGGCGCCGTCGGGGAGATCAGCACGTCGGCCTTGGCGAACGCGGCGTCGAAGTCGCGCTGGATCAGGGTGCGCACCTTCTGGGCCGAGCCGTAGTAGGCGTCGTAGTAGCCGGCGCTCAGGGCGTAGGTGCCCAGGATGATGCGGCGCTTGACCTCGTCGCCAAAGCCGGCGGCGCGGGTGGCGCCCATGACCCGTTCAATGGTCATCGGTCCGTCCTCGGGCAGGACCCGCAGGCCGAACCGGACGCCGTCGAACTTGGCGAGGTTGGAAGATGCCTCGGAGGGCATGATCAGGTAGTAGGCGCCCAGGGCGTACTTGAAGTTGGGGCAGGAGACCTCGACGATTTCCGCGCCGGCTTCCTTGAGCAGCTCGAGGGACTCGTTGAAGCGGTTCTCGACGCCGGCCTGGTAGCCCTCGCCGTGGAGTTCCTTGATGATGCCGATCTTCATGCCGTGCACGTTGCCGATCGACGCGGCGGCCACGAGGTCCTCCAGCGGGTCCGGAAGCGACGTGGAGTCGTGCGGATCGTGCCCGCCGATGACCTGGTGCAGCAGGGCGGAGTCCAGCACGGTGCGGGAGACCGGGCCGATCTGGTCCAGCGAGGAGGCCATCGCGATGGCGCCGTAGCGGGAGACGCCGCCGTAGGTGGGCTTGACGCCCACGGTGCCGGTGACGGCGCCGGGCTGGCGGATCGAGCCGCCGGTGTCGGTGCCGAGGGCCAGCGGGGCTTCGAAGGCCGCGACGGCGGCAGCGGAGCCGCCGCCGGAGCCGCCGGGGATGCGGTCCAGGTCCCAGGGGTTGTGGGTGGGGCCGAAGGCGGAGTGCTCGGTGGAGGAGCCCATCGCGAATTCGTCCAGGTTGGTCTTGCCCAGGATGGGCATCTTCGCGGCGCGGAGCCGCTTGACCACGGTGGCGTCGTAGGGGCTGTGCCAGCCTTCGAGGATCTTCGAACCGGCCGTGGTGGGCTGGCCGACGGTGACGATCAGGTCCTTGACGGCGATCGGCACACCGGCGAGGGTGTGCAGCTCTTCGGCGGCGGCACCGCCGGCGGCGCGGATCGCGTCCACCTCGGCGGCGACGGCGAGCGCTTCTTCGGTGTTGACGTGCAGGAAGGCGTTGACCTTGCCGTCGACGGCGGCGATGCGGTCCAGGTGCGCCTGGGTGACCTCGACGGCGGTGACTTCGCGGGCGGCCAGCTTGCGGGCGAGCACAGCGGCGGAGGAGCGGATCAGTTCGTTGTTCTCAGTCATGTTCTTAGCCCTCATCCAGGATTGCCGGGACCTTGAAGCGGCCTTCGTACGCATCGGGAGCGCCGGAGAGTGCCTGCTCGGCCGTGAAAGTGTGGCCCACAACGTCCTCGCGGAACACATTCGTCAGCGGAATCGGGTGGGACGTGGCCGGGACGTCATCACCGGCGGCTTCACTGACGGATTTCACTGAATCGACGATGACGGCGAGTTCGCCGGCCATCCGGTCCAGCTCTTCAGCACTCATCTCGATGTGCGCGAGACGCGCGAGATGCGCGACGTCGTCGCGGTTGATCGCAGCCATGGATCTCCCCTGCAAGTTCGGATTATTTTCCGTCCCAGTCTACGTGGGTTGACGTGCTGTTACCGTCGGACGCCGAGATGACAGTTCGCGGCAATTTTTTTGGAAACACTGCCGCGAACTGTCACCTCGTTGGTTGGTTAGCCGATGCCGATGGCTCCGGTGAGGACTCCTACGGCGAGCATGACCAGGGAGACGACGGCGGTGCGCCAGAGGACTTTCTTGTGGTGGTCGCCCAGGTCCACCTTGGCGAGGGAGACCAGGAGCAGGATCGCGGGGACCAGGGGGCTCTGCAGGTGGAAAGGCTGGCCGGTGATGGAGGCGCGGGCCATGTCCACTGCGCTGATCCCGTAGTGGCCGGCGGTCTCGCTGAGCACCGGGAGGACGCCAAAGTAGAACGCGTCGTTGCTCATGAAGAACGTCATCGGGATGCTGAGGACACCGGTGATGACGGCCATGAAGGGGCCCATGTCGGAGGGGATGATCGCGACGAGCCATTCGGACATGGCCTTGACCATGCCGGTGCCGTTGAGGACTCCGGTGAGGACGGCGGCGGCCATGACCATGCTGACGACGGCGACGATCGACGGGGCGTGGGCGATCAGCTGGGCGCCCTGGTCTTTGACCTTGGGGAAGTTGACCAGCAGCGCGATGGCGGAGCCCACCATAAAGACGAACGGCAGCGGAATGATGTTGGCGACGAGCGTCACCATGACGGCAACCGTCAGGCCGAGGTTGAACCAGAACAGCTTGGGACGCAGCGTGGCGCGGTTGGGGTCCAGCGCGGTGTCCGCCATTGCGGAATCGCGGTCGTCGACGAGGTCCTCAATGCGTTCCAGGACTGCTACGGAGGAACCGCCGCCGGTTGCGGGGACTCCGAGGGCGGGGCCGGTGCCTTTGCGTCCGAAGCCGAAGCGGCCCGTGCCGCCGGTGCCACCGGCGGCGGTTCCGCCGCCGAACGGGTTGTCTGTGCCCCAGATTTCCGGAGCCGCGGCGCGGAGGCGGTTGCGTTCCTGCAGGCCCAGGAGCCAGGCGAAGACGAAGACCACAACGAGGCCGGCTATCAGCGAGGGGATCATCGGAACGAACACATCATTGACGTCGAGCTTCAGCGCGGTTGCGGCGCGGGCGGTGGGGCCGCCCCACGGCAGGATGTTCATGGTGCCGTTGGCGAGGCCCGCCACGCAGGTCAGGACCACGGGGCTCATCTTCAGGCGGAGGTAGACCGGCAGCATGGCCGCGGTGGTGAGGATGAAGGTGGTGGAGCCGTCGCCGTCGAGCGAAACGGCGGCGGCGAGGATGGCCGTGCCGAGGACCACTTTGGCGGGGTCGTTGCCGAGCTTGCGCAGGATGAACCGGACCAGCGGGTCAAAGAGCCCGACGTCGATCATCAGGCCGAAGTAGATGATGGCGAACATCAGCAGCGCCGCGGTGGACGTCATCGACTTCATGGAGTCCATGACCATGGGGCCGAGGCCCAGCCCGGCGCCGGCGAAAAGTCCGAAGACGGTGGGGACGATGATGAGCGCCAGCACGGGCGTCAGCTTCTTCGTCATGATCAGCACCATGAATACCGCGATCATGGCGAATCCTAGTAATACCAGCACGGCCGGCTCCTTCTTCATTGAATCGCACCACCCCGGTGTGATGCGTACTACAGACGTTAGAGTGGCGCCCGTCACGGCTGGGCCTTTGCCTCATTTGATTGGCATACTGCTTGTTGGACGCATTTTGCGCATTGTGCTCACACCCGAAGGAGGACCGCCGTGGCACGGTTGACCGGGCAGCGCTTAGCCCGCCGGGCTCCGCTGCGTTTCTCCACCCAGACCCTGCTGCTCCAGCTGGGCGTCGTGGCGCTGGTGGTGCTCCTGACAAGCGCCGTCTATGTCTGGCTCACGTACGATCGGCTGGGCCGGGAGGCGGAGAATCAGGCCCTGACGCTGGCCCGGACGGTGGCCTCGGACCCCGAGGTGCGGGCGCAAGTCCAGCAGATCAGCGCCCTGCCCGGCACTCCCCCTGCCGCCGAACTGCTGGCCGGACCTCTGATGGCCGCCGCCGAGGGTGCCCGCACCCGCACCGGCGCCCTCTTTGTGGTCATCACCGACGAGACCGGCCTGCGCCTGGCCCATCCCGACGCCGAACGGCTGGGCGAGCGGGTCAGCACCGACCCGTCCGAGGCCCTGGCGGGCAAGGAAGTCACCACCCGGAACACCGGAACCCTGGGCCCCTCCGCCGGGGCCAAGGTGCCGGTCTTCGCCCCGGATTCGGGCACCGTGGTGGGCGAGGTCAGCGTTGGCTACTCCACCGAAACCATCGGCCAGAGCCTGGGCCGGGACGTCGTTCCGATCGTCCTGACCGCCGCCGGCGCGCTGCTGGTGGGCGTGTCCGCCTCCTTCCTGCTCCGGAGCCGGCTGCAGCGGCTGACGCTGGGCCTGGAGCCGGAGGAAATCAGCACCCTGGTCCACGACCAGGTGGCCGTCCTGCAGGGCGTCGACGACGGCGTGATCGGCATCGCCGCTGACGGCAGGATCAGTGTGTTCAACGCCGCCGCGCGGCGGCTGCTTGGCCAGCCTGACCTCACCGGAACGCCGTGGGCCGGCGCCCCGGTGCCGGCGCAGCTGATCGCGCTGACCCGGGCTGACGCCGCGGAGGGCGACGCCGTGGAACTCGTCGCCGGCGGCCGCGTGCTCGTGGCCAGCGCCCGCAAGGCCCTGCACGGCCGCGAGGACCTGGGCTGGGTGGTCATGCTGCGGGACCGGACCGAACTCCAGCAGCTGACCCGCCAGCTCGACGCCGTGGGGACCATGTCCACCGCGCTCCGGGCCCAGCGGCACGAATTCGCCAACCAGCTCCACACCATTGCCGGCTTCATGAGCATCGGCCAGCACCAGCAGGCCCGCGACTACCTGGCCCGGCTGGCAGCCACCGGACCGCTGAAGTTCCCGGTGGACCAGGCCGAGCTGCTCCAGGACCCGTACCTGCAGGCGTTCCTCGGCGCCAAGGGGGTGGAAGCGGACGAACGCGGAGTGGCCCTGCGGCTCGGCCCCGAAACCCTGGTCCGCGGCCAGGTCACCGAACCGCAGGAGGTCACCACGGTCCTCGGCAACCTGATCGACAATGCCGTGAACGCCGCCGTCTCGGGCTCGGCAGCCGACCGCTGGGTGGAGGTGGAGGTGCTCGACGGGCCCGGCACCGGGCCCGACGGCGGGACCCTCCATATCGTCGTCGGGGATTCCGGCGACGGACTGCCGGGCGCCGGGACTGGCGACGCCGACGCCGTGTTTGCGGAAGGGTTCACTACCTCGGAACGCCCGGTCCGGGCGGGCGCGGGCCACGGCCTGGGGCTGGCACTGGCCCGGCAGCTGGCGCGCCGCCGCGGCGGGGACGTGCGGGTGCTGGACCCGGGCTCCCCCGGCGGCCCCGGCGCGGTGTTTATGGCAACCTTGCCCGGAACCACGGCTCCCCCTGCGGCAGCGCCCAATGAATCTAAGCCCAACGAAAGGGACAACGATGTCTGAGGACTTCCGGGTGTTGATTGTCGATGACGACTTCCACGTGGCCAAGCTGCATGCGGCGTATGTGGATTCGGTGGCAGGCTTCCTGGCGCTGCCCCCGGCCGGATCGGCGTCGCAGGCGCTCCAGGCCATCCACAGCCTGCGCCCGGACCTGGTTCTGCTGGATGTCTACCTGCCGGATGCGTCGGGCCTGGACCTGCTGCACCAGCTGGACGTGGACACGATGATCCTGAGCGCCGCCGCGGACGCGGCCTCGCTCCGGCTCGCGTTCCGGCGCGGCGCTCTGGGGTATCTGCTGAAACCGTTCACGGCAGAGTCGCTGTCCCAGCTGCTGCGCTCGTATGCGCGCTACCGGCGGATCCTGGCCCAGACGGGGAACGTCACCCAGGAGACGGTGGAGCGGGCCAAGCGCGCGCTCATCCCGGGTGACGTGATTGCCTCGGCCAAGCCGCGGTCCGCCACCGAGGCCGCCGTGCTGGAATCCCTGGAACCGGGCGAGCAGTATTCCGCGGCCGAGGTGGCCACCCGGGTGGGCGTTTCCCGCGCCACCGCGCAGCGGTACCTGTCCGCGCTGGCCGACGACGGCGCCGTCGACATCCAGCTGCGCTACGGCACAACCGGGCGGCCCGAGCACCGCTACGGGCTGCCCCCGGCAGCCGGCGCCTGAACCCCCTCCGCCAAGCAACGCGGCTTACGGCCCATCCGGGGCCCCGGGACGGACCGTAAGTGACTGTGAGGATTGTGGTGGCTGGTCTGGGACTGGCTGGCAGAGTGGGTATTGGTCGTTCTGCCCCGTGGATGTGACTCAGTAAGTGACTGGCCCTGCAGGGTGCCTTTGAGTGGGATCTGTCCGTCCGCGGGGT
>DATIUQ010000153.1:0-14993 GCA_035466775.1 Arthrobacter sp.
AATGCCAAGGCCGCGGCGGAACGCGCGCTGCAGTATATGGGCCTGGAGGCCGGCACCCCAATGAAGGACATCCGGGTGGACACGGTCTTCCTGGGCTCCTGCACCAACTCCCGGATGGAGGACCTCCGGGCCGCCGCGGACATCATCCGCGGCCGCACCAAGGACCCCAACATCCGGATGCTTGTGGTGCCCGGCTCCGCCCGGGTCCGCCTCGAGGCCGAGGCCGAGGGGCTGGACAAGGTCTTCAAAGACTTCGGCGCCGAGTGGCGCTTCGCCGGCTGCTCCATGTGCCTGGGTATGAACCCGGACCAGCTGGAACCGGGGGAGCGCTGTGCCTCCACGTCGAACCGCAACTTCGAGGGCCGCCAGGGCAAGGGCGGGCGCACCCACCTGGTCTCCCCGGTGGTGGCAGCGGCGACGGCGGTGCGCGGCACCCTGAGTTCGCCCTCCGACCTGGACCCCGCTCCGGAGTCCGCCACGGTCGGCGCCGGCGCCGCGTAGCTGCCGACAGCCCCAGATCCACCCAGCCCAGATCCACCCAGCCCTGATCCATACAGTCCAGAAGGATCCGCCTTGGAAAAGTTCACCACCCACACCGGTATCGGCGTCCCGCTGCGCCAGAGCAACGTCGACACGGACCAGATCATCCCGGCCGTCTACCTCAAGCGCATCACCCGAACGGGCTTCGAGGACGCGCTGTTCGCGGCCTGGCGGAAGGACCCGGCGTTCATCCTGAACCAGGAACCGTTCAACGCCGGCTCCGTGCTGGTGGCCGGGCCGGACTTCGGCACCGGCTCCTCCCGCGAGCACGCCGTCTGGGCGCTCAAGGACTACGGCTTCAAGACCGTGCTGTCCTCGCGCTTCGCGGACATCTTCCGCGGCAACTCCGGCAAGCAGGGCCTGCTCGCCGCCGAACTTGCCCAGGACGACATCGAACTCATCTGGAAGGAGCTGGAGAACGCCCCGGGCACCGCGGTCACCGTGGACCTCGTCTCCAAGACCGTCCAGTGCGGCACCATCGTGGCGCCGTTCGAAATCGACGACTACACCCGCTGGCGCCTCCTCGAAGGCCTGGATGACATCGGCCTGACACTCCAGCATGAGGCAGACATCACCGCGTTCGAGGCCACCCGGCCGGCGTTTATGCCCAAGACCCTTCCGGCCAAGCTGTCCTGAAAGCCTTTCTCCTGCAGCAACGCGGGGTCACTTTTCGCCCATCCCGGGCCTTGGGACTGGCCGGAGTTGACCCCGCGTTGCTTTGCGTTCGACGGCGGGAAACACGGCGAAGTCGACGGGCCGGGCCGTGCCGTATTTCAGATCGGTAACGCAAGCTCCTATGCTTAGCAGGTGCCTTTGTAAGGATTTGGGGGCGAGTAGTCGTGAGGAAACCGGTATATGAGTAGTGTTCTGACAATCCGCGGAGGCGTCCCGCTGACTGGCCGCGTCACCGTGCGTGGGGCCAAGAATCTTGTCCCCAAGGCCATGGTGGCTGCCCTGCTGGGCAACGAGCCGTCCGTGCTGCGCAACGTCCCTGAAATCAAGGACGTCGAGGTTGTCACCAGCCTGCTCCAGCTCCACGGTGTCACCGTGGAGAAGGACCCGCTCACGGGGGATCTCACGCTCGATCCGACCAACGCGAAGACGGCCTCCCACACGGCCATCGACGCGCACGCCGGCGATTCCCGGATCCCGATCCTGCTGTGCGGTCCCTTGATCCACGCGATCGGCGAGGCTTTCATTCCCGACCTGGGCGGCTGCAAGATCGGCGACCGCCCCATCGATTACCACCTGAACGTGCTGCGGCAGTTCGGCGCCGTGGTCGAGAAGCGCCCGGGCGGCATCCACATCTCCGCGCCCGGCGGCCTCAAGGGCGCCAAGATCTCCCTGCCGTACCCCTCTGTCGGCGCCACCGAACAGGTGCTGCTGAGCGCGACGAGGGCCGAGGGCATCACCGAGCTCTCCGGCGCGGCCACCGAGCCGGAGATCGTCGACCTCATCGCCGTGCTGCAGAAGATGGGCGCGATCATCAGCGTCCAGACGGACCGCACCATCCGGATCGAGGGTGTCCCGGACCTCGGCGGTTACAACCACCGCGCCCTGTCGGACCGCAACGAGTCCGCTTCCTGGGCCTCCGCGGCGCTGGTGACGCGCGGCGACATCTTCGTCGAGGGCGCCACCCAGCGCGACATGATGACCTTCCTCAACACCTACCGGAAGGTCGGCGGCGGGATGGACATCGGCGATGACGGCATCCGGTTCTATCACAAGGGCGGCAAGCTCAACCCTCTGGTCCTCGAGACGGACGTGCACCCCGGCTTCATGACCGACTGGCAGCAGCCGCTGATCGTTGCCCTGACGCAGGCCGAGGGCGTGTCGATCGTCCACGAAACCGTCTACGAAAACCGGTTCGGCTTCACCGACGCCCTGATCCGGATGGGCGCCAACATCCAGGTCCACCGCGAATGCCTCGGCAGCGTGCCGTGCCGCTTCGGCCAGCGCAACTTCCTGCATTCAGCCGTGATTTCCGGCCCCGCCCAGCTGACCGGCACGGACATTGACGTGCCGGATCTGCGCGGCGGGTTCAGCCACCTGATCGCCGCACTGGCCGCCAACGGCACCTCGAGGGTCACCGGCATCGACATCATCAACCGCGGCTACGAGCGCTTCACCGAGAAGCTTGCGGGCCTGGGCGCCGATTTCGACATCACCGCAGGCGAGTAGCGGGGACCACGTGAAGGAAACGGCCAAGAGCCACATCACTTTTGTCGTTGTTGCCGGGATTGTCCGGCCGGTCATGAACCTCCTGATGCGGAAGGAGTGGCTCGGCCTGGAGAAGCTTCCCGCCGGCGGCTTCATTGCAGCACCCAACCACTGCACCGAAATCGACCCCCTGGTGGTGGGGCACATGCTTTACAACCAGAAGCGGATGCCGCACTTCCTGGCCAAGGCCGGACTCTTCAAGGTACCGGTCCTCGGGTTTGTGCTGCGCGCCACCAAGCAGGTCCCGGTGGAACGTTCGACGGCGGGCGCCAACCGCTCGCTGCAGATTGCCAAGGAAGTGGTGGACGAAGGCGGTGCCATCATCATCTACCCCGAGGGCACACTGACCCGTGACCCCGAGCTGTGGCCGATGAAGGGCCACACGGGCGCCGCGCGGATGGCGCTCGAGAGCGGAATCCCGGTGGTGCCGATGGCGCACTGGGGAGCCCACGAGCTCCTGCCCCGCTATGCCAAACGCATGTACGTCTTTCCCCGGAAGACCTCGCGACTGGTGGTGGGCGATCCCGTGGACCTCAGCGCATTCGCCGGACGTCCGCTGGACAAGGCCACCCTCACCGAGGCCACGAGTGTGATCATGGAGGCCATCACCGAGCTCCTGGCCACGCTCCGCGGGGGACAGCCTCCCTTGGTCCGCTGGGATCCTTCGGCCCACAAGCAGTCAACGCACGGCCGCTTCATCGACCAGGACGGCAAAGCCGGCGGTTCTGCAGGCGGCACCGGCGGCAGCACGCCCGACGCCGGATCCGCCGACGCCGGGACAGCCACCGGCGCGGACGGCAACAAATGACGGCGGACTTCGGCGGGACGGGCTCCGCTACCACGGTGGCCGTCCTCGGGGCGGGCTCCTGGGGGACCACCTTCGCGAAGATCCTGGCTGACGCGGCCACGGCCTCCGGCGTCGAGCGCGACATCCGGCTCTGGGGCCGGAGGGGCGAAGTAGTCGACCAGATCAACCTGAAGCACCGGAACGAGCAGTACCTCAAGGACATAGCCCTTCCGCCCAGCATCACCGCGTCCACCGAAGTCGCCGAAGTCCTCGCGGGCGCCCAGCTGGTGGTCTTGGCCGTTCCGGCCCAGACCCTGAGGCCGCAGCTGCGCGAATGGAAGCACCTCGTGGAGCCAGGATCCCTCGTGGTTTCCCTCATGAAGGGACTCGAGCTGCACTCCGATGCCCGGATGAGCGAAGTCATCTCCGAGGAGCTCGGCGTTCCCGCCAGCCGGATCGCCGTGGTCTCAGGACCCAACCTGGCCATGGAAATCGCCCGCGAGGAGCCCACGGCATCCGTGGTGGCCTGCACGGACCCGATCGCTGCCGGCTGGATCGCGCGCAGCTGCACTGCCCCGTATTTCCGCCCCTATACAACGGGCGACGTCGTCGGCGTCGAGATCGGCGGGATCGTCAAGAACATCATTGCGCTGGCCGTGGGCATCTGTGAAGGCAAGCGGATGGGTGACAACACGAAAGCCTCAGTCATCACGCGGGGTCTCGCGGAGACCTCGCGGCTCTCGCTCGCCCTGGGCGGCGAAGTGCAGACGATGGCCGGGCTGGCCGGCCTTGGCGACCTCGTGGCGACCTGTTCCTCACCGCTGTCCCGGAACCACACCGCCGGGCGGCTGCTGGGCAAGGGCCTGACCCTGGACCAAGTGACGGCGGAAATGACGCAGACGGCGGAAGGGATCAAGTCCGCCCAGGCCGTCCACGAGCTGGCCGGCAAGCTTGGCGTCGAAATGCCCATCACCGCGGCGGTCGTTGCCGTGCTGGCCGGAAAGCTGTCCGTCGACGAACTGGGGCCGCTGCTGCTGTCCCGGGACCTGAAACCTGAAGGCGATTACTGAGCGTGTCTGAAGAAAACGTGACCACAGAAGGCCGGGCCGCCCGGCCCCGCGTGGCGGTGCTGTTTGGCGGCCGTTCCAGCGAACACGCGGTCAGCTGCGTGACGGCGGCCGGGGTTCTCGGCGCCATCGACCAGACGAAGTACGAGGTCATTCCGATCGGGATCGCCAAGACCGGCCAGTGGGTGCTGGCGTCCGGGGACACGCACGACTGGTCGCTCTCGGCGTCCTCCCTGCCCGAGGTCGCGTCCTCGGCCCGGACAGTGGCGCTGACCGAAATCGGCGGTGAGCACCAGCTGATCGTGGCCTCCCCGAACGAGGTCCCGCAGGAACTCGGCGCCGTCGACGTCGTGTTCCCGCTGCTGCACGGCCCGTTCGGCGAGGACGGCACCATCCAGGGCTTCCTGGAACTGTCGGACACCCGCTATGTGGGCGCCGGCGTCCTGGCGTCCGCCGTCGGCATGGACAAGCACTTCATGAAGGTGGTTTTCGAATCCGCCGGGCTCCGGGTGGGGCCGTACATTGCCGTCACCGACCGGCAGTGGCGGAACGATGCCGAGACGGTCCGCAAGCGCGTGGACCAGCTCGGCTTCCCGGTCTTCGTCAAGCCCGCGCGGGCGGGCTCCTCCATGGGCATCTCCAAGGTGGACTCCCTCGAGGGGCTCGATGCCGCGATCGAGGCCGCCCGCGAGCATGACCCGAAGCTTGTCATCGAGGCCGGCATTGTGGGCCGGGAGATCGAGTGCGCCGTGCTGGAGGGCCGGGGGACCGACGCTCCCCGGACGTCCATGCCGGGCGAGATATCCGTCGCCGGCGGAGGGCACGAGTTCTACGACTTCAACGCCAAATACGTCGACGACGCTGCGGACCTCAGCTGCCCGGCCGACCTCCCGGATGAGGCCATCGCCCGGGTCCGCGAGCTTGCCGCCGTCGCGTTCGACGCCGTCGGGGCGGAAGGGCTGAGCCGGGTCGACTTCTTCTACACGCCGGAGGGCGAACTCATCATCAACGAGATCAACACCATGCCCGGGTTCACGCCGAAGAGCATGTATCCGCAGATGTGGAAAGCCTCTGGCCTGGGCTACGCGGAGCTGATCGACGAGCTGATCCACCTGGCCCTGCACCGCAAGACCGGCCTGCGCTAGCGCTTACTGGCTCGGCGGCAGGTTCTGCAGGTCCGCCTGGCCCACGCAGTTCCGCGTAGCCGGGACTTTGGCGGCGGCGGCGGCGAGGTCTGCGAGCACGGTGGCGGAACTGATCTTGTCCGGGTCCATGAGGATCTCGGTGGCGGGCTCGCGCCCGAAGGTGGTGAGGGTCCACACGGGGTTGCCTTCCTTGATGACCCAGTCGACGCCGTTCACGCTGACGCAGCGGTCCGTCGTCGGGCCCGGAACATTCACGCCGCAGCGCAGGATCACGAGGGACGGATCCCCCCAGGCGGCGGTGGCCTGGCTGTTGGTCTTGCGCAGCTTGGCCTCGCCGATCGCGTCGGGCAGCGCCACCATCATCGGGGCGCAGGCGGCGTTCGCAGCGTCCTTGGCGGGCGCGACGTCGACGACCGGAGCGCAGGCGCTCAGCACGATCCCGGCAGCTGCGGCCGTGGCCAGAATACGGAACGGACGTGCGGAAGCCGGGAAACGGAAGCGCTGCATTATTCAAGCCTATCCTTGCGCGGGAGGATGACTTCACGGCCGGCAGTTGCGCACGAAATCCGCCGACGTCACACCTCCGCGGTAGCGTAGGACTGTGCCTGAACGCTTGAACGAACCGCCCCTGACCGCCCCGCCACCCGACGTATCACCACAGACGTCTCCGCCCCTGACCGTCGCGGAGCTCTCCGAGTCCCAGCTGCTGGAACGCATCTTCCCGCGCCTGCATTACGGCCAGGAACACAATCCGTCCCTGATCCTGGGCCCGGGCGACGACGCCGCCATCGTGGCAGCCCCGGACGGCCGGACCGTCCTCAGCATCGACACCCAGGTAGCGGACCAGGATTTCCGGCTCGAGTGGAACAACGGCTACCGGACCACCGGCTACGACGTCGGCTGGAAGGCCGGCGCGCAGAACCTCAGCGACATCAACGCCATGGGTGCCCGCGCCACGTCTCTCGTGGTCAGCCTCACCATGCCCCCGGAAACCCGCGTCGCCTGGGTGGAGGATTTCGCCGACGGGCTCTCGGCGGCGATCCGGGAGCTGGGCGCCCCGGACTGTGCCGTGGCCGGCGGTGACCTTGGCCGGGGCCGCGAACTGGCCGTCAGCGTGGCGATCCTCGGCACCCTCGACGGCCGGGCGGCCGTGTTGCGCTCCGGCGCCCGCCCGGGCGACACCCTGGCGCTTGCCGGCACCGTGGGACGCGCCGCGGCCGGCCTTGCGCTGCTGGAATCGGCAACCCCGGTCGAAAAGCTGAGCAAGGAACAGCGCGGGCTGATGGACACCCAGTGCCGGCCCCAGCCTCCGCTCGCGGCCGGCCCTCTGGCCCGGGACTCCGGGGCCACGGCCATGATGGATATTTCCGACGGGCTGGTCCGGGACGGCACCCGGATGGCGTCGGCCAGCCGCGCCGTCCTGAACCTTGACGCGGCGGTCTTGGAGGAACTGGCGGCTCCGCTCCTGCCTGCCGCCGAACTGCTCGGCACGGACCCGATGGACTGGATCCTCGGCGGCGGCGAGGACCACGGGCTGCTGGCCACATTCCCGCCGGACGTTCAGCTGCCTCACGGTTTCACTGCGATAGGCTCGGTAGAAGCCCCTGCACCAACGGACAGCACGGGCGTCAAAATAGCGGGCAGGCCCGCTGACACTGTGGGATGGGATCACTTTGCAGACTAAAATTGCCGCCAACGCGCAAGCGATGAAGCGGTGGTTGAGCAAGGCAGAAACGACGCTTGGAAACCACAGCGACCGCCTGAACGCCATCAACATCTTCCCCGTCGCCGATGGCGACACCGGCACCAACCTCTACCTGACGGTGCGCGCCGCCGCCCGGGCACTCCAAGGCCTGGATACGGCCGCGTTGCCCCTGGTCAGCGCAGATTCGTCGGTACATTCGTTCGGCCCGCCGGATTCGGCCCAGAACGACGTCGGCGCCGTCCTCGCGCAGGCTGGCCAGACCGCCATGGAACAGGCGCGCGGCAACTCAGGGACCCTGTTCGCCGTCTTCCTCTGCGCCGCCGCCGAGCCGCTCGCGGGCCACCAGCGGCTGAGCGCGCCGCTGCTGGCCGCCGCGCTGAACCGCGCCCAGCTCCGGGCCTGGTCCGCGTTGAGCGACCCGGTGCCCGGAACCATGCTCTCCGTGATGGAAGCCGCTGCCCGGGCCGCGGCCGCCGTGGACTCCGCGCACGACGGCGACGACAGCAACCACACCCTTGGCCTGGCGCTGGATGCCGCAGTGCACGCCGCCGTCGCGGCAGTGGTGCGCACCGAAGACCAGTTGGAGGCGCTGCACAACGCCCATGTGGTGGATGCCGGCGGTGTCGGGATGCTGCTGATCCTCGACTGCCTCCGCTCAGCGGTCCTCGGCGAGGAACTCCAGGACAAGCTCCTGGACGGTCTGCACGGCTACGACGTCCATGATCCGCACATCCACGCCGGCATGCCCCGGGACGAGGGTGTGGAGGTCATGTGCACCATCACGCTCTCCCCGCTCGACGCCGCCATGATGCGCCAGCGGCTCGACGAAATGGGCGATTCCGTCATCATGAGCCAGGTCAGCGGGGCACCCGACGCGTCCGGTGCCTACCGCTGGCGCGTCCACGTCCACGTGCCGCAGGCCGAGCCGGCCGTGACCATGATCCGTTCCCTCGGCGAACCCTCGGACATCAGCATCAGCGAGCTTGCCGTGCCGGACGCCGAACCCCTGGACGCCGCAACTTTGGACGCCGAAACTTTGGCCGCCGGCACCCGTGAACCCGCAGGACAGGTCCCCGACGGACATGAACGCTGAACCGAACAACGCCGAACTCCACCTCGGACTGGAGCGCCGGATTGGCAAGCGTTCGGCGTCGGTCATCGAAAAGCACCTCGGCATCAGCACCGTCGGCGGGCTGCTGAACTACTTCCCCCGCCGCTACCTGAACCGCGGCGAACTCACGCCCATCAGCGAGGTCCCGCTCGACGAGGAAGTCACCCTGATTGCCAGGGTGGTCTCCAGCGGCACCCGGTCCATGCGCGCCCGCCGCGGTTCGCTGACCGACGTCGTGATTTCCGACGACGCCGCGTCCCCGGGCACCGGGATGGGCGGCAGCACGCTGAAGGTGAGCTTTTTCAACAGCTTCCGGGCCAAGTCCGAGCTGCAGCCGGGACGCCGCGCCCTCTTCTCCGGAAAGATCACCCGCTACGCCGGTTCCCTGGGGCTGACCAACCCCGAGTTCCAACTGCTGGACGAGGACCCGGACATCCCGGGCATGGACCCGGAGAAGCTCGCCGCCATGCCCATCCCGGTGTATCCGGCCACGGCCAAGCTGACCAGCTGGTCCATCCAGAAGGTCGTGGCCACGCTGCTGGACACCGCGGACCTGGACGCCCTGCCGGACCCGCTCCCGGCCGGGATCGCCGCGCGGGAGAAATTCCTGCCGATCAGCGACGCCTACCGGCTCATCCACGCCCCGCAGGCCCCTCCGGACTGGCAGCGCGCCCGGGACCGGTTCCGCTACCAGGAAGCCCTGGTGCTCCAGTCGGCCCTGGCCCGGCGCCGCGCCCAGCTCGCCGCGGAGGAGGCCACCGCCCGCCGGCCCGCCGCGGAGGGACTGCTGACCGCCTTTGACCGGCAGTTGCCGTTCACGCTGACCGCCGGCCAGGCCGCTGTCGGCAAGACCCTGGCCGCGGAGCTCGCCCAGGACTCGCCGATGAACCGCCTGCTCCAGGGCGAAGTCGGCTCCGGCAAGACGATCGTGGCACTGCGCGCCATGCTGCAGGTGGTGGATGCCGGGGGACAGGCCGCCCTGCTGGCCCCCACCGAGGTCCTCGCCGCGCAGCACTTCGACTCGATCCGCCGCACGCTCGGGCCGCTGTCCCGCGACGGCCTGCTGGGCGGCTTCGGCCCCGACGCCGTCCAGGTCACGCTCCTCACGGGCTCCATGCCCACCGCGGCACGGAAACAGGCCATGCTGGACGCCGCCTCCGGCACCGCCGGGATCGTCATCGGCACGCACGCTCTGCTCAGCGACAACGTCTCCTTCTACGACCTCGGCCTGATCGTGGTCGACGAGCAGCACCGCTTCGGCGTCGAACAGCGGGACGTGCTCCGGTCCAAGGCCAGCAAACCCCCGCACCTGCTGGTCATGACCGCCACGCCCATCCCGCGGACCGTGGCCATGACCGTCTTCGGGGACCTGGAGACTTCCATCCTGGACGAGCTTCCGGCCGGCCGCGCGCCCATCACCACCCACGTGGTCGGGCTCGCGGAGCACCCGGCATGGGCCACGCGCATCTGGACCCGCTCCCGGGAAGAGATCGACGCCGGCCACCAGGTCTACATCGTCTGCCCCAAGATCGGCACCGACGACGACGGCGACTTCAGCCCCGGGGAAGCCGAACCGTCGGCAGCGGACCTCGAAGACGACAACGGGGCGCGCGAACTGGCGTCGGTGACCGGCGTCGTCGAACAGCTCCGGGACGAACCGGCCCTTGCCGGTGTGCCCGTGGCGCCGCTCCACGGCCGGCAGGACCCGGTCCTGAAGGCCGAGACCATGGCCTCCTTCACCGCCAACCAGACCAAGCTGCTGGTGTCCACCACCGTCATCGAAGTGGGCGTGGACGTCCACAACGCCACGCTCATGGTGATCCTGGACGCGGACCGCTTCGGCATCTCCCAGCTCCACCAGCTCCGCGGCCGGGTGGGCCGCGGGGGCCTGCCGGGCACCTGCCTGCTGGTGACCACGCTGGAACCGGGCCACCCGAGCCGCCGCCGGCTCGAAGCCGTCGCGGCCACCACCGACGGCTTCGAACTCTCCCAGGAGGACCTTAAGTTGCGCCGGGAGGGCGACATCCTGGGCGCGTCCCAGTCCGGCGGCCGGTCCACCCTGAAACTGTTGCGGGTCCTCGAACACGAGGACGTGATCGCCCGGGCCCGGCAGGATGCCTGGCAGATTGTCGGCGGCGACCCGTCCCTGGGCGCCCACCCTGGACTCGCCGCAGCGATCGACGAATACCTCAACCCGGAAAAGGAGGCGTTCCTTGAACGCGGCTAACAGAATCCAGGCATTCGTGCATGTGTCTCAGAGGGCACGGCCATGAGCCGCATCATCGCCGGCGCCGCGGGCGGAACCACCCTGGTCAGCGTCCCCGGATCCCTGACCCGCCCGACGACGGACCGGGTCAAGGAAGCGCTCTTCTCCCGGCTGGACGCCTTTGAAGTCATAGCGGACGCCCGGGTGCTGGATCTCTACGCCGGCTCGGGGTCACTCGGTGTGGAAAGCGCCAGCCGCGGCGCGACGGCCGTGGACCTGGTGGAATTCGACGGCAAGGCCAGCGAGGTCTGCCAGCGCAACGCGGACCTCGTCAACACTGTCGCACGGCACAAGGTGGTCTCCGTACACCGCTCGAAGGTCGAATCGTTCCTGGACCGGACCCAGGCCGGGGTCCGCTGGGACCTCGTCTTCCTTGATCCGCCCTACCCCCTCGACGAGCCGGCGCTGGCGGTCGTGCTGGCCAAGCTGCTCCCGCACCTGGCCGAGGGCGCCGTCGTCGTCGTGGAGCGCTCCTCCCGGGCCCCCGAACCGTCCTGGCCGGAGGGTATGGAGCGGTTCGCGGAACGCAAGTACGGGGAGACGAAACTCTGGTTCGCCGAACCCGGCGTGGAGGCGGGCCCGGAAGAAGCTTCGGATCAGGCAGCTGAGCCCGAGGGCAGCTAGTCCCGCCGCCGCTGGGGCGCCGCACCTGCCGCCGGGCCCGGACATGCCCCGTGCGGGGGCCGGCGGATGGACATATTCCGCGTATGCCCGGTCCTGGGCGCGAGGACTGGACATGTCCTCTCGGGGGAGCAGCCCGATCAGCCCGGTAGGTCTGACAACGCATCCAGAGCGACGCCGGACAGCACCTTCGCGGGGTGCGGCCCGCGGGCTGTCAGCGCCGCGGTCCACATCTCCGGCCACGGCACCTGCGTCCCGGCCAGGATGATGTTGCCGGGATACCGTCCGCTGAACATCCCGGTTTCGGCAAAGGCGGCGACGTCGGCCATTGCCCGGCGCAACGCGGCCACTTGGCTGCGCACCAGGGTGAGCCCCGGCTCGTCGCCCACGTTGACGATCAGCACCCCGCGGGGGCTTAGCTTCGCCGCCGCCTCGAGGTAGAACTCCGTGCAGGCGATGTGCTCCGGCGCCTCGGGCCCGGAGAAGATGTCCAGGATCACGACGTCGAAGCGCAGTTCCGGCGGCAGCTCGGCCAGGGCGTCGCGGGCGTCGCCAATGATCGTATGAAGTTCCGTGCCGCCGGGCAGGGGGAGCTGCTGCAGCACGAAGTCCAGCAGTTCCCGTTCCAGCTCCACGGCGTACTGCACGGACCCCGGCCGGGTGGCCTGGATGTACCGCGCCAGGGTCAGCGCCCCGGCCCCGAGATGGAGGGCCGTGACGGGTTCGCCCCACGGCGCCGCGAGGTCCACCACGTGGCCGATCCTGCGCAGGTACTCGTAGAAAATGTCCGAGGGGTCGGACAGATTGACGTGTGACTGCTCAGCCCCGCCGATGCTGAGCACAAAACCGCCCTCGGTGAAGGCATCGGGCTCGATCGTGGCGTGTTGGCCCGTGGTGCGGAGGAAGCGCGAGGCTGCGGGCGTGTCCGCCATCAGAGGATGTCGCGGAGCGTCGCGAGCCGCTCGGCCGCTTCCTGCAGGACATCGATCCGCTTGCAGAACGCGAAGCGCAGCAGGCTCCGGGTGCGTTCAGCGCCCTCCGGGTGGCAGAACACGCGCACCGGAATGGCAGCGACGCCGACCAGTGCGGGCAGCCGGCGGGCCAGGTCCAGTGCGTCGGTGATGCCCAGGGGGGCGGTGTCCACGTTCACGAAATACGTGCCCTGCGGGGTGTAGACGTCCAGGCCCGCGGCGCGCAGGCCCTCGCTGAGGATGTCCCGTTTGAGCTGCAGGGTATCGGCGATGCCGGTGTAGAACTCGTCCGGCAGGCCGAGCCCGGCCGCGATGGCGCTCTGGAACGGGGTGCCGGAGCTGTAGCTCAGGAACTGCTTGACGGTGCGGGCAGCCGCGACCAGGTGTTCCGGGCCGCAAAGCCAGCCGATCTTCCAGCCGGTGAAAGAGAAGGTCTTCCCGGCGGAGGAGATCGTCAGGGTGCGCTCCGCGGCGCCCGGCAGGGTGGCCACCGGGATGTGGCGGACACCGAAGGTGAGGTGTTCGTAGACTTCGTCGCTGATGATGACGGCGTCGTACCGGGCGGCGAGCTCGACGACGCGTTCCAGCACCTCACGGGGAAACACGGCGCCCGTGGGGTTGTGCGGGTTGTTGAGCAGCACCACCTTGGTGCGGCTGCTGAACGCCGCTTCGAGGGCGTCCAGGTCCGGCAGGAAGTCTGGGGCCAGCAGCGGGGCGGTGACATGCCGGGCGCCGGAGAGGCCGATGATCGCGCCGTAGGAGTCGTAGAACGGCTCGAAGGTGATCACCTCATCACCGGGACCCACGAGCGCGAGCAGCGAGGCTGCAATGGCCTCCGTGGCGCCGGTCGTGACAATGATTTCCGTCTGCGGGTCAGGTGTCAGGCCATAGAAGCGCTCCTGGTGGAGGGAGATCGCCGCGCGCAACTCAAGGATGCCCTTGCCGGGAGCGTACTGGTTGGCCCCCGCAGCGATGGCAGCCTGCGCGGCGGCCTTGATCTCCACCGGGCCGTCTTCGTCCGGGAAGCCCTGGCCAAGGTTGATGGCGCCGGTCTGGAGCGCGAGGGTGGTCATTTCCTCGAAGATCGTCACGCCAAGGGTGCCGTCCGGGGACAGGAGGTTGGCGCCGGTCGCGGTCCGCTGCCACGGCAATTGCATCGGGGAGTTCATCGGGTGCCCGCCTTCTCGCCGCGCCCGGTGAATTTGTCCATCGTGGAGTAGATCCCGAAGACCTTCCCGCCCACGAAGTCCCAGGCGCGCACCGGCAGCAGCCCTCGCAGGACCTTGCCCAGCTGCGCCGTCGCCGGGGCGATCAGCTGCGGGCGTCCGGCGGTGGTGGCCCGCCAGGCCCGGTCCACGGCGTCCTCCGGCGTCATCAGGGGGGTCAGCAGCGGGCCGCGGGCGCCGTCGAACATACCGGTAGAGATGTAGCTGGGGCAGAACGTCGTGACTTTCAGGTGGCCGAAGCCCTGCTGTTCGAGCTCCAGCCGCAGCGAGTCGCTCCAGCCAATCACGGCCCACTTGGAGGCCGCGTAGACGCTCATCCTCGGGTTGGAGACGGTGCCCGCGGCGGAGGCGATGTTCAGGATCCGGCGCGGCCGGCCGGCGTCGGCCATCATGTCCGGGAGGAACGCGTGGGTGACGTACATCGGCGCCAGCGCGTTGATGTCCATGGTCAGGGCGATGTCCCGCTCCGGGCTGTGGTCCCAGAAGAGCGCGCCGCGGACGATTCCGGCGTTGTTGACCAGCAGCGTCAGCGCACCTTCGGCCTTGCACTCCGCCGCGGCCCCGGCTATCGCCGTGCGGTCGGCGAGGTCCACCTGCCGGACGACGGCGCGCGCCCCGAGGGCGGTCACCTCGGCGGCGGTTTTCGCCAGGCCGTCGGCGTCGACGTCCCAGAGAATCACGACGCCGGCGCCCTCACGGGCCGCTCGCAGGGCGTACAGGCGGCCCATGCCCATGGCGGCGCCCGTCACGAGGACCACGCCCCCGGACACGGTGAAGGGAATGTTCGATGCTGACATCCCGCCATGTTATCCCGGCCCGCGGCCGCAATACGGTAGGTTCGGAGCATGAGACGCGCCGTATGCCCTGGCTCCTTTGACCCTATCCACAACGGCCACCTGGAAGTCATCGCCCGGGCGGCCAGCCTCTTCGACGAGGTCATTGTGGCGGTGTCCACCAACTACGCCAAGAAGTACCGTTTTGGGCTCGAGGAACGGCTCGACATGGCGCGGGAGACCCTGGCCTCGTTGCGCGGCATCGTGGTGGAGCCCGTGGGGCAGGGCCTGCTGGCCGACTACTGCCGGCAGCGCGGAGCCTCCGCCATCGTCAAGGGGCTGCGCTCCTCCTCGGACTTCGACTACGAGCTGCCGATGGCCACCATGAACCGGCAGCTCACCGGGGTGGAGACCGTGTTCATTCCGGCCGAGGGCCACTACCTGCACCTGTCCTCCACGCTGATCAAGGAAGTCTTCACCCTCGGCGGCGACGTCGCGGACTTCGTGCCGAAGTCCGTGCTGAAACGGCTGAGGTCCGGCGAGCCGGTCCAGGATCCGCCC
>DATIUQ010000154.1:0-69282 GCA_035466775.1 Arthrobacter sp.
GAACCGGTCAGGAAACATGGCGAGGGGCACGGGCGGGCGGGCAGCTGCGGGGCGGGCGCTTGGAGGCCCTCCTGGGGCCGCAGAAACGGATAATCGCGATGGAATCGGACGTGGGCTGCGCGGATCCAAGGTGCGCTGGTCCGGAACCGGTCAGGAAGCGTGTCGAAGGGCGCGGGCGGGTGGCTGCGGGGCGGGCGCTTGGAGGGCCTCTTGGGGCTGCAGAAACGGATAAACGCGACGGAATCGGACGAGGGCTGCGTGGATCCCCGGTGCGCTGGTCCGGAACCGGTGCGAAAACTTATCGAGGGGGCCGCAGGCGCAGACTACGCCGGGCGCGCAGAAGGGCCGCCACCGGCTGGTGACGGCCCCTCGGATGCTGCAGTGTTGCGGGGGAACTAGTCGACGGTGTCGGCGAGGGTGCCCAGGTACAGCTGGATGACCTTCGGGTCCTTCATGAGCTCCCTGCCCGTGCCCGTGTAGGCGTCCTTGCCCTGGTCCAGGACATAGCCGCGGTCACAGATCTGCAGGCAGCGTCGGGCGTTCTGCTCCACCATGATGACCGAGACACCGGCGCGGTTGATCTCGTGGACCCGGAGGAAGGTCTCATCCTGCTTGACAGGGGAGAGGCCTGCTGAGGGCTCGTCGAGCAGCAGCACGGCCGGGTCCATCATGAGGGCCCGTCCCATTGCAACCATCTGGCGTTCGCCGCCGGAGAGCGAGCCGGCGCGCTGGGCACGCCGCTTGCCGAGTTCCGGGAACAGGCCCGTGACGAAGTCGAAGCGCTCCGCGAAGTCCTTGGGCCGCTGGAACATGCCCATCTGGAGGTTCTCTTCGATGGTCAGCGCCGCGAACACGTTGTTGTTCTGCGGCACGAAGCCGATGCCCCGGCTGACCAGCTTGTTGGCCTTGAGCCCGGTGATGTCCTGGCCGCGGACCACAACTGAACCCGAGTGGACCTTGACCAGCCCGAACATCGCCTTCAGCAGCGTCGACTTACCGGCGCCGTTAGGGCCGATGATGCCGATCAGCTCACCCTTGCGGGCCTCGATGCTGCAGCCGTTGAGGATGTTGACGCCCGGGATGTAGCCGGCCACCAGGTCTGTGACCTTGACGACCGAATCCTCGTCGTGGACGGGCTTTGCGGCGGCTGCCGCGCTGGTGGCGCTCATTCTGTGTCCTTCTCTGTGCGGGTCGGCTCCTCGGCGCTGCGCCGGCCGCGCGCCGGACCGTTGGCGTCCGGGGCCGCGGGCGAGTCCGTTTCACTGGCAACGACGTCGAGCGAGATAATGCCTGCGTTTTCGGTGCCGACAATCGATTCCTCATCGGCGACCAGTTCGGCGGCGAGCTCCTTGATGCCTTCCGAGTCGCCGAGATCCACGTCGTGGTGGGCGCCAAGGTAGGCGTCGATCACGGCCGGGTTCTTCATGACCTCGCCGGGCGGGCCTTCGGCCACGATCTTGCCCTCAGCCATGACCACGACCCAGTCCGCGATGTGCCGGACCATGTGCATGTCGTGCTCGACGAACAGCACGGTCATGCCCTCGGCCTTGAGGTTCTTGATGTGGTCCAGCAAGGACTGCGTCAGGGCCGGGTTGACGCCTGCCATCGGCTCGTCGAGCATGACCAGCTTGGGCCGCACCATAAGGGAGCGTGCCATTTCCAGGAGCTTGCGCTGGCCGCCGGAGAGGGACGCCGCGTAGTCGTCCTTCTTGGCATCCAGCTTGAACTTCTGCAGCAGCACATTGGCTTCTTCGGTGATCTTCTTTTCCTGGCCGCCCCAGATGCCCTTGAAGAGGGCCTTGGACAGCCGCTCGCCGGACTGTGCGGAGGCGCCGAGGCGCATGTTCTCCATCACCGTGAGCTTGCCCATGACCTTGGTCAGCTGGAACGTGCGGACCATGCCCATGCGGGCAACCTTGTACGAGGAGACACCGGCAATGCTCTGGCCCTCGAACTGCCACTTGCCCGTGTTCGGAGTGTCGAAGCCGGTCAGCAGGTTGAACAGGGTGGTCTTGCCGGCGCCGTTGGGGCCGATCAGCGCGGTGATCTTGTGCCTCGGGATTTCGAGGTACTCGACGTCGACGGCGTTGATGCCGCCGAAGCTGCGGGTGACGTTCTCCGCCACCACGATCGGATCGCGCTTCTTGCAGCCGGGGACAGCCTCGCCCACGGCGATCGGACGTGAGTCCGTCATGTAGTTGATGTTGTCAGGGTTGTCCCGGTTTCCCGGGTCTCCCACATTTCCAGACGGACGGGGTTCTTCGCTCTGCGTGCTCATGCGAACGCCAGCTCCTTCTTATTGCCGAGGACACCCTGGGGCCTGAAGATCATCAGTAGCATCAGCGCGACACCCACGAGGATGTACCGCAGCTGGCCGGCCTGGACAGTGTTCAGCCAGGTGATGGCGCCGGATTCGATCAGGCCGTACAGGATGCCTTGAGTGAGGGACAGCACCACCCAGAAGATCATGGCGCCGATGACCGGTCCCAGCACCGTGCCCAGGCCGCCAAGCAGCAGGCAGGTGTAGAGGAAGAACGTCAGCTCGGTGCCATAGTTGGCCGGCTGGACCGCGCCGCGGGGGAGGGTGAAGATCATGCCTGCGAGGGCGCCGAGGACGCCACCGATGATCAGGGCCTGCATCTTGTACGCGTACACGTTCTTGCCGAGCGAGCGGACGGCGTTTTCGTCCTCGCGGATGCCCTTGAGGACACGTCCCCAGGGGCTGCGCATCAGCAGCCACACCAGGATGCAGCACAGGGCAACGAGGGCCCAGGCAACCACGCGGATGAAGAAGTCCCGGTTGTTCATGCCCATGTAGGAGCCTTCGGGGAAGGGGTTCATTGCATAGAACCCGCCTTCGAAGGCGGCCAGGCCGTTGGCGGAACCGGTGATGGCGGTCAGCTGGTTGGTCGTGACGATATAGCGCACGATTTCCGCCGCCGCGATCGTCACGATAGCCAGGTAGTCGGCCCGCAGCCGGAGGGTGGGTATACCCAGCAGCAAAGCAAAGATGGCCGAACAGACCACCGCGATCAGCAGACCGATGAAGAACGGGACGCCGAACGTCAGGGTGGAGATGGCGAAGCCGTAGGCCCCCACCGCCATGAAGCCTGCCTGGCCAAAGTTCAGCAGGCCCGAGTAGCCGAAGTGAACCGCGAGGCCGAGCGTGGCAAGGGCGTATGCCGCCGTCGTCGGGCTGAACAGTTCGCCGGCAGCGCTGGAAAATATGAATCCGAAATCCATGTCTGTCTCCTAACCCACGCGCTCGCGCCGGCCCAAGATGCCTTGGGGCCGGATCAGAAGGACAATAATCATGATGAACAGTGCTCCCACGTATTTGAGGTCGGCGGCGAGGCCGAACACGGTGGTCAGCTCCACGAAGATACCGACGATGATGGATCCGATCAGGGCACCCCACACCGTGCCGAGGCCGCCCAGGGTGACGCCGGCGAAGATGAGCAGCAGGATCTGCGAACCCATGTCGAACGTGACACCTGGCCGGTAGTACGCCCACAGGATGCCGCCGAGGGAGGCGAGCATGCCGCCGGTGACCCAGACAATCCGGATGACGGAGTCGACGTCGATGCCTGAGGCTGCCGCCAGCGCCGGGTTGTCGGCCACCGCGCGGGTGGCCTTTCCGAGCCGGGTCTTGAGCAGGATGATGCCGAGGAGGGCAATGACCACGGCGCTGATCACGAGGGACCAAAGGTTGTTGGGGGAGATGGAGATCAGGCCAAGCTGGATCTCCGCGCTCTGTGCGTACGGCAGCTGCTGGGTGGCGCCGCCGAAGAAGAACTGGATCACGTACCGGACGGCCAGGGCGAGGCCGATGCTCACGATCATCATCGGAACCAGGCCGGTGCCGCGGCGCCGCAGCGGCTTCCACAGGCCTGCGTCCTGGGCGTAGCCGAATAGGCCGCCGCCGAGCAGGGCAAGCAGGATGGCCAGCCAGAACGGGAGGTTCATGGCGTTAAACGCGAAGACCAGGACGGCGCCGAGGGTGACCATTTCACCGTGGGCGAAGTTGGTCAACCCGGTGGTGCCGAAGATCAGCGAGAGCCCCACGGAGGCGAGGGCCAGCAGAAGCCCGAAGCTCAGGCCCGCCACGAGGCGGTTGATCAGGTTCTGGCCGAAGTCCTGCTGCTGCACAACGATGCCTTCACCGAAGGCGAAGATCACCGAGAGGTTGGAGGTCTGGCTGAAAGTGACCTTGCGGGGGTTTTCCTGGCCCTCAGCGAGCTTGATGCCTTCCGGGAGTGTGGATTCATCCAGCTCGACTTCGTAGGTTCCCTGGGTGGGCACGCCGATGGTCCAGGCGCCGTTGGCACCCGACTTGGCCGTTCCGGTGAAGTCGCCGTTCTTGGCGGTGATGGTGACGTCGGCGATCGGCGCACGGTCGTCGCCGCGCAGGAAGCCGCTGATGCTGTTCTGGAACGTGGTTGCCGACGGGGATGGTGTCGGAGAGGGGCTCGTGGCCTGTGATGCCGGCGCGACGATCAGCAGTAGCGCGGCCACGGCGGCAAATACAGCCCCCACAACTTTCAGCAGTCTGCCGCGCCGTCTCTGCGACAGGCCTCTCGGTGTGCTTCTCAAAATGAAAACCTCCACATGGGGGTGGTGTGGGTTGCGCCATTGCAACCGCTGCGAACAGTCAGGGTGACGGGGGTGGTGCGTGGTGCGATGCGTTGGAGCATTAGGGCTTGTGATATCCGTCACCCTATTTGGCCCATGTTACAGCCCGTTCGGGGCAAAGAATGTCGTCGCGAGCAGGCAGAACGTCGCGATCGGGTAACAACCGTGAAGCCCCGGGGGTGGGGTGGTTTACCGGTCCTAAAGTAAACTTTTGTTGTTCAGGAGTATGCCTAAACAGTCGGTCCCAGCGCGGCGGTGAAGCACTGCGGGGACACGGCCCAGAGGTCACGGTTGGGTTGCGGCAGAGGCGCCCCGGGAACTAACACTGCACGCCGGCTGTTGAAATTGGTAGCGTGTTGTAACCGAGCAGTTTGTAACCTAGCGCTGACGGTTCACCACCGGACCATCATTCACCCCCTATTTGGAGGACACCCGCAATGGCACTTGGCGGAAACCCAGTCTTCAACGGAAAGAACTTCCGTGGAGCAACCCAGGCACCGCCTGCCCCGCAGGCTTATGGACAGGGCCCGTACGGCCAGAACGCCTACGGACAGGGCCAGTTCGGCCAGGCCCAGTATGGCCAGACCCAGGCCGGGTGGAACCCGGCCCAGCAGGGCATGGCCCAGGACCAGCTCCAGGACATGTACAACCGTCCTGCCGCCGGACCCGCCGATACGGGCCGCATGACCTACGACGATGTCATCATGAAGACCGCGGCCTGCCTCGCCGCAGTCGTCGCCGGTGCTGCCGTCACCCTGGTGGTCGCCGAGGGCCTGGCCTACATGCTGATGATTGTCGGCGCACTGGGCGGTTTCGTCCTCGCGCTCGTCAACACCTTCAAGAAGCAGCCCTCCCCGGCGCTGATCCTGGCCTACGCGGCACTCGAGGGCCTTTTCCTCGGCGGGCTGACGCGGATCCTCGACGGCATGTTCCCCGGTGTCGGCCTGCAGGCCGTGATCGGCACGCTGTCCGTGTTCGCAGTGACCCTGGTGCTCTTCCGGAGCGGCAAGGTCCGGGCCACACCGAAGGCCATGCGCTTCTTTATGATCGCCATGATCGGCTACGCCGTCTTCGCGCTCATCAACATGGTGATGATGTGGACCGGGGCCGTCGATTCCCCGTTCGGCCTGCGCAGCGAAGTGGAGATCATGGGCATCCCGCTGGGTGTCTTCATCGGTGTGCTGGCGATCGGCCTCGCCGCGTTCTCCCTGATCATGGACTTCACCAGCATCGAAGCCGGCGTCCGCAGCGGCGCCCCGCAGCGCTTCTCCTGGACCGCGGCCTTCGGCCTCACGGTGACGCTGGTGTGGCTCTACGTTGAGATCATCCGCCTGCTGGCCATCCTCCGTGGCGACGAGTAACAGCGTCGCTCACAGCCGGTAGCTGAAGCCTAACCAAGAGGAGCCCCGCCGCAAGGCGGGGCTCCTCTTGCGTCTGCCCGCTGTGCCGCGGCGGGTGCCGGCTCAGCTCAGCCGCTCCAGCACCACGGCCATGCCCTGGCCGCCGCCGACGCACAGCGTCGCCAGCCCAAGGGTCGCATCGCGTTCGCGGAGGCCGTTGAGGAGGGTGGTGGTCATCCGGGCGCCGGTCATGCCGAAGGGGTGCCCCAGCGCGATCGCGCCGCCGTGGACGTTGAGCTTGTCATGATCGATCCCGAGTTCCCTGGCGCTGGCGACGACCTGCACCGCGAAGGCCTCGTTGAGTTCCACAAGGTCGATGTCCTGGATCCCCAGCCCGGCAAGCTCCAGCGCCCGGCGGCTCGCCTCCACCGGACCCATGCCCATGAGCTCGGGGGAGAGGGCGCTGACGCCGGTCGAGACAATCCGTGCCAGCGGTTCCAGCCCGAGTTCGCGGGCCCGGATATCACTCATCACGACGACGGCGGCCGCTCCGTCGTTCAGCGGGCAGGCGTTGCCGGCGGTGACGGTGCCCCCGGCGCGGAAGACGGGCTGCAGGGCGCTGACCGCTTCGAGGGTGACGCCGGCCCGCGGGGAGTCGTCCCGGCTGATCACGGTGCCGTCCTTACGGGTGTAGGGCGTGATCTCGCGGGCATAGAATCCGGAAGCGGCAGCTGCTTCGGCGCGGTTCTGGCTCAGCACCGCCCAGGCGTCCTGGTCCGCCCGGCTGATGCCGAAGCTGGTGGCGACGTTCTCGGCGGTCTGGCCCATGGCGATGTAGACATCCGGCATGCGGCCGCCCAGCCGAGGATCCGTCCACGGCGTATTGGACCCGGCCCGGGCGGCCGTGCGCTGCCGGGCGGCGTCAAAGAGCGGGTTGTGTGTGCTTGCGTCCGTCTCTCCCGCGCCCGCCCAGTCGCGGTAGCGGGACACGGCCTCCACCCCGGCCGCGACGAACGCGTGCCCTTCGCCGGCCTTGATGGCGTGGAAGGCCATCCGGAGGGTCTGCAGGCTGGAGGCGCAGAATCGGTTGATGGTGGCGCCCGGGACATTGTCCAGCCCGGCCAGGATGGTGACCACCCGGGCCATGTTGGAACCGGCTTCGCCGCTGGGCTCGGCGCAGCCCAGGTAGAGGTCATCCAGGCCCCGTCCGGTGGCGTCCGCCGCGTCGAAGGACGGAATCCGGGCCAGGGCCGCGGCCACCATGGCGGCGGCGAGGTCGTCGGGGCGTTCATCCTTCAGCGAGCCCTTGAAGGCCCGTCCGATCGGGCTTCTGGCAGTGGAAACAATGACCGCTTCTGGCATGCGCCCAGCCTACGCTCCGCCTAGGCCAGGCGCATCGCCCCGGCCGCGGGGCGGACGGTAAAGATGTCCGGCGCGGTGTACCCGGCCCCCGCGAAGGCCCGTCCGACGGCGGCGCGCACCTCCTGCTCCGCCGCCGCCGGGGTGAGCGCGATCGCGGAGCCGCCGAAACCGCCCCCGGTCATCCGGGCGCCGATCGCCCCGGCGGCACGGGCGGTCCCGACTGCGACGTCCAGTTCGGCGCAGGAAATCTCGAAGTCGTCCCGCATGGACGCGTGGGAGGCATCCAGTAGCGGGCCGATCGCCTCCGGCCCGGTGCTTTCAAGAACCCCGACCGTCTGCAGGACCCGCTCATTCTCCGTCACCACGTGCCGGACCCGGCGGAAGGTGACGGGGTCCAGCAGGCGGCCGGCCTCGTCCAGGTCCTCCAGCCCGACGTCGCGCAGGGCCCGCACGCCGAGCACCTCGGCACCGAGTTCGCAGGAGGCGCGCCGCTCGGCGTAGCCGCCGCCGGCGTGGGAATGCGACACCCTCGTGTCGATCACCAGCGTGACCAGCCCGGCGCTTTCGGCGTCGAACGGCACCAGCCGGATGCCCTGGTCGCGGCAGTCGAGGAAGAGGGCATGCCCGGCCGCCCCGCGGAGGGACGCCGACTGGTCCATGATGCCGGTGGGGGCGCCGACGAAGTCGTTCTCCGCGCGCTGGGTGGCCAGGACCATGTCCCCGGCGTCCATACCCGCCCCGGCGAGCTCGTTGACCGCTGTGATGACGGCGCATTCAATGGCGTGGGACGACGACAGCCCGGCGCCGCGGGGAACATCGGAGTCCAGCAACAGGTCCAGGCCGCCGGCGTCGAATCCGCGCTGCTGCAGCGCCCACAGGACACCCAGCGGATACTTGGTCCATCCCCTCGCCGTGCCGCGGCTCAGCGCACCGGCATCCACCGTGGTCAGCCCCTGGTTGCCGAAGGTGGACAGCAGCCGGATTGTGGAATCCGACCGCAGGCGGACCGCCACCCGGGCTGTCCTGTCGATCGCAAACGGCAGCACGAACCCCTCGTTGTAGTCCGTATGCTCGCCGATCAGGTTGACGCGGCCCGGGGCCTGCCACACCCCGTCCGGCGCCGCGCCGAAGACGGACTCGAACCTCCCGGCCAGACGGGCGGCGTCGAGGGGGGCCGTCATGCGGTCTCGGCTGCGGGGGCGGTCCTGGATAAGCGCGTCATGCGTCCACGGTATACGCCGCGGCGTGAGGCTGGGTACGGTGGTGACCATGGACGTGCAGACCCCCGCTTTCCCGGACTCCCCTTACAGCGACAGCCCCACCGATGGCACCGGCCCGGACGCATCGGCCCGGCGCTACGCCACGGGCCGGCAGTACGAGCTGCGGCGCGGCGACGCGCTCGCCGTCGTCACGGAACTGGCCGCCGGGCTCCGGCTGTACAGCCGCGGCGGCACGGCGCTGACGGAAAGCTATGGGGACGGCGTGATTTCGCCCGGCGCCGCCGGGATTACGCTGGCGCCCTGGGCGAACCGCGTCGAGGACGGCGTCTGGTACCTGAACGGCAAGAAGCAGCAACTGGACATCACCGAGGTGTCCCGCAACAATGCCAGCCACGGACTGCTGCGCAACGCCTCCTATGAACTCGTCGACGAATCCGAATTTTCGGTCACACTCGAAGCAGCCGTGTTCCCGCAGCATGGCTATCCCTTCCTGCTGCGCCACCGCGTGCGCTACGAACTGGCCGCGGACCTTGGCCTTGTGGTCCGCCAGCTGCTCATCAACGACTCCCAGGAACCGGCCCCGTTCGTCCTCGGCGCCCACCCCTACCTCCGGCTGGGGGAGCTGCCGAGTGAGGAGCTCACCGTCACGGTCCGCGCCGGCACGAGGCTCGTGACGGACCAGCGGCTGATCCCGCGCGGCACGGAACCCGTGAGCGGCGACTTTGACCTCCGGGCCGGGCGGCTGGTCGGTGAACTGGCCCTCGATTCCGCCTACACGGACCTGGAGTTCGACGCCGGCATCGCCCGCCACACGCTGAGCGCGGCCGACGGGCGCAGCGTGAGCCTCTGGCAGGACGCGAACTGCAGCTACGTCCATGTCTTTGTCACCACGGAGTTCCCGGGCAGGGCCAAGGCGGTGGCGATCGAGCCGATGACCGGTCCCGCCAACGCGTTCAACAGCGGCGACGGGCTCCGCTGGCTGCCCCCGGGGGAGCGGTTCGCCATGACATGGGGGATCAGCGCCTCCCTCTGAGCCGTGGGCGGGGCAGGGTTTCCTATCCGGGTTTCCTATCCGGGTTTCCCATCCGGGGGAGCGCTGGTGAATCATGGGGCTATGACGCCAGCTGACGATCCCGCCCCGCGAGAAAACCCCGGCGCGGCCTCCTCCGCCGCAAACAGCGCCTCTGCCGGTGCGTCCGCCGGCGTCCCGGCACAGGTGCGAATTGTCACGGACCGGGAAATCGACCAGGACATCCCGTACGGCGTCAGGATCGCCGCGTCCTGGTCCTGGCGCCTCGGACTCATCATTCTCGTGGCGGGTGCCCTCGTGTGGCTGCTCAGCAGGGTCAGCTTCCTGCTGATCCCCGTGATGGTTGCCGCGCTGCTGGCCGGGCTGCTGGCGCCGGTGAAGAACTGGCTGAAAAGGAACGGGGTCCCCAACGGGCTCGCGGTCGCGATGACCGTCGTCGGGTTCATCGGCCTGATCGGCGGCGCCCTGGCCCTGGTGGGGCGGCAGCTCGTCGCCGGCTTCGCCGAGCTGTGGAGCGAGGCGCTGACCGGGGTCCAGAAAATCCAGGTCTGGCTCGCCGACGGGCCGTTGCACCTCTCCGCGGCCCAGATCGACCAGTACCTCAAGGAGGGGACCGCGGCGCTGCAGAACAACAGCAGCAGCATCCTCAGCGGAGCACTCTCTTTCGGCAGCACCGCCGGGCACTTCGCCGCCGGAATGATCCTGGCCCTCTTCATCCTCATTTTCTTCCTGCTGGAAGGCGAACGCATCTGGTCCTTCCTCGTGCGGCTGCTGCCCCGGACGGCCCGCGCCGCCACCGACGGCGCCGGCCGGGTGGGCTGGTCCTCGATGGTGAGCTACGCCCGGATCCAGATGTTCGTCGCATTCGTGGACGCCGTCGGGATCGGGGTCGGCGCGGCAATCATCGGGGTGCCCCTGGCCCTGCCGCTGGGCGTGCTCGTGTTCCTGGGTTCCTTCATCCCGATCGTCGGCGCCCTCGTCACCGGCGCCGTCGCCGTCCTGCTGGCCCTGGTAGCCAACGGATGGGTCAACGCCCTGATCATGCTGGGGATCGTCCTGCTGGTCCAGCAATTGGAGAGCCACATCCTCCAGCCGCTGGTCATGGGCAAGGCCGTTTCCCTGCACCCGGTGGCCGTCATTCTGGCCGTCGCCGCCGGTTCCTACCTCGCCGGAATTCCCGGAGCCCTGTTCTCCGTTCCCATCCTCGCCGTAGCAAACTCGTCGATTCGCTACATTGCCGGCAGAACGTGGGAACATGAAAGTGCGCTGGCAACCACGGGCCGCCAGGACACCCTGGATCCTGCGTCCGGCGCCGAAAACCCGTGAGGGGGGCCCGCCTGCCGGGCGCAACCTCCGGCCGAAGCGATGGTGCCGCACCCGACAACGGTTCCCCAGGCAGCGATGCCGGACGGGGCACCTGAGCCGGATCCACACCCTGATCCGAAGAAGGAGACTAGTTCGTGAATACCTTTGAGAGCCTGCCCGTCACGCTGGACGATGTCCTGGAGGCGCAGAAGCTGCTCGACGGGATTATTACGCGGACGCCGGTTGAATCCTCCCGGGCCCTGGGCAGCATGGTCGGTGGCGAAGTCTTCCTCAAATGCGAGAACCTGCAGCGGGCCGGATCCTTCAAGGTCCGCGGCGCCTACGTCCGCATGGCCAAACTCTCCCCGGAGGAGAAGAAACGGGGAGTTGTGGCGGCCTCCGCCGGCAACCACGCCCAGGGTGTGGCCGTCGCTGCCAAGAGCCTGGGCATCAAAGCCCGCATCTACATGCCGCTGGGCGTCGCCCTGCCCAAACTCGCCGCCACCCGCAGCCACGGGGCCGAGGTGGTCCTGCACGGCCACAACGTCGATGAGGCGCTCGCCGAAGCGAAGCGCTACGCGGACGAGACCGGCGCCGTCTTCGTGCACCCCTTCGACGACGTCGACGTCGTCGCCGGCCAGGGCACCGTGGGACTGGAGATCCTGGAACAGGTCCCTTACGTCGACACCATCCTGATGGGTGTCGGCGGTGGCGGGCTCCTCGCCGGCGTCGCCGTGGCCGTGAAGGCCCGGGCCAAGGAACTGGGCCGGGAGATCCGGATCATCGGCGTCCAGGCCGAAAACGCCGCCGCCTACCCGCCCTCACTTGCCGCGGACGCCCTGGTCCCGCTCAAACGCGTCTCCACCATGGCGGACGGCATCGCCGTCGGCCGGCCCGGCCAGCTGCCTTTCAGCATCATCCGGGAACTGGTCGACGACGTCGTCACGGTCAGCGAGGACGCCCTGGCGAGGGCGCTCATTTTCCTGCTGGAACGCGCCAAGATGGTCGTTGAGCCTGCCGGGGCGGTGGGCGTCGCGGCGCTGATGGAAGGCAAGATCGAGAACCCGGGCACCGTCGCCGTGGTGCTCTCCGGCGGCAACATCGACCCGATGCTGATGCTCAAAGTCATCCAGCGCGGCCTCTCCGCCGCGGGCAGGTACATGACCGTGCGCATGATGCTGGACGACCGGCCCGGCTCGCTGGCGACCATCGCCCGGATCATCGCCGAGAACGACGCCAACGTGACAGGGCTGGACCACACACGGGTGGGGGGCTCTATCAGCATGGGGGACGTGTCCATTACGGTGAACCTGGAGACCAAGGGCCACGAACACTGCGAGAAGGTCCTCGCGGCGCTCCGGGCCGAAGGCTTCCAGCCGATCGTGGTGCATTAAGGGGACCTAATGCTCGATCCGACCCGTAACGGCAGGCCGCGCGCCGTCGATACCGCCGCGGTGCGCGCCCGCAAGGGACTGCTGGTGGTCGGATCGTTCGTCCTGGTCCTGTATGTCATTGAGATCATCAACGCCCTTATGCTCCGTTCGCTCAACGGCACATTCGGGCTGCGCCCACGCAGCCTCGACGGGCTCCTGGACATCCTGACGTTCCCGCTGCTGCACGCCAACCTGGCGCACCTGTTCTCCAACACGCTGCCGCTGGTCATCTTCGGCTTCCTGGTGCTGCTGTCCGGGCGGAGGGTGTTCTTCACCACCTTGGCCCTGAGCTGGCTGGTCTCCGGGGCCGTCGTGTGGCTGATCGGCGGCTTCAACGTCACGGTCGGGGCGTCCGGCCTGGTCTTCGGCCTCTTCGCGTTCCTGCTGGTGCGCGGCTTCTTTAACCGCAACTGGTGGCAGATCCTGCTCTCGGTGGTGCTGTTCCTGACGTACGGCGGGATCCTGTTCGGCATCCTGCCCACGGTCGCGGGCTACGTGTCCTGGCAGGCGCACCTCGGCGGGGCCATCGGCGGGGTGATTGCGGCCCTCCTCCTGAGCGCGCCGCGGGCCGGAATGTTGCGGACCGGGCAGTAAAGCACCGGGCAGTAAGGCACCCGGCAGGAGGGCCGCGCGGCGCCGGCAGCAGTGCTCAGACGACTCGGTCGCGCCGGGCGAAGGCCAGGTGGATGACCCCGCTGGGTGAGGGCGCTGCCTCGATGTGGAAGCGTTGCTCGAGTCCTTCGAGGGAGTCCCAGAGCCGTTCGCCGCGGCCGAGAAATATCGGGACAAGAACGATGTGCATCTGGTCGATCAGGTCGGCCTCGAGGAACCGGCGGACGGTGGAGACGCCGCCGCCGATGCGCACGTCGAGGTCGCCGGCGAGGGCCCGTGCCTGCTCAAGCGCCTCTGCGGGTTCGGCATCCACGAAGTGGAAGGTGGTGCCGCCGTTCATGGCCAGCGGCGGACGTGGGTGGTGGGTGAGGACGATCACCGGCGTGTGGAAGGGCGGGTTGTCGCCCCACCAGCCTTGCCACTCCTCGTCGGCCCACGGGCCGCGCTGGGGCCCGAACTTGTTGCGGCCCATGATCTCCACGCCGATGCCGGAGGCCCACCGGCTTGCGAAGATTTCGTCGATTCCGTTGGAGCCCTCCTCCTCGCCATGAAAGCCCAACTGCTGGAAAGTGCGCGTCGGGATGGCCCACTCGAGCAAGCGCGTCCCGGCGTGCCCGAAGGGAGCGTCGAGCTGTTGCCCCTCACCTGTACCGAATCCGTCGACCGAGACGGAGAAGTTGTGAACGCGAACGAGTGACATGGGGCTCCTTGCTCGTGGCCGCGGGTCGGAGGGCGCCGCGCAGAACGGTCAGCCGCGACCGCTGGCAGTCTGCAATCACTGCGACGACCGTAGCCCAGGCCGCGGGAACCTGCAAGCAATTCGGGGAGGTGCAAAGCACCGCCAAAAAGCTCCGAGATCCACGCTGCGACACAAAGAACGACGCCGGCCCTCCCGCAAGGGGAGGTCCGGCGTCGTGCGGTTGCGCTGCAGTGAGCGGAAGGACTAGCCGGCGTACGGCTTGGCGGACATGATCTCCACCGTGATGTCCTTGCCGTTCGGGGCGGTGTAGCTGAGCTTGTCGCCCTCCTTGTGGCCGACGATGGCAGCACCCAGCGGTGACTTCTCACTGAAGACATCGAGATCCGAGTCGCCGGCGATTTCGCGGGAGCCGAGCAGGAAAGTTTCCTCATCGCCGGCGATCTTGGCGACGACGATCATCCCGGGTTCGACAATTCCGTCGTCGGCCGGTGACTCGCCCACGTGGGCGTCCCGGAGCAGCGCAGTCAGCTGGCGGATGCGGGCTTCGATCTTGCCCTGTTCCTCTTTGGCTGCGTGGTAGCCGCCGTTCTCCTTGAGGTCGCCTTCCTGGCGCGCGGCCTCGATCTTCTGGACGATTTCCGCCCGGCCGGGGCCGGAGAGGTGGTCCAGCTCTGCCTTCAGGCGGTCAAAAGCTTCCTGGGTAAGCCAAGCTGCAGTTGCGCTGTTGGTGGTAGACACGGACTTCTCCTTTATGGTCAAACAAGCAAAGACCCCGCCACGGTGGCCACTTTTGGGACTCAGCAACCAGCTCAGCGGGGGAAAGGTATTGGTCCATTGTAGTCAATCCTGTGGATAAACCAAAGAACCCTGCGGTGTGGATCACACCGTGTTACTGCCGCCCGGCGGACACCTTGCCGACTCCGGCCGGCCCACCGCCGCGACGCTATTTGCCGGCGTCGGGAATCCAGCAGCTGTCGACGACGCCGGACACGGCCTGGGATTCGGTGCGGACGGTCGCCCGGTGGGCAGTGGTGCGCCCGCCGTCGGAGCCGGCGTCGGCGGCGTTGGAGGGGATATCGACGACCTTCCAGCCGACGACGGCGAACTTGGAATCCAGCGCTTTGACCGAACACTTGGCCGCGGTGGCCGGTTCCTTGGTGACTTGAAAATCGATTTCGGCCAAGGTGGCATCCGGAGTGCTGTAGCCGATGTCTTTGAAAGTGACGCTCCCCGTCGCGTTCGACGTCGAGATCCAGGCCATAAAGGCCATTCCGGCCGCGAGGGCGACGACCAGGATGATGCGTTTGGCTTTGCCGCTCAGCGTTCGCTTTTGGCCGCCGTAACGATTGGCTAGGCTGGGAGATGCCGGGGCGGGCGCGGCAGGCTGATCCTTGGAAGTCACCAGTCCAGTTTAGTGTGGATCGGGAGGGGGTGCCCGCCGCGCCGCCGGCCGGGGCCGATACACCCGCCTGAGATCCGCATCAGTAGATGTAAACCACAGATGAAAACCACAGATGAAAGAGGAGCCGTCCCACGATGACAGCGTCCACCAGCCCGTCAGCGCCGCTTCGACTGTTGGCTGTCCATGCTCATCCCGACGACGAATCCAGCAAGGGCGCCGCAACGATGGCCAGCTACGCCGCTGCCGGCGTCGAGGTCCTGGTGGCCACGTGCACGGACGGCTCCCGCGGCGACATCCAGAACCCGGCGGTGGAGGGCCTGCCGCACCCCAAACGCGACATGGCCGGCGCGCGCAGGCTGGAGATGGAGCACGCCGCCAAGGTCCTCGGCGTCCGCCAGCAGTGGCTCGGCTTTGTCGACTCGGGGCTGCCGGAAGGCGATCCGCTGCCGCCGTTGCCGGCCGGCTCCTTCGCAACACTGCCGCTGGAACGGGCGGCCGCCCCGCTGGTCCGGCTGGTCCGGCGCTTCAAGCCCCAGGTCATCCTGAGCTACGACGAGAACGGCGGCTATCCGCACCCGGACCACATCATGGCCCACCGCGTCGCCGTGGAGGCCTTCGAAGCCGCCGGGGACCCGGCCCGCTATCCGGGCACCGGCGATGCCTGGGCGCCGAGCAAGCTGTATTACGACCGCGCCTTCAGCCCCGAACGGTTCCGTGCCCTGCATTTTGCCCTGGAGGAATCGGGCCTGCAGTCGCCCTACGCCGAACGGCTCGCCGCCTGGCTGGAAGCCGACGCTGAAGGCCACACCCCGCCGGCGCCGACCCACCCGACCACCACCCAGATCGAATGCGGTGATTTCTTCGAGGCACGCGATGACGCGCTGCGGGCGCACCGCACCCAGGTGGACCCCGAGGGCTTCTTCTTCGCCGTCTCGCCGGCGATGCAGCGGCGTGTGTGGCCGTGGGAGGACTATTCGCTGATCCAGTCCCGGGTTCCTTCGGAGCTGCCGGAAAAGGACTTCTTCGCCGGGCTAAGATAGACCCAAAGCCATTTCTATGACGCGTAGAAGACGTTGTGGAAACAGTTCAGCGCAGCTCCGCGGCCAGCCCCCGTGGGGCCGCCATCCAGCCCCATAGAAGGTCCTTACCGTGCATTCCTTGCTTATCGCCCTGGCAACCACCCCGGCGCCCGCCCCGTCGCCGTCGCTGCGCGAGGGACTGTCCCAGGACCAAGTGACGCCCGGCCTGCTGGGCTTCCTGCTGACCGCGTTCATCGTGGTGCTGACGGCCCTCCTGATCGTCGACATGGTGCGCCGCATCCGCCGCGTCCGCTACCGTGCCCAGGTGGAGGAGGAACGCGCGGCCGCCGCCGAGGCTTCGGTCAACGACGGCGCCCCGCAGACCACCGGTGCCGGGGATCCCGCGGGCCAGGCCGGCAACCGTCCCGAAGCCAACGGTGATGCAGGGCCCGGAAGCCGCTGACAGCGGCACGTCTCCGCACGTTCCCGGGTCCGCCAACGCCCTGGGCGGAGAACCCTCCGCCTACCTCCGGCAGCACGCCGGAAACCCCGTCCACTGGCGGCCATTCGGTGCCGAGGCATTCGCGTCCGCCACGGCCCGCGACGTGCCCGTATTCCTCTCGATCGGCTACGCCGCGTGCCACTGGTGCCACGTCATGGCCCATGAATCCTTCGAGGACCAGGACACCGCGGACTTCCTGAACGCCAACTTCGTGGCCGTAAAGGTGGACCGTGAGGAGCGCCCCGACGTCGACTCCGCCTACATGGCCGCGACCCAGGCGCTCAGCGGCGAAGGCGGCTGGCCCATGTCCGTCTTCCTGCTGCCCGACGGACGGGCCTTTCACGCCGGCACCTACTATCCGCCCCGGCCGCTGCCGGGCAGGCCTTCCTTCCGCCAGGTGCTCGAGGCCGTGGTCGACGCGTGGCGGGAGCGCCGCGACGCCGTGGAACAGAACGCCGACACCCTGACCCGCGGCCTCGCCGCTGCGCAGCCCGGCGCCGCCGTTCACCTGGACAGCGTGCCGGAACCGCTCGACCCGTCGCTGCCCGGGGAAGCCGTGTACGCGCTGGCAACCGCTGAGGACACTGCGTATGGCGGCTTCGGCGGTGCCCCGAAGTTCCCGCCGTCGGCCGTCCTGGAATTCCTGATCCGGCACGCTGCGGTTCCCTCACCGGGGGACGCCGGGACGCCGGCGCTGGCCCGCGACCTGGCGGGCCGGACACTCGCGGCGATGGCCCGCTCGGCCCTGTTCGACCAGCTCGACGGCGGTTTCGCCCGCTATTCCGTGACCCGCGACTGGTCGGTGCCACACTTCGAGAAAATGCTGTACGACAACGCCCAGCTGCTGCGCGTCTACGTCCATTGGGTCCGGCTGGGCGGCACGTCCGGGTTCCCTGCCGCTGAGGCAGCCGACGTCGCCGGCCGCACCGCCGGCTGGCTGCTCGCAGCGCTGGGCCTGGGAACTTCCGACGCCGGGAACGGGCAGCTGCCCGAGGCACTGGCATCGTCGCTCGACGCCGATACTGTCGTGGACGGCGTCCCCGCGGAGGGTGCCAGCTACCTGTGGACGCCGGCAGCCCTCGCGTCCGTGCTGGGACCCGCCGATGGTGCCGCCGTCGCCCGCCTGATGAACGTCCGCCCCCGCGGCACCGTGTCCGCGGACGGCTCCCCGCTGCACCCGGGCCGGGCGCTCAGCGCCGGCGAAGCGGAACTGTGGCTGCGGGTCCGGCCGGTGCTCCTCGCCGCGCGCACGCTGCGGCCGCAGCCTGCCCGGGACGACAAGGTGGTGGCCGGCTGGAACGGCCTGGCTGTCGCCGCCCTGGCCGAGGCCGGCGCGGTCCTGGGCCAGCCCCGGCTCGTGGCCGCGGCCGGGCGCATCGCGGAATACCTCGCGCGGGTGCACTGGAGGCCCGGTGCCGGCGGCGGCCCCGGCACGCTGATGCGGGTCTCCCACGACGGCGTGGCCCGGGGGATCGGCGGGCTCCTGGAGGACTATGCCTTCTGCGCCGAGGGCCTGATCGCGCTCTACGCCGCCTCCGGCCTGACCCGCTGGTACCGGCTCGCAGAGGACGTCCTGGCGGCGGCCTGCGCGCGGTTCGCCGCGGACGGCGCGCTCCGCGACACCACGGGGGAGTCGGAACAGGTTGCCAACGCCCAGGGCGGGCAGGCGTCGCTGGATCCGTTCGACAACGCCACACCCAGCGGAGCGGCCGCCTTCGCCGGGGCGCTGCTGTCCTGCGCGGCCCTGTCCGGATCACACGACTACCGCGCCCTCGCCGGCAACATCCTCGCCCTGCTGCCACCGCTGGCCACCCGCGCGCCGCGGGCGGCAGGCTGGCTCCTAGCGACGGCGCAGGCCGCACTCGCGGGCCCGGTGGAGGCCGCCGTCGTCGGGCCCGACACGCCGGAGCGGGCGGCGCTGCACCACGAGCTGCTGCGCTCTCCGAGCCCCGGGCTGGTGATCGCCGTGCAGCCGGATGCGGACGAGCAGGGCCCGCCCCTGCTGCACGGCCGGGACGCGGCCCCGGACGGCTCGCCGCTGGTCTTCCTGTGCCGCGGGATGGTCTGCGGGCTTCCCGTGGGTTCCGCCGCTGAGGTGCGGGAGCGCCTCCGTGGCATGGCGGGATGAACGGGGCGACCGGGCCCGCGCACGCACCGACGGGCCGCAATGAAGGACGGTTCAGTCAGGTCGAAGTCATCAGGGCAGGGACCTGGCACTGGTACCGATCGCCTTTGCCACGTCGCTCAGATCGTTGTTCAGTTGGTGATCGCGGCCGGGCAGCCGGTGCACCAGCGCCTGCGGGATCGCCTCGGCATACAGGTCCGCGTGCGACGGCGGGACCGTCCCGTCCCGGAGACCGTGGAACACGTGAACCCGCACACCGTGCGGAAGCCTCGTTCCAAGGTTCTTCGGCAACTCGAACTCATCGCCGGGCCAGCCGCCCTCGCCGACGAAGGGGGCGGCGATCAGCACTATCGCCGCCAGCGCACACCCCGGGGACTGCCCTGCGAGCGCATTGATGAGGAGTGTCGCACCCACCGAATGGCCGACCACGACGGCGCCGTCCGCCAAGGCCGCCAGCTCACGTCGGATGGCCGCGCTCCACGCAGCCTGGCCCGGGTTGTCTTCGTCGGGCATCCGCGGATACCGGACCTCGTACCCCTCTCCAAGCGCCCGCAACAGGCTTTCAACCAGCTTGTTGTCCCAGTCATCGTGCGTGCCCGCGCCACCACCCTGGATGAACAGGACCTGCCGGGCCGTCGTCATGGCGGTCCTCCTTCGCGCTGTGCCGCCGGGTGTAGTTCCATCCCAACACCCAAACTGGCCGCCCTCAACCCCCGCGGGCGGGGCATCCCCACGAGATGCGGGAACGGCTGGCTACACTGGCGGAATGACTCCCCACCCGTTCGAACTCGTGGTTTTCGACTGCGACGGCGTCCTGGTCGACTCCGAGGTCATCTCAGTGCGGGTGGACCAAAGGGTCCTCGCCGACCTCGGGTGGGAACTGGAACTGGACGAAATTGTGGAGCGCTTCGTCGGCAGGAGCGAGGCCCACTTCATCGCCACGCTCGAAGAGCGGCTGGGAACGGAACTCGGGGAGGGCTGGGACCGGAAGTACGAGCCCTGGTACCGGACCGCGTTCGAGCGCGAACTCGTGGCGGTCGACGGCGTCGTGGAGGCGCTCGATGAGCTCCGGCTGCCGCACTGCGTGGCATCCAGCGGGAGCCATGCCAAGATGCGGCGGACGCTGGGGCAGACCGGGCTGTGGCACCGCTTTGAGGGCCGGATCTTCAGCGCCACGGAAGTCGCCAACGGCAAACCCGCCCCGGATTTGTTCCTGCACGCCGCCGGGACGCTCGGCGCCGCACCCGAGCGGTGCGCCGTCGTCGAAGACAGCGCCCACGGCGTCCAGGCCGCCCGGTCGGCCGGGATGCATGTTTTCGCCTACGCCGGCGGCGTGACCCCGGCGGAGCGGCTGGAAGGACCCGGCACCACGGTGTTCTCCGACATGCGGCAGCTGCCGGCACTCATTGAGGCCGGGCGGCCCTGACGGTTCAGCCGGGGTGTTGCGGACTCAGCCCAGGACGGCGATGGCAATCGCGATGTAATGCGCGGCGAAGGCGAAGACCGTCAGGGCGTGGAACAGCTCATGGAATCCGAAGTGCGAGTAGCTGATGTTCGGCTTCTTCAGGGCGTAGAAGACGGCGCCGGTGATGTAGAGGGCGCCGCCGACGCAGATCAGCACCGCCGAGGCCACATTGGCGGCGAAGAACTCCGGCAGGTAGAACAACGCGCCGCAGCCCAGGGCGATGTAGATCGGCACATAGAGCCAGCGCGGGGCGTCGGTCCACAGCAGCCGGAACAGCACGCCGAGGATCGCCCCGGACCAGATCACCCACAGCAGCAGCTCGGCCTTTGGCCGGTCCAGGAGGGCCCAGGCCAGCGGGGTGTAGCTTCCCGCGATCACCAGCATGATGTTGGTGTGGTCCAGGCGCTTGAGCACGATCTTGACACGCGGGGACCAGTTCCCGCGGTGGTAAATGGCGCTGATGCCGAACAGCAGCACCCCGGTCAGGGCATAGACGGCGCACGCGATCTTCAGGTCCGGCGTCGGGGCCAGCAGCACCAGCACCAGGCCGGCGGCCAGCGCCAGCGGGGCCGTCACCGTGTGGATCCAGCCCCGCCACTTCGGCTTGATCATCAGGAGCTCGGCCAGCCGGACCGCGGCGTCATCGATCGGGCCGGTCCTGCGGTCCTCAGGCTGCTCCGGCCCCGGCACGGGGGTGTTGCTTTCCATGCCGCCAATAATAACCTACGGTCCAGTAAGTTACCCGCTGGTAACAACGTCCCGCGGGCAAATTCGTACTGTCCTTGCGCCTTGGCATGTCCTCCGGCGGGTAGCCTAGGATGTGCACTGCAGTCGTACAAGGAAGCCAGGTGAATCTCCGGATGGAAATGCCCGGGTTCCTCTATGGCTTCTACGAGCGCAAGCTCCAGCGGTCCCTGGACCCGGAGCGCATCCCGCGGCACATCGGCGTCATGGTGGACGGCAACCGGCGCTGGGCCCGGCAGTTCAACGCGCCGACCAGCCAGGGCCACCAGGCAGGGGCCGACAAGATCCACGAGTTCCTGGGCTGGTGCCAGGAACTCGGCGTCAAAGTGGTCACCCTGTACATGCTTTCGACGGACAACATGAACCGCTCGGGCGAAGAGCTCGACCTGCTCATGGGCATCATCGCCAACACCCTGGACCGGCTGGACGAGGACGCCGACATCTCGGTCCATGCCATGGGCGCCCCGGAACTGCTGCCGGACTACCTGGCCGCACGGCTCAACCGGCTCACGGCCCGCACACCGGCGCGTGAGAAACTGCACGTCAACGTCGCCGTCGGCTACGGCGGCCGCCGCGAAATCGTCGACGCCGTCCGCGAACTGCTGCACGACGCCGTCGCCCGCGATGCGGACATCGGGAAACTGGCCGATGAGCTGAGCGTCGACGACATCTCACGCTTCCTCTATACCCGCGGCCAGCCCGATCCTGACCTCGTGATCCGCACGTCCGGGGAACAGCGGCTCTCCGGATTCCTGATGTGGCAAAGCGCGTACAGCGAGTTCTATTTCTGCGAGGCTTTGTGGCCTGCGTTCCGGAAAGTGGACTTCCTCCGGGCGCTCCGCGACTACGCCGGCAGGCAGCGCCGCTACGGCTCCTGAACCGTTAATTGATGTTCACGCGATGGCAACAAGAATCGCCGAAAAATTGGCGCGGAAACGACACACCGCGGACGTACGTTAATCCCAACAGCAGGCAACCGCCGGCTGATCGGGGAGGCCAGTACATGGAGCGGAAGTTCGCACCGGGTGTATGGGAGGCCGCGTCCGGCCTCCAGGCCGAGCCGCCTCACCAATAACAATTCCGGGCGTGCGTCCCGGGGCTGGAGTCGATGTGGCTATTTCTGAACAACTGCCCGACGTCGTGACCGACCAGGGACAGAAAGCTACCTCTCGCGCCAAGCGAGCCACCTCAAAGACCGGTGCAGCGTCCAGTGACACTGCGGCCGGTCTTGCTGTTTCCGGGGAAGGGACAGCAAGCAAGGAACCGGCCCGGAGCTTCGTGATCGACACCTCGGTGCTGCTCTCGGACCCGCGGGCCCTGTTGCGGTTCGCGGAGCATGAAGTCATCCTGCCGATCGTCGTCATCACCGAACTCGAAGGCAAGCGGCACGACCCCGAGCTCGGCTATTTCGCCCGCAAGGCGCTCCGGCTCCTGGATGACCTGCGGGTGGAACACAACGGACTGGACCGGCCCATCCCGCTCGGCCACGACGGCGGCACCCTCATGGTGGAGCTGAACCACATCTCCGCCGAGGTGCTCCCGGCCGGCTTCCGCGGCGGGGACAACGACAGCCGGATCCTCGCCGTCGCCAAAAACCTCGCCAACGAGGGCCGCGACGTCACGGTGGTGTCCAAGGACCTCCCGATGCGCGTCAAGGCCTCGGCCATGGGCCTCCAGGCCGACGAGTACCGCAACGAACTCGTCAAGGACTCGGGCTGGACCGGCGTCGCGGAAATCGAGGCGAGCGAGGAGGAAGTCTCCACGCTCTACGGCCACGAGCCGGTCTTCATCCCGGAGGCTGCCGAGCTGCCGACGAACACCGGCCTGGTCATCCTCTCCCAGCGGGGATCCGCCCTGGGCCGGGTGGGCGCCGACAAGCAGGTCCGCCTCGTCAAGGGTGACCGCGACGTGTTCGGGCTGCACGGGCGTTCGGCCGAGCAGCGGCTGGCGATCGACCTGCTGATGGACCCCTCCGTGGGGATCGTGTCCCTCGGCGGGCGTGCGGGCACGGGGAAGTCCGCCCTGGCCCTCTGCGCGGGCCTGGAGGCCGTCCTGGAACGACGGGAACACCGCAAGGTGATCGTCTTCCGGCCGCTCTACGCCGTGGGCGGCCAGGAACTCGGCTACCTGCCCGGCTCCGAGGCGGAGAAAATGAACCCGTGGGCGCAGGCCGTCTTCGACACCCTCGGCGCCCTGGTCAGCCAGGAAGTCGTGGAGGAGGTCATGGACCGCGGCATGCTCGAGGTGATGCCGCTGACCCACATCCGTGGCCGTTCCCTGCACGACGCCTTCGTGATCGTGGACGAGGCCCAGTCGCTCGAGAAGAACGTCCTTCTCACGGTCATGAGCCGGATCGGGCAGAACTCCAAGATCGTCCTCACCCACGACGTCGCCCAGCGCGACAACCTCCGGGTCGGCCGGCACGACGGCGTTGCCGCCGTCGTCGAGACGCTCAAGGGCCACCCGCTCTTCGGCCACGTCACCCTGACGCGGTCGGAGCGCTCGCCGATTGCGGCTTTGGTGACGGATCTGCTGGAGGGGGCGGAGATCTAGGCGCTTTTGCAGTTCGGTCGTCTTTTCGAGGGGCCGTGGCCGGGTTCGCATGGCCACGGCTCCTTCGCCGTCGTGCCGTGGTCGGGTTTGCCGGGCCGCGGGCCCTTCGGTGCGGGGCGTGGTTGGGTTCGCCGGGCCGCGGGCCCTTCGCCGTCGCTTAGACACGTCCCGTCGGCCCCGCCGGTCGCTGGGCGACCTTTGGGGCCGACGTGCCGCGATGCGCTCCTACGCGAAGAACCCGCGGACCGGCTGGTTCTCGACTCACCTGCGCGGTGCCGTCGCCCCGCTTAGGGGCCGATGTTGCTACTGGTGGATGCCCAGGAATTTCGCTGTGGCTTCGTGGCCTTCGACCTGCAGTTGCCAGTCGGGGCGCTTGAAGGTCGCCGGGGTGAGGCGGACTTTCTGGGCGTCCTGGCGCTGGCCGCCCCAGTTCGTGCGGGTGGTGCCGTTAAGTTCGTAGCCGAGGGAACGGGAGACGCCGAGGGACTGCTGGTTCCAGGCGGCCGCCTCGGATTCCGCGACTTCGGCGCCGAGCCAGTCGAAGGCGTAGAGGGCGACGGCGGCGCGCATCTCCTTGCCGAATCCACGGCCGTGCACGCTCTGCCGGAGCCAGGAACCCGTGCCGACCGTCTTCAGGGTGGCGAAGTCCTTGGCCTCGACGTCCTGGCAGCCGATGAAGTCGCCGTCGTGCCAGATGCCCAGCAGCAGCGTCCATTCCTCCGGCGACATGGTCCCGCGGCACCGCCAGTACCACTGCGCCATATTGGAGCCGAGCTCTTCGGCCGGGGCCTCCGCCCACGGTTTGCTGAAGGGGCTGCGGCCGGGTTCGTGGATGCCGCTCAGGGCCGCCTGCACGGCTGCCGGGATCTCCTCGTCGCGGATGGGCCGCAGCACCAGGCGGGGGGTGGTCAGGGTCAGGCCGAAGGGTGGCCAGTAGCGGGCGGGCTCAGTCATCCGGGAAGCCTAGCCCAGCGTGGAACAGTCAGCGAGTCACACGCGCGCTCAGCCTGCCGGGAGTTCCCAGCTGATGTGCCGGCGGACATCCGTCAGATTCATGGACTCGGCGAGGAACAGGTCATCGAGCATGTATTCGTCCACCCCCAGGATCCGGAGCCAGTGCCCGTATTCCTCGGGCCCGTCCCCGTCCTGTCCGCCGTCCAGCCAGCGGCTCGCGACACAGACGCCCGTGCCGGCGTCGACCCTCACCAGGGTGCGGCCGGGCCGGCACAGCGGCGAAGCCGGGTCGCTGGGGCGGTACCCGGGGTTCGGGGTGACGGTGACTTCCAGCGCGGGGCGGCCCTCGTGGAGGACTTCGGTAATAGTGCCCAGCTCCACGGCATTGGAGTTGGGGAATTCGAGCGGCACGGGGGCGTTGCCTGCCAGTTCCACGGGGTCCAGCGCGGCGGCAAAGCGGCCGTTGCCGAAGCCGGGCTCGCCGTAGGCTGCTTCGGGCCGGCGCCGGACCAGGCCGCGGTCGTCGTAGACCGGGGTGACGAGGTGGGGCGGCAGCAGCCAGGTCTTCCTGGTGGAGCGGGTGTAGAAAACGTCGCGGGAATCATTGATCCCGGTGGTGCTTTGCAGGACCAGCCCGTCCGCGGTCTCCAGCCGCAGGGCACCGGGACGGCGCAGCCACGCGCGGACCAGGTCCGGAGCCGCTGCTGCTTCAGGGGTGCCCGGATCGGCGGCAAGGGGCCGGTCCAGGTACTCAAAGCGCAGGGAATGCCACTTCCACGGAGAGGAACGGCACAGGTTCCGGAAGGCGGCCGCCTGCTCCGAGGCATCCCCGGGCGGGCGCGGCTCGCGCCGGTTCGAGTTGTCCCATGCGGCCATATCCACAGTTTACGCGCGGGCCCGGCCCTGTCAGCCGGAATTTCCAGTAGCATCCGAGGGTGATCCAACGACTCGGCGGACTGGGGGAAGCGACCCCGCTGGCCTTCTGGCTGGTGCTGATGGCGTGCGCCTATCTGGCCGTCGCGGCCGTCCGACTCACGGTCATTGACGTCCGCCACCATCTGCTGCCGGACCGGATCGTCTTTCCGGCCTATGCCGTCGCCGGGGTGCTGCTGCTGGGCGCAGCGGCGGTTCACGCGGCGTCGGGCGCCGCTGCCTCGGCGGTAGTACCCGACGGCGGCGCCGGGCTGTTTGGCGTGCCCGGGCTCCGCATTGTGGCCGGCGGAGCAGCATTGTGGCTGTTCTATTTCCTGCTGCGGGCCGTCTACCCGCCGGGGATGGGGTTTGGCGACGTCAAGCTGGCGGGCGTCCTCGGGATGTATCTGGGGTTCCTTGGCTGGCCGCACGTCTTTGCCGGGACCTTCGCTGCGTTTCTCTTCGGCGGCCTGTGGAGCCTGGCCCTGCTGGTCTCGCGGCGCGGCAGCCTGAAGTCGAGCATTCCCTTTGGGCCGTTCATGCTGGCCGGCACCGCCGCGGCCATGGCCCTGCTGCCGGCGGCCTGAGGCACGGTTCGGCGCCCCGCGTACTTTGGCTAGGCTGGCGGGATGGCTACCCCCGACTTCATCCTCAAGCTCCGCGCAAAGATTGGCCACGAGACCCTCTGGATTCCCGGCGCCCGGGCCGTGGTGTTCGACGACGCCGGCAGGGTCCTTCTTGGCCAGCGGGCCGACAACGGCCAGTGGGGTCTGATCACCGGAATCCTGGAGCCCGGTGAAGAGCCGGCGGCGGGCATGCTGCGGGAAGTCCTGGAGGAGACCGGCGTCGTGGCCGCCGCAGAACGGCTCGTTTCGGTGGACGCCGTCGGGCCCACCACGTATCCGAACGGGGACGTCTGCCACTTCCTTACCCTCGTCTTCAAGTGCCGCTACGTCTCCGGGGAGGCGCGCGTCAACGACGACGAATCCCTCGCCGTGGGCTGGTTCTTCCCGGAGGAGTTTCCTGCGCTGATGCCCGGGCATTTGGAGAGCATCGACCGCGCGGCGCAGCCGGACGGTGCCGCCCACTTCCGGCGCTGACGCCTGAGGGATTCGGTGGTTCCTCTTTTTGTCGGTGCCCCGCAGTAGCCTGCTCCTGTCCAGCCAGACGCTGGGGAGAGCAGGTCCGGGTGCGCCCGGACCGGAAATGGGGAAGCATGACCGACGCCGCACTGACTCACGTGTACGTTCTCCTGGACCGATCGGGGTCCATGAGTGCCATTGCCGACGACACGGTGGGCGGGTTCGCGGCGTTCGTTCGTGACCAGCAGTCCGTGGCCGGCCGCTGCCGGCTCTCCCTTGCTCAGTTCGACGACAGCTACGAGCGGGTCTATGCCGCCGTCGACATCCGGGACGTTCCGCCGCTGGACCTCCAGCCGCGCGGAAGCACGGCCCTGCACGATGCCATGATCCGGCTGATCGGCGAGGCCGGAGCGGAGCTAGCCGCCCTGCCTGAGGACCAGCGGCCCGGGACGGTGCTCGTGGCCGTCCTGACCGACGGCCACGAGAACTCCTCGCGGGAGGCCACGGGCGCCATGGTCAAGGAGCTGGTCGAGCGGCAGCAGGCCCAGTGGGGCTGGCAGTTCACCTATCTGGGCGCCAACCAGGACGCCGTGCTGACCGCTCACGGGCTCGGCATCCGGGCCGAGGACGCCCTCACCTACGCCGCGGGAAACGTGGATGCTGCCTTCTCGGTCCAGTCGGCCAAGACGCGGCGGCTTAGGGAGGCGAGGGCCGGCGGGGCGAGCCTGGCCGACGCTGCTGCCGCGGCGGCCTACACGGCGGACGAGCGGCAGGCGGCCGGCGGAAGAGGAATGCCGCTGCCCTAAACGTCCTGCGCGGGCAGCACGCACAACGGCGGCCGGCGCCTTTCGCAGGAAAGGTGCCGGCCGCCGTCGGACGCTGCCGCCCGGACGGGCGCGGCAGCAGGGCGTGGGTGCTAGGCCTTGTGCGGCGGACGGGTCATGGACATGACGTCCAGTGCGGTGTCCAGCTGCTCCTCGGTCAGTTCGCCGCGCTCCAGGAAGCCCATGGCCACGACAGTTTCGCGGATGGTCAGGCCCTCGGCCACGGACTTCTTCGCGATCTTCGCGGCGTTCTCGTAGCCGATGAACTTGTTCAGCGGGGTGACGATGGACGGGGACGCCTCGGCGAGGAAGCGGGCGCGCTCGACGTTGGCGGTGATGCCGTCGATCATCTTGTCCGCCATGACGCGGCTGGTGTTGGCCAGCAGGCGCACGGACTCGAGCAGGTTTGCGGCCATCACGGGGATGCCGACGTTGAGCTCGAACGCGCCGTTGGTGCCGGACCACGCGATGGCGGTGTCGTTGCCGATGACCTGGGCGCAGACCATGATGGAGGCTTCGCAGATGACCGGGTTGACCTTGCCCGGCATGATCGAGGAGCCCGGCTGTAGGTCCGGGATCGCGATTTCGCCGAGGCCGGTGTTGGGGCCGGAGCCCATCCAGCGCAGGTCGTTGTTGATCTTCATGAAGGAGATCGCGATGTTGCGCAGCTGGCTGGAGGCCTCGATGAGGCCGTCACGGTTGGCCTGGGCCTCGAAGTGGTCGCGCGCCTCGGTCAGCGGCAGGCCGGTGTCGGCGGAGAGCAGTTCGATGACACGCTCCGGGAAACCGGCGGGGGTGTTGATGCCGGTGCCGACGGCGGTGCCGCCGAGCGGAACTTCGGCGACGCGGGGGAGGGAAGCATTGATGCGTTCGATGCCGTAGCGGACCTGCGCGGCGTAGCCGCCGAACTCCTGGCCGAGTGTCACCGGGGTGGCATCCATGAGGTGCGTGCGGCCGGACTTCACGACGTCCTTGAACTCGACGGCCTTGCGCTCCAGGGACTCCGCAAGGTAGCCCAGCGCCGGGATCAGGTCGTTGATCAGGGCGGAGGTGGCCGCCACGTGGACCGAGGTGGGGAAGACGTCGTTGGAGGACTGCGAGGCGTTGACGTGGTCGTTCGGGTGGACCACCTTGTCGCTGCCGCCCGCCTTGAGCGCGCGGGTGGCAAGCTCGGCCAGGACCTCGTTGGTGTTCATGTTCGACGACGTGCCCGAGCCGGTCTGGAACACGTCAATCGGGAAGTCGCCGTCGTACTTGCCGGTGGCAACCTCATCAGCGGCGTCCGCGATGGCCTGTGCGAGCTCGCCGTCGAGCACTCCCAGTTCTGCGTTGGCCTGGGCAGCGGCCTTCTTGACCCGGGCGAGGGCTTCGATGTGGGCGCGCTCGAGGGTCTTGCCGGAGATTGGGAAGTTTTCGACGGCGCGCTGCGTCTGGGCGCGGTACAACGCGTTCACGGGGACGCGGACTTCGCCCATCGTGTCGTGTTCAATGCGGAACTCTTCAGTGTTCAAATCTGCTGTGGAAGTCATGGGGCTAGCTTATTGGGCGGAGGCGTCCCACCGAAAACCATGAACTGCCTGCTCCCGGCAGCCCGCAGCGCCGCAGCGGGAGGATCTCAGATCTCGCCGATTCCGGAAACGATGTCCGCCCGGCCGTCGGCCAGGCTGTAGGCGAGGCCGATCACCGCTGCTCGGCCGCCCTCGACTGCACCGGAAATCACCCGCGAGCTGTCCACCAGCCGCTGCGACGTCTGTTTCACGTTCTCGACCACCATGTCGTTGACGTCGTTCTGGTTGTTGCGCAGCGAGGTCAGCACCGACGGCGTGATGCGCTCAACGAGGCTGCGCATAAAGCCCACTGGCATCTGCCCGGTTTCCACCGCAGCTTTGGTGGCCGTGACCGCTCCGCAGCTGTCGTGCCCGAGGACCACGATCAGCGGCACGCCAAGGACGCTGACGCTGTATTCGAGGGATCCGAGCACGGCGTCGTCGATCACCTGGCCCGCGGTGCGGACCACAAAGGCGTCCCCCAGGCCAAGATCGAAGATGATTTCGGCGGCCAGGCGGGAATCCGAGCAACCGAAGATCACCGCGAAGGGGTGCTGGTTCTCCACGAGGGAGGAACGGCGCGACGCGTCCTGGTTGGGATGGGACGATTCGCCGGAGACAAAGCGCTCGTTGCCTTCGCGGAGTCGGCGCCAGGCAAGTGCGGGGGTGAGATAAGTGGCCACGGCCTTACCTTACGGCGAAGGAACGGGGGAGGGCGAAACTGTTGCATCGGCGGTGCTGCCGGGTGACGCACTGCCGGCGGCGGCGTTGCCTTCGAGCGCCTTGACCACCGCGGATGCCAGAACCGTGAATTCTTCCAGCTGGGCGGATCCGGTCAGGATAACGGTGGTCCCCCCGGCGTCGCGAAGCACCATGCTCTTCTCGCCCTTGCCGGTGTCGCGGAGTTCCCAGTCCCGGCCCCCTGCGCTGCGGGTGCCGGTGACGGGTGCGCTCTTGACCTGCTGCAGCAGCCACGTGGGGTTGGACTGCCGCGTCTGCACCAGGCCGATAAAGGACTCCTTGGGGGTGAGGTAGCCGACCTCCCACGTGGGGACGCCACTGCCCGTTCCGGATTCCCAGCGGGCGTAGTTCGCGCGGAATGTGTCGCCGGTTTCCGGGGCCGCGGGTGTGAATCCCGCCACATCCGCCGCGTTCCGCGCCACGGCACTGACGTTGATGTCCGGGCGGTAGCCGTCGGACTTCGGCGACGGGTTCATCAGGACGATCGGCAGGAACGTGGCAATGCTCAGGACCAGCGCGATGACCATGCCGATCACGGAGGCGTTCGCGCGTTTCGCCGCTCCCGCGGTCAGGACGGGCTTGACGGGCGGCTGGCCGGCCGCGCCGGGCGTTTCCTGGCCGACAGTGCCGGCGGGGGAAGCTGGGGCTGCGGGGGGTGTTTCCTGCAATTCACTCACCCCTCTATAGTCGCCCATTTTTGGCCGATCTCACATTCGGTGATGCCGGGCGGGGCAGGGGCCTCCGCTTCACAGATTGGTCATTCCAAGACGCAGCTTTTCGCCGCGACTATGATCAGTTACAGACGAGATCACTAACCAACGAATCACCGCGACGGATCGACCTGGCCGTGCGGCTTCAATGATCGCCACTCGAAGAAGAGGTTCACGTGACACCAGCGCCAATGACCCAGAAGTACTCCACGCTTTCGCCGTCCCTCGCCGTCGGCATCGACGAGCCGGACCGCAACCTTGCTCTGGAACTGGTCCGCGTCACCGAAGCTGCCGCCATCGCCGGCGGCCACTGGGTCGGGTTCGGGGACAAGAACAAGGCCGACGGCGCCGCCGTCGACGCCATGCGCTCGTTCCTCCAGACCGTCCACTTCAACGGCGTTGTCGTCATCGGCGAAGGTGAAAAGGACGAAGCCCCGATGCTCTTCAACGGAGAGCGTGTCGGCGACGGCACCGGGCCCGAGTGCGATGTCGCCGTCGACCCGATCGACGGAACCCGGCTGACCGCCCTGGGCATCAACAACGCCCTGGCCGTCCTCGCCGTCGCCGAGCGCGGCTCCATGTTCGATCCCTCCGCGGTCTTCTACATGGAGAAGCTCGTGACCGGCCCGGAAGCCGCCGACATGGTTGACCTGCGCCTGCCGGTCAAGCAGAACCTGCACTTGATCGCCAAGGCCAAGGGTGTCAAGGTCAACCAGCTCAACGTGATGATCCTCGACCGCGACCGGCACCGCCCGCTCGTGGAGGAGATCCGCGAGGCGGGTGCGCGCACCAAGTTCATCATGGACGGCGACGTCGCCGGCGCCATCGCCGCAGCCCGCTCGGGCACCGGCGTGGACGCCCTGATGGGCATCGGCGGAACGCCGGAAGGCATCGTCGCCGCCTGCGCGATCAAGTCCCTCGGCGGCGTGATCCAGGGCCGCCTGTGGCCCACCAGCGACGACGAGAAGCAGAAGGCGATCGACGCCGGCCACGACCTGGACCGGGTGCTCTCCACCAACGATCTGGTCTCCAGCGACAACTGCTACTTCGCCGCAACGGGCATCACCGACGGCGACCTGCTCAAGGGCGTGCGCTACTCCAAGGACAAGGTCCTCACCCAGTCCATCGTGATGCGCTCCAAGTCCGGCACCATCCGCTTCGTGGATGGCGAGCACCAGGCCAGCAAGTGGGAAGGCTACGCGCGCAAGGGCTAGCACCTGCCGCACCAAGCAGAACACCCGGAACCCGGGGCGCCATTCGCGCCCCGGGTTCCGGCGTTTCCGGAGGGCCCGGCGGCATTGGGTAGGGTGGAACCATGACATGGCTCGTAACAGGTGGCGCAGGATATATCGGTTCGCACGTGGTCTCCGCTTTGCGAGGAGCAGGCATCCAGGCGGTGGTGATTGACTCGCTCTCCAGCGGACACCGCGAGTTCGTCCCGGAGGACGTGCCCTTCGTCCACGGCACCATCCTCGACTCGGAGCTCGTGGCCCGGACCATGCTGGACCACGGCGTGACCGGCGTGATCCACCTTGCCGGCTTCAAATACGCCGGGGTTTCCGTGCAGGAGCCGCTGCTCACGTATGAGCAGAACGTCACCGGCACGGCCGAACTGCTGAAGGCAATGGAGCTCGCCGAGGTGGACAAGCTGGTCTTCTCCTCCTCGGCCGCCACCTACGGCACGCCCACCGGGGACGTCGTCACGGAAGCGACCCCGACGAATCCCGAATCCCCCTACGGGGAGAGCAAGCTGATCGGCGAATGGCTGATCCGTGACCAGGGCGTGGCGCGTGGGCTGAAGCACACCTCGCTGCGCTATTTCAACGTCGTTGGCTCCGGCTCGCCCGAACTCTACGACACGAGCCCGCACAACCTCTTCCCGATCGTGCTCCGCGCGCTGACCGCTGGCAAGACCCCGCGTATCAACGGCACCGACTACAACACGGCCGACGGCACCTGCGTGCGGGACTACGTGCACGTCGCCGACCTGGCCACCTCGCACGTTGCGGCGGCCCAGGCCCTCGCCGCCGGTAAGCCGCTGGAACGCATCTACAACCTCGGGTCCGGCGACGGCCTCTCCGTCCGGCAGATCATGACGGCGATGGCCAACGTCACCGGAATCGACTTCGAGCCGGAGATTGGCCCGCGCCGCGCCGGGGACCCGGACCGGATCGTGGCCGACGGCACGCTGGCCGCCCGCGACCTGGACTGGAAGATGCGGCACTCCGTCGAGGACATGGTCGCCAGCGCCTACGAAGCGCAGAAGAAAGCAGCCTCCGCCGGAAACTAGGGCCCCGGGCGCCATGCCCCCCCCGGGGGACATGCCCAGTGCTCACGCTCACGAATGGACTTAGTGGCTTTCTGTCCGTCCGTCACGGCAGCGGCGGGGCATGTCCAGCGCTGAGGCCGAGCTTTGGCTGCGCCACAGGGGGCATGTCCAGAGCAGCAGTTTCGGTTTGTGCTGCGTTCCAAAGGACATGTCCAGTTTTCGGCCCTGACGACGCCGTGTCCCGGGGGGACATGCCCAGCGGTCACGCCCAGGGACGGACATAGTGGGCTTATGTCCATCCGCTGGGGGTGCCGCGGGGCATGTCCGGCGGTTGTCCAGGCCGGTGCTGCCTCCGGCGGGACATGTCCAGTTCTCAGCCCGGACGACGCCGAGCCGCAGGGGACATGCCCAGCGGTCACGCCCACGTGCGGGCTGCCCTGAAGGGACATGCCCAGCGCTCACGCCCACGTACGGGCTGCCCCGAGGGGACATGCCCAGTGGTCACGACCAAGAGTGGACAGAGTGGGCTTGTGTCCGTCCGTCACGGTGAGCGGGGGGCATGTCCAGCGGGGGAGACGGCTTGGCCCACCCCGGGAAACGGAGGCTCAGCGGCGGAGCGCGCCGCGCAGCCGGGTTGGCACGGCCCGGGCCCCCTGGACGCCGCGGCGGGCGGCTTGCGCGCCCTTCCGTGCCAGCTGGTATCCGTTGTAGCGCATCTTCTTCACCGGCAGATCCCAGGTTCCGGGGTACGTGACCTCGCGCCCGCCGAACGACTTCTTGAATGCCGTGAAACCGGCCCATTTGTGGTCGGGCTGGTCCGCGGGGGCGACGCCCCAGAGGTCCACATGCTTCAGGCCCTTGTCCTTGGCATCTGCCATCAGGGTGACCAGCAGCGGAATCCCGGCGCTGAGCTTCCGGTGCGTATCGTCCAACGCGGCGTGGGCATAGGTGCGGGTATCCGCGGAGTCGTAGGCCAGCGCGGCAGCGATGGGCTCGCCCTCGAGCTCGGCGACGAAAAGCGTCGCGGCACCCGCCGGCATCAGTGAGCGCGCAACCCGGGTCAGGTACTCATCGCTCTGCGGCTTGAACCCGTTGCGCGCCGCCGTCATGTGCAGGAACGCCAACAGTACCGAGATCTCCTCGGGGTCCTGGCTGGAGCGGAACGTCACGCCCTTCTTGTGGATGTTCCGGTACAGGTTCCGGTTCACCGGCTTCATGTCCGCGAGGACGTCCTTGAAGTCCCGGTCCAGGTCCACGACCCAGCTCAGTTCGGGCTGCTGGTTGGCCGGGGCGGGCCGGAGGCCGCGCGTGCGCAGGACGGCGTCGGCGTCGGCAGCGGTGAAGCCGGCATCGACCGGTTCAATCCGGACGAACACCGCCCCGCAGCTGCGGGCCAGATCCCTCAGTGCCGCCAGGGCGGCGTCGAACGCGGCCAGGGAATCCGCCACCGGGCCGTAGGGTGCGTAGAGGAGTTTCCCGGCCGGGTTGCTCTCCTCGATGGCCAGGAAGCTCCAGCCCGGGCCCGAGTGCTGGTGCACGGTCCGTCCCAGGCTGCGCTGGAAACCGGCCCACTGGGGGCTCTGCAGGAAGTGGTCCACGGTCTCAGGCTTTCAGTGCGGTCGTGACGGCAAAGGCAAGGGCTGTTCCGGTGGCGCCGGACATGGCGTGGGCATTGACCGGTGCCTCGGCTGCGGGCAGGAACGCGCTCGCGCCGCGGTCCAGCCGCAGCTCGCCCTTGGGGGAGTCGAGGAGCACGGTTCCGGACACGACGATGATGACGGCGGCCCCCGACTGAGCCAGCGGGACGGGTTCCGCGCCGGGCTCCAGCTCGATGCGCTGCAGCTGGAATTCACGGAACGGCGGCCGGAAGACCTCCTGGCCCAGCATCGTCGTCTCGGGGCTGAGCATCGGGATACCGACGGCTTCGAACGCGACGGTACGGAGCAGTTCCGGCACGTCCACGAACTTGGGGGTCAGCCCGCCGCGCAGCACGTTGTCGGAGGAGGCCATGACCTCGATGCCGAGGCCGTGCAGGTAGGCGTGGACGTTGCCGGCCGGAAGGTAGACAGCCTCGCCCGGCGCCAGCGAGACCCGGTTGAGCAGCAGCGAGATCAGGACTCCCGGATCGCCCGGGTACTGTGCGTTGAGCGTGACGACGGTGGAGAGCTCCGCCTGGTGCGGCGCCGTCGGGGCGCCGGAGACCAGGGCCGCCACAATCGCGGCCGTCGCTTCGGCGACTTCCTCGCCGCCGGCGATCAGCCGCTCGAAGGCCGAGCGCAGGGCAGCCGGCTCCTCGGGCTGCGCCAGATCCTCCAGCAGCAGCAGAACGAGCGGGGGAAGGTCGAGGCCGGCGAGTTCAAAATCCGCCACCAGCAGCTCGAAGACGGCACGCGCTTCCGACGCCGGCCGGAAGCCGCACAGCGCCTCGAACGGTGTCAGCGCGAAGATCATCTCCGGCTTGTGGAAGGCGTCCTTGTAATTGCGTTCCGTCGCGCCGCGGTCGACTCCGGCAGCCTCCTCCCGGGCGAACCCTTCCCTTGCCTGCTCGAGAGTGGGGTGCACCTGGAGCGAGAGGGGGCTGTCGGCGGCCAGGACCTTGAGCAGGAACGGAAGCCGCGGGCCGAATTCGGCCACGCTGTCGCTGCCCAGATGGTGCTCCGGGTCTTCCCCGATCAGCGCATCCAGTGCCCGGCGGCCGCCGTGGCCTTCGACCGCCGCGTGGGCTCCGGCGGAGCCGGCAGGGCTAAGCGCCACCGACGGTGAGTCCGGGTGTGCGCCGATCCAGAGTTCCGCCTCAGGGCCGCCGGAGGCGGGCCTGCCAAGCAGCCCGGCGATGGCCGTTGTGGAGCCCCAGGCATAGGGCCGGAGGACATTCTCGAGTTCGTACACTGCCTGGGTGTCCCAATCTGTTGCGGAAGGCTGCTAAGGAAGGTGTGGCCGCGGATCTAGAGCGGCGCGCACTGGCCGTTCGTGGCGACCAGGTTGCGGATCGACTGCTCGTCGCCGTTGAGCTTGAACTGGTTCAGCATCTCTTCGGTGATCGGCTCGCCGTCCGGCGTTGTGGTCACCGGAGTGAAGTCCGACGGCGGCGGCGCGGGCTGGGTGCCGGGCTGCGCGGCCGGCACCGCTCCGGCTGCCGAGAGCGGTCCGGGCGCCGGGTGCGGCACGCGGATGCCGTCGTCGGCGGCGCCGGCCTCGGGGGCGGGGGCGAGGAGTGCATCGACCTTCTGGTGGATCTGGTCGAAGTCCGGGACGGTCGAGAAGGAAGCGTCGAAGTCGGGCGGCCCGATGGTCAGCCGGCTCATTTCCTGTCCCTTCGCCTTCATGGCGAGGTCCACGAAACTCCCGAGCTGGCTGGAGGAAATGTTGGAGTCGACCACCTTGGTGCCCGCCTTGACGATGTCCTCGAACTTGGCCAGCAGGGTTGCCGGATCCAGCTGCTTGAGCATGGCCTGCTGGACGCACTGCTGGCGGGCGATGCGGGAGTAGTCGTCCACGAATTCCCGTGATCGGCCGTACCAGAGGGCGTGGTAGCCGTCCAGGGTATTGTCGCCGGCCGGGATCCAGCCCAGCGGCATGCCGTGGATTCCGCTGGCTTCGTCAATGGTCTCGCCGCTGATCGGGACCCAGCCGCCGGCCTTGATCCGGATGCCACCCATGGCATCAATGAGCCTGGCGAAGCCGTCCATGTCCACCAGGACATAGGCCTGGACCTTGATGCCCAGGCTCCCGGAGACCGCTTCCAGGGTGGCCTGCGCGCCGGGGTCTTCCACCCCGGGGTACAGGTCCTTGTGTTCGTTGGTGACCTCGGTGTTGATGGCGTTGATGAGGCATTCGTTGCCGCAGTCGTAGCCGTCGGGATAGACCGTGCGCATGGGCGAGTCCTCGCTGAACTGCGCATTCTGCAGATTGCGGGGCACCGAGATGATGGCGGTCTCGCCGGTCTTGGCATCGACACTGATGACCGAGAGGCTGTCCGGCCGGCGGCCGGTGCGGTCGGATCCGGCGTCGCCGCCCATCATCAGGAAGTTGTAGCGGCCTTCGGAGGGTTCCATCGCGGGTCCGGCGGAGAAGATATTGGAAATGGCGTCGCGGCTGACGTTGAGCAGGTACGCGGCGTAGCCCAGCGATCCGCTGCTGAGGATCATCGCCAGCACCAGGGCGACCACGACGGCGGGGCGCGTCTTGGGGGTCAGCAGCACGGGCCGGATCAGCCGCAGGGTGTTGATGAACAGCGCGGCCCAGCCAACGGCCAGCGCCACCAGGCAGATGATGAGCAGCAACGAGGCAAGGGAGTTGGTGAACAGGCTGATCAGCGTCGACCGGGATGCGACGAGGAGCACTGCCGCCACGACGGCCAGCACCCAGACGGTGAGGGTGACGCGAAGCGCGATCCGCCCCAACCGCCGGTCCCCGGCAACGGTCTGGGCGCTGCCGGGCACCAGAAGCGTCATCAGGATCAGCAGGAACGCACGCTTGGTCAGGACCGACGCAGACGCCCCGGCGGGATAGCGGACCGGATCCGTGAGGGACGGGGCGGACGCACGGTTGCGTGGCGCCGGCTGACGGGAGGGGGCATAACTGTTGGTCATCTGGTGATCCTTAACGGCTGCCCCGGGCGACGGCGTTTGCGTCGGCGAACACTTCGCTCACCTTCTGCCGCAGGTTCGCGCCCTTCCGGGTGGCGGCGTCGTTGAGTTCCTGGGCGAAGTCGACCAGGGCGGCGCGGAGCTGTCCGGCCAGGGGATCCGTGCCCGAGGCCAGCATGCGCACAGCCAGCAGGCCGGCGTTCCGGGCCCCGCCGATGGAGACGGTCGCCACCGGGACCCCGGCGGGCATCTGGACGATGGAGAGCAGGGAATCCATGCCGTCGAGGGTTTTGAGCGGGACGGGTACGCCGATGACCGGCAAGGGCGTGACGGAGGCGAGCATGCCCGGCAGGTGGGCGGCGCCGCCGGCGCCGGCAATGATGACGCGGAGGCCGCGTTCATGGGCCGTCTGGCCGTAGCGGATCATTTCGAGCGGCATGCGGTGTGCGGAGACCACATCGGCCTCAAAGGGGATGCCGAACTCGGCGAGGGCCTCGGCCGCGGCCTCCATCACCGGCCAGTCGGAGTCCGAGCCCATAACGAGCCCGACAAGGGGGCCCTCGGCTTCCGCAACTGCCGGGAAATCGGCGCCGCCGGGCCGGGCCGGGCTGCTGCTGTTGCTGGGGCTCATGCGTTCTCCTCGTGGGCTTCCGCAGCGGCGCGGGTCTGGGCCCTTCCGTTCCGGATGATGTTGGCGACCATGGTGGCGCGTTCGCGCACGGAGTCGACGTCGGCCACGGAACCGCCGACGAGGTTGACGTGGCCGATCTTGCGGCCCGGCCGGACGGCCTTGCCGTAGCAATGGACCTTCGCCGCGGGTTCGCTGGCCAGGGCCGCGGGGTAGGCGGAGAACAGATTCTGGTTCTCGCCGCCCAGGAAGTTCTTCATCACCACGACGGGGCCGAGCAGGTCGGTGGCGCCGAGCGGCAGATTGAGGATTGCCCGGAGGTGCTGTTCGAACTGGCTCGTCACCGAGCCGTCCTGGGTCCAGTGGCCGGTGTTGTGCGGGCGCATGGCGAGTTCGTTGATCAGGAAGCCGGCTCCCACACCGGGCGTCTCGAAGAGCTCCACCGCCATAACACCGGTGACGCCGAGTTCGCTGGCGATCCGGAGGGCGGCGTTCTCCGCGGCGGCGGCGACCTCCAGCGGGATGTCCAGGGCCGGGGCGATGACTTCATCGCAGACGCCGTCGACCTGGATCGTGTGCACCACGGGCCAGGCCCGCGCCTCACCGTCGGGGGTGCGGGCCACCAGGGCCGAGAGTTCGCGGCTGAATTCCACCTTCGCCTCCGCGAGCAGCGGTGACATGGCCTCAAACCAGTCGGCGGTGTCCGCCGCATCTGCCGCGGAGTCCACGATCCGCACGCCCTTGCCGTCGTAGCCGCCGCGCGGGGTTTTCAGGACGACCGGCCAGCCGGTTTCGTCGCCGAACGCGATCAGCGCGGCGACGTCGGCGACGGAGGCCCACCGGGGGTTGGGCAGCTCCAGCCGGTCGATGGCGGCCCGCATCACGAGCTTGTCCTGGGCGTTGACCAGGGCATCCGGTCCGGGGTGCACGTTGACGCCGGCGCGCTGCAGGGAACGCAGGTGCTCCGTGGGGACGTGCTCATGGTCGAAGGTCAGGACGTCCAGGCCCCGGGAGAACTCCAGGAGATGGTCCAGATCGGTGTAGTCACCGACCGGGGCGTTGGCCACGGCCGAGACGGCCGAGACGTCCTCGCCTTCGGCAAGGACGCGGAGCTCGAAGCCCAGGGCTGTGGCCGCCGGGGCCATCATTCGGGCGAGCTGGCCGCCGCCAACCACACCGATCACAGGAAAAGTCACAAGTCCCAGCCTACCGAAAGCCTCGCCATATCCCGGCTTTTTGAATTTCCCGTGCGGGTGCCGCCGGGGATTTGGCCGCATTCAGGCAGAGGACGGGCCGGGCTCCCGGCTTTCGGCGCTAAAATGGGCCGTTGGGCCAATGGCCGACAGTTCAAGACGGCCACGGAGGGTCATGATTACTACACTTACGGAGCGCTTGCGCGGGCTCGCCTCGCTCTTCTGGCGCGAAGTGGCCAAGTTCGGTGCGGTGGGCGGTGTTGCGTTCATCATTGACAACGGACTCACGTATTACCTGATGCACGGCCCCATGACGGACAGCGAGGCCAAGGCCCGCTTCGTCGGCGCCAGCATCGCGACCGTCTTCTCCTGGATCGCGAACCGCTTCTGGACCTTCCGGCACCGCCGCCAGGACAATGTGGTCCGCGAATTCCTCATGTTCATCCTGATCAACGGCATCGGCATCGCCATCTCCACCGGTTTCACCGCCCTGGCCAAGTACGGCTTCGGCATCACGGACAAAAACACGCTGTTCGCCGCCGGCGTCGTTGGCATCCTGGTGGCTACCGTGGTGCGCTTCTTCGCGTACCGGTTCCTGGTCTTCAACAAGGAACTCGACGAAGAGCCGGAGTTCTCCCACGACCACGAGATCATCGAACGGCACCCCCACACCAAGCCGGAGGCCCGCGTCGAGGGTGTGGCCGTCAAGGACCCGGAGTTGCCCGGCCCGCAGGTCTAGGCGGAGCGCGGGCAGTGCAGGCGCTACTGGCGCCGCAGGCCGCTCAGCGCGGACTGCTCAGCTGCCGTTGACGCGCTCGTCCGCGAGCAGCTTTTCCGTCACCACGACGTCGGGGTGCACCAGCACCACCGAGCCGTCGCCGCGCCAGGCGCCCAGGGACTGGGCCAGCGCGGACTCCAGGCCGTCGCCGGCGGGCACCAGCAGCCGCACGCCGCCGTCGTGCGCGGCCGCGAAGCCGTCCAGCAGGTCACCGTGGGTGTGGGCCGTCCCGGTGGCGGCCAGCACTGCACGGCGCGTCGCTTCCGGATCCACGTGCGCCATAAAAACGTCCCCGTGGGAACGCACCTCGGCGGCATAATCCACGACGCCGGTGGGCAGCTCGCCGGGCCACCGCATGGCCAGCGCCGGCAGCGCCACTGCCACGACGGCGTCGAACGCCCCCTGCGCCGCACCGGAGGCCGGGTCGGCGGTCGCCAGCAGCTCGGCCTCGGCATCGCCGAAGACGACCTCCATGCCGAGCTGCCAGGCGGCCAGGGCCAGGATCACGGACTTCCAGTGGGCCGGCAGGTCCAGCCGCAGCCGCGTGCCGGGTTCGGCGTCGAGCTCGTCCTGCAGGAGGTTGCTCGTCTTCGCCACCCAGTTATCCAGCACCCGGCCGGACAGCTCGACGCGCTCGGCGTCGGGGCCGTACCAGGTGAGCCGGGGTGAGGTGGACTGGCCGGAACGCAGGGCTGTCATCAGTTCGATTGCCGGGATGCTCATGGCTTCATCTTGCCACGGCGGAAGCCGCTGTGATCTCCGTCACGCGCGGCGGGAGGCCGCAGGCCGGCGCATCTGGGCCGCCCTGGGAAGTTTCCCGGAAATTCAACAAAATCCCGCCAAAGTGCTCAGCACCCTGATTATTCCGCGGGTTCTCAGGGACTGGCCTCAAAAAACGCGGGCGTGGCGTGCCCCGGATTTAGATCTCAAGTTGATTATTATCTCCGCCGTGGCTTGACTCCCGGATACTTACACGCGTGTAATTAGGTATCGAAAGCCAATGCGCAGAACCGGCACACAACCGAGTGTCCAAGGGTCAGTCATGGGCTGCAAAATCAGAGAGGGAACGCCAATGGGGCTAGCAGAGCGTATCCATGAAGAGGCCGTCGTTGCTGGACAGGCCACGGCCAAATACCGTTCACGCGGGGTGCCGAGTGACTGGTATGTAGATCCGGCCGATCCGGACGCCGCAGACCGGTACAACGAACACACCAACGACTCGCTTCAGGACCAGGCAACGGCCTTCCTCGCAGCGCACGACGAACTTGTGGCCGGTCCGGACCAGGACAACGATCTGCACGATCCGCCGATGGAGCTTCAGACCCTTCATTCAGGCACCACCGCGCAGCCGGTATGGATCGGACTGCCCTTCCAGCAGGACTTCGACGATGAAGGCGAACTGGGCTGGCAGACGGACGCGCTGTGCGCACAGACCGACCCGGAGGCGTTCTTCCCCGAGAAGGGCGGTTCCACCCGCGACGCCAAGAAGGTCTGCGGCGCGTGCAACGTCCGCTCGCAGTGCCTCGAATACGCCCTCTCCAACGACGAGCGTTTCGGAATCTGGGGTGGCCTCTCCGAGCGCGAGCGGCGCCGGCTTAGGAAGCGAGCGATCTAATTCTTCAGGAAGTACGAGTCACCGCCGTCGTGGTTTCCCACGACGGCGGCGACTTTCTCCCCAGGACCCTCGCGGCGCTGGCGGCCCAGACCCGGCCCGCGGACACCTGCATCGGGGTAGATACCGGTTCCCGCGACCATTCCGCGGCCCTCCTCGAACAGGCCTTCGGCAAAGCCAACGTCACCGTCTTCAACCAGCCCCGCAGCGGCATGGGCGCCGCGGTGCAGGCCGGCCTCAGCGCTCTGGCCCCCGGAGGTGACGGCGGCGCGTCCGGCAGGCGGACCGGCGCCGGTACTGGTGCCGGTTCGGCAACCGAATGGATCTGGCTGCTGCATGACGACGCGGCCCCCGCCCCCGAAGCCCTTGCCGAGCTTCTCCACGCCGTGGAACGCGCGCCGTCCGTCACCGTGGCCGGCTGCAAGCAACTGGACTGGCACTCCGAGCGCCGGCTGATCGACGTCGGGCTCTCGACCAGCCGCTGGGCGGAACGGCTGACCCTCATCGACGCCGACGAACTCGACCAGGGACAGTACGACGGCCGCAGTGACACCTTTGCCGTCAACTCCGCCGGCATGCTGGTCCGCCGCGACGTCTGGGAGGACCTTCGCGGTTTCGACCCCGCCCTGCCGGGCACCGGCGACGACGTCGACTTCTGCTGGCGGAACCGACTGGCCGGACACCGGGTGGTGGTGGTCCCCAGCGCCCGGATGCTCCATGTCTCGCACCGTCCGAACGCCCTGGGCAACGCGGCGGCGGCCCGGAAGGCCCAAGTGCACTTGCGGCTCAAGCACGCAGCCGCCTGGAAGGTGCCGCTGCACGCGGCCGGCGCCCTGCTCGGGAGCCTCTTCAAGCTGGTCCTGAGCATTGCCGTTAAGGACCCGGGCCACGGCTTCTCGCAGCTCCTGGCCACGTTCGGCGCACTCGGCCGGCCCGCGGCCGTGGTCCGGGGCCGGCGCAACGCTGCCCGGACCCGCCGCATCCGGCGTTCCGTCATCAAAGGGCTGCAGACTCCGCGGCGGGAGGTCTGGGCCCACCGCCGCTCCCTGATGGAAGCCCTCGGAGCGGACGACTCCGGGGACGGCCTGGCCGGGAACGACCCGCTGGCCGAACAACCGACCGGCGATTCCGCCGACGACTTCGCCGCCCTCACCACCTCCGAACGGGGCTGGGTGGGCAACGGCGCGCTGCTCGCCGTCCTTGTCACCACCGCGGCCTCCCTGGTCGGCCTGCTGAGTCTGTTCCGGGCCGAGGCAGTCTCCGGCGGTGCGGTGATTCCCGTTTCGCCGCGGCTGGGCGAGATCTGGAACCACGCCTCCGGCTGGTGGATCACCCTCGGCGCAGGACTTCCGGGCCATGGCGATCCTTTCGGGTACGTGCTGTGGGTCCTCGGCGTCCTCGGCGCCGGCAACGCCAACAGCGCGCTCGGCTGGCTGCTGATGCTGGCCATGCCGCTCTCCGCCCTCGGTGCCTGGTTCGCCGCCGGCGCCCTGACCCAGCGCCGCCGCCTGCGCCTGGCCGCCGCCCTTGTCTGGGCAGGCGCTCCTGCCCTTCAGGTGGCACTTAACCAGGGCCGCGTCGGAGCCCTGCTCGTCCACGTCATGATGCCGCTGCTGGTGCTCGCCCTGCTGCGGGCCACCGGCTCCGCAGCCGGACGCGGCCGCTACGCCGTTCCGGCCCCCGGGGAGCGGCGCTTCACCGAATCGCCCCCGGCCAAGCCCGGAATCAACGGCACGCCGTCCTGGACCGCCGCCGCCGCAGCCGGCCTGGCGCTGGCCGTCGTCACCGCGGCAGCCCCCTCGCTGCTGCTGCCCGCCGTCGTCCTCGTGGCACTCTGCGGCACGCTCCTGGGCCGCCGCGGCCGCACCGTGTGGTGGGCGCTGCTGCCCAGCCTTGCGCTGTTCATGCCGTTCCTGGCCTCCACTCTTGACCGTCCCCGCGCCGTGCTCGCGGACCCGGGCATGCCGCTGGCCTTCGACGCCGCACCGCTCTGGCAGCAGGCCCTGGGCCAGCCGCTGCGCTTCGCCTCCGGGGGAGGCCTCGCCGGCCTCCCCGTGTTTGGCCCGGACTCCGCCGTGCCGTGGGCGCTCCTGCTGGCGCTGCTGATCGGCCTGCCCGCCCTGTTCCTGGCCGCCGCCGCACTGTTCCTCCCGGGCCGGCCGCCGCGGATTGCCCGCGCCCTCTGGGCCGCATCCCTCCTGCTGCTCGCCGGCGGTTGGGTCACCAGCCAGGTCGCCACCGGAGCCAGCGCCAACGTCATGGTTACTGCCTTCACCGGACCGGCTGTGTCGGCCGCAGCCTTCGCCATCCTCGGGGCAGCACTGATCGGCGCGGCGGGCCTGCTGGACTCCGCCGACCGTGCCGCCGCCGCAACGACGGGCCGCAGGATCCTGCTCCGCACCACCGCCGTCACCGCCATGGTCCTCCTCCTGGCCGGACCGCTCGCGGGCCTCACAGTGTGGGCGGCGCAGAACGTCCTGGCGCCGGCCTCGCCGGCCGCCGAACCGTCCGCCGCGTCGCAGGGAGCCGACGGCGCCGGCCCGCTCGGCACCCGCAGACTCGTGCAGCCGGCCGAGTCCCGGACCCTCCCGGCCACGGCCATCGACCGCGGCGAGGGGCCGGAACAATCCCGCACGCTCCTCATCTCCACCGGCGAAAACGGAACGTTTGACGCCACGCTCATGCGCGGGGCCGGGACCACCCTCGACGCCCTGTCCGCGATTGCCGCCGCCCGGCCGATCATGGGGGAGCCGGGGCAGGAGACGGTCCGTGACGACGACGCCGTCGCGGCCTCGCTCCGCAACGTCGTGGCCACCATCGTGGCCGGCCAGGGCGTCGATCCGCGGGAGGAGCTCGAACAGCTCGGCGTCGGCTTCGTGGTGCTGCGGGCCGCCGACACCGCGGCCCAGCTGACCGCGAGCCGGATGGACGCCGTCCCCGGGCTTGTCGCCGTCGGCAAGACCGACGTCGGCTGGCTCTGGCGCATCAGCCCCCTGAACCAGCCGGTGATCCAGGCCGCCGACGTAGCGCACCGGGTGCGGATCGTCGACGGCGCGGGAGCCACCGTCGGGCTGGTCCCGTCCGGGACGGTGTCAGCCGACGCCGCGGTTCCCGCCGGGCCGGAGGGCAGGCTCGTGGTGCTGGCCGAACGCGCCGATCCCGGCTGGAGCGCCTGGCTCGACGGCCGCCGCCTCACGGCCACCACATCCGGCTGGTCGCAGGCCTTCACCCTGCCCGCACAGGGCGGGCAGCTCAGCCTCCGCTACGAAGCGCCCTGGGCCGTCTGGGCGGGCGTGGCCCAGGCCGTCATCATCGGCCTGACCGCCCTCCTTGCCATTCCCATGCCTGCCCGCCGGCCGAACACCGGCCTCTCCAGGGACGAAGGCTCCCTGCGTAAGGAACACCACCATGCCCAGGGATGACACCCCCGCGACCGACGCCCCAGAAACCCCGGAAACCCCCGACGACGCCGGGACGCCGGACACGGCCGGCAACACCGACGGCCCGACGGCGGAGCGGTCCGGCGGGTCCAAGCGCCGGGCCGCCGCGCCGCTGCGGCAGCGCTGGAAGGCGCTGCCGCACGCCGGGCGGCTGGGCGGGGTCCTCTCCGCCGTCGCCCTCGTCGCCGCCGGAGGAGGACTCATCTCCGCCACGGCACTCTCGCCCCAAGGTCCCGGCAGCAGCCGCCCGGTCCAGGCCCCGCTGGCGGCAGTCCCCGCGGGCAGCAGCGTCGGCGTCTGCCCCGGACCGGCGCGGCTGCTCGAGGGTGCCCCCGTCGGCACCGATCCGCAGTTCAGCCCGGAGTCCGCGACCGCCAAGAGCGACGTGAATGCCGTGGTGCTCGGCTCCAGTGCCGGGGTCCTTCCCGGCAGCCGCCTCGCCTCGCTCACGGGCAGCACCCTGGTTGAACTCGCCAAGGCCACCCCGGCGTCCGCAAGCCCCTCGGCACCCGCCACCAGGCCCGCGAACGGCACCCCCGTCCCGCTGGCCGGCGTGGTGTCCCAGCAGGGCGTCGACGGGGTGAGTGTCCTGAGCGCTGATTCACAGGCAGGCCGGCAGGCTTCCGCCGGAGCGGTCATGCGCTATGCCGCCGAGGACGGTGACCTCCGCGGTTCGGCGGCCGCGGCGTGCCAGCAGCCCGCCAACGATCTCTGGCTCGTCGGCGCGAACACCTCGCTCGGCCGGACGGCCGTGCTGAACCTCACCAACACGTCCGGCAGCCCGGCCACGGTCAGCCTCGATCTCTTCGGAGCCAAGGACCAGATCCAGGCGCCGGGCAGCCGCGGACTCCTCGTGGCCCCGGGCACCACCCGCTCCGTTATCCTGGCCGGGCTCGCGCCGGGACAGGAGCGGCTCAGCGTCCGGGTCCGCAGCGCCGGCGGACCGGTGGCCGCGGTTATCCAGCAGAGCGTGCTGCGGGGGCTCACACCCGGCGGAGTCGAGTACATCGCCCCGGCCACGGCACCGGCCCTCCGGCAGGTGATCTCCGGCGTCGACATCCAGGATCCGGCCGGGCTCGCGGACCTCACGGGCAAACCCGGCTACGGGGATGCCGGACCGGCCCTGCAGATCGCGGTGCCAGGGTCCGCCGACGCGGTGGTGGCGATCAAACTGTTCGGGCGGGACGGCCAAAAGGCTTTGCCCGGCGGCGGTGTGGTCACGGCCAAGGCCGGAGCCGTCACCGAGGTCCCGCTCTCCGGAGTGCCGGCCGGGTCCTACACGGTGGCGGTCAGTTCGGACGTCTCCTTCACCGCTGCCGCCCGCGTCACCAGGGGCCTGGATGCCGAGGAGGCCTCCGACTTCGCCTGGTCGCCGGCCTCGACGAGACTGGGCAGCCAACACGTCGTGCCGGTGCCCGCCGCGGGCGACCGCTACCTAGTCTTCGGCGCTCCCGAGGGCCGATCGACAATTTCCTACACGCCGGTGACGGCGGACGGGAAGATCCGCGAGGCCGCGGCCGCCGACATCGCCGGCGGCACCACAGCCTCCATCAAGGTCCCCGCCGACGTCGGGGGCTCACCGGTCGTCGGGTACCTCGTGTCCGCCGCGGGAGATCCCGCCTTCGGTGCCGTCCTGCTGCAACAGGACGGCCGGCCGGACATCTCCACTATCGCGATTGCGCCCGGAGCAGCGGGCCAGGAACAAGTCCCGGTCACCCTCGGCTACTGACCGTTCGACGCCGTCTGGCTCCAGCGCCGTCTGGCTCCAACGCCGTTCCGGCGAGGCGCTTAATAGCGCCGGCGGTAGACCGGGTCCAGGGACTCGGGCGGCACGCCGAGCATCTCCGCCGTGTACTCCACGACGACGTCATGGACAAGGTCCTGGAGCTCCTCGCGGGTGCCGCAGGCCTGCTCCACCACCCGGCGGTAGAGGGTGATCACGGGGCCCTCCTCCGACGTCGCGGGGGAGTAGGCGCCCATCGGGGCGGGGGCGCGGTCCGCCACGAGCTGCTCGAGCCCGGGGGGAATCTCGTCGACGGCGAAGCGGACGCCGTCCAGCGGCTTGCCCCAAATGTCGTGCAGCCGCTCGGCCGAGTCCAGGACGAAGTCGTCGAAACGGTCCGAACGGGTGCGGTAGCCGGGCAGGGTTGGCAGCATGATCTCGCCGCGGAGCCCGCGGCCGTGCCGGTTCCTCCGCCGTTGCCGGAAGCCCCTCGGCGTCGCGGTGCGTCCGGTGCCGGATGGTGCGGAACCGGCGTCGTGGGGTCCGGCGTCGGTTTCAGCCAAGCGGACCGTAAACCCCGGATCGTGGTGCGATGACTGCATATATCGACTCTAAACCCGGCGAATGGTTTACGCGATACGGCCCGCCCGACCCGCCGTCAGCGCGTCGGACGGCGTCCGGCGGCCCGGGGGAGTAGTCTGTGATGTCGTGGGTGCAATTCGTCTTTGTTCAAGGTCAGCCTGCCGCAATTCGGCGGTGGCGACTTTGACGTACGTCTATGCCGATTCCACCGCGGTCCTGGGGCCCCTGGCAACCTACGCCGAACCGCACTGTTACGACTTGTGTGAACAGCACGCCGGATCGCTGACTGTGCCGCGCGGCTGGGAAGTCCTGAGGCTGGCGATGCCCGCCACCCCTGCCGGCCCCGGCCCCGACGACCTCCTGGCCCTCGCCAACGCGGTCCGGGAGGCGGCCTCCCGGCCCGCCGCGCCGGAATCCGGCCCCGGCCAGCGCGGTGTCCACGCGGCCCTTGAAGCCCCGGCCCCGGCCGAGGGCACCCGCCGGGGGCACCTGCGCGTCCTGCGCGAGCCTTCCTAGGCGGCAACTGGCGGTAGGCTGGGTACTGAAAAATCCGTCAGCCGCCGGCGCCTGCTGCGGCGCCCACCAGGGAGCGTTCACCATGCCGAAGATCAGTCCCGAACTGTTGTCTGTCCTGCGATGCCCCGTGACCGGTTCCCCGCTGCTGCAGGAGGGCGAGGAACTCGTGACCACTGCGCCCGGCCCCTCCGGTGAGAAGCTGCGCTACGCGATCGAGGACGGCATCCCGCTGCTCCTGCCGCCGGAACTCCTCCCCGCCGCCGCCGCCGCGCCCGCTTTCCAGCACGACGCCGGCCGGCCCGCCGCGGGCTAGGCAGCCGGCCCATCGCTGCGCCTTTCGGCACCGAAGTACTTCCCAGCCACCGATAAACACGTTCCCAGGCAGCCAGGTTCCGGACCGGCGCGCCGGCCCCAACGAAGGAAACACATGACTCTCGACTACAAGATTGCCGACATCTCCCTGGCCGAGGCAGGCCGCCACCAGATCCGCCTGGCCGAGCACGAGATGCCCGGCCTGATGTCCCTGCGCGAGGAGTTCGGCGCCAGCCAGCCGCTCAAGGGCGCCCGGATCGCCGGCTCGCTGCACATGACCGTGCAGACCGCCGTGCTGATTGAGACCCTCACGGCCCTCGGCGCCGAGGTCCGCTGGGCCTCCTGCAACATCTTCTCCACCCAGGACGAAGCCGCGGCCGCCGTTGTGGTCGGCAACGGAACGGCCGAGGACCCCCAGGGTGTCCCCGTGTTCGCCTGGAAGGGCGAGACGCTGGAGGAGTACTGGTGGACAGCCGAGCAGATCCTGACCTGGCCCGGCGCGGACAGCAACCCGGACCTCGGCCCGAACATGATCCTCGACGACGGCGGCGACGCCACCATGCTGGTCCACAAGGGCGTCGACTTCGAGGCGCTCGGCGCCGTCCCGGCCGCCGCGGAGGACGAATCCGAGGAAGGCCGCGTCTTCCTTGAGGTGCTCCGCGCCTCGCTGCAGGCAGACCCGCAGAAGTGGACCCGGATCGGTTCGCGCCTGCTCGGAGTGACCGAGGAGACCACCACCGGCGTGCACCGCCTCTACCAGCTCGCCGAGCAGGGCAAGCTGCTCTTCCCGGCCATCAACGTCAACGACTCCGTCACCAAGAGCAAGTTCGACAACAAATACGGCATCCGTCACTCCCTGCCGGACGGCATCAACCGCGCCACCGACGTCCTGATGGGCGGCAAGGTCGCCGTCGTCTGCGGCTACGGCGACGTCGGCAAGGGCGCCGCGGAGGCTTTCCGCGGCCAGGGCTCACGCGTCATCGTCACCGAGATCGACCCCATCTGCGCGCTCCAGGCCGCCATGGACGGCTACCAGGTCGCGAAGCTGGAATCCGTCCTCAGCGAAGGCCACATCTTCATCACCACGACTGGCAACAAGGACGTCATTATGGCCGAGCACATGGCCGGGATGCGTGACAAGGCGATCGTGGGCAACATCGGCCACTTCGACAACGAGATCGACATGGCCGGACTGGCCCGGATCCCCGGCATCAAGAAGGTCGAGATCAAGCCCCAGGTCCACGAGTGGGTCTTCGAGGCTGACGCGGCCAAGGGCGAGGGCAGCCGCTCCATCATCGTGCTGTCCGAAGGACGCCTCCTGAACCTTGGCAACGCCACCGGACACCCGTCCTTCGTGATGAGCAACTCCTTCGCCAACCAGACGATCGCGCAGATCGAGCTCTTCACCAAGCGCGACCAGCCGGAGGGCGAGCGGGAGTACGACAAGCAGGTCTACGTGCTGCCGAAGATCCTTGACGAGAAGGTCGCCCGGCTGCACCTGGACGCCCTCGGCGTCGAATTGACCGAGCTGTCGAAGGAGCAGGCCGAGTACCTGGACCTTGAGGTGTCCGGCCCGTACAAGCCGGACCACTACCGCTACTAGGAGCCGCGCCGCGCGGCGGCCGCCGCCCGCGTACCGCCCTTTCCTTCTTGATGGAGCCCCGGACCGCGTGTCCGGGGCTCCATTTGTGACCTGATCGTGGTGCAGGCGAGGCCTGCCCGCCGTGCAGCGTCGCTTATGCTGGCATAGGGAGAATCGTGAGCTCTGATGTGGGCTGGTACGCATAATGCAGTGGGGGAACACAGGAAGTGGCCATGACTGAAGACAGCGGGCGTCGACGCCGGCAGCCGGGACACCGTCCCCGCAACACCGGGAAAATGCTGGCCGTCCTTGCCATCTGCGCAGCTGTCGGGGCCGGCGGCATCGGCGTCGCCACCTCTCCCGGCTGGGCCCATGCCGACATGCCCTCGGAAGCTTCGACGCCGATGCGGAACGTGTCCGGACTCGCCGCTCCCGTGGTGAAGCTCGTGGAGCTCGGCGTAACCCCCACCGACGGCGCCAAAGGCGTCAACCCGGCCGCCGCACCCTCGGTCAAGGCAGTCAACGGCGTCGTGAAAGACGTCGTGCTGGTACCCGCAGCCGGAGGCGACCCCGTTCCGGGGACCACGAGCGCGGACGGCTCGACCTGGACCGCCGAGGATCCGCTGGAATTCGACACGAAATACAAGTACGGCTTCACCATCGTGGACCAGGCCGGCCGCGAAACGAAAAAGGCACAGACCTTCGCCACCGTGGCCACGGCCAACGAGGCGGACGCCGCGGTCTACCCGCTCAACGGCACCACAGTAGGCTCCGGCCAGCCCATCGAAATCGTCTTCAGCGAGCCCGTGCTGAACAAGGAGGCCATGGAAAAGGCCGTCACCGTCACGGCATCCTCCGGCCAGCCCGTGGCGTGGCGCTGGTACTCGGACCGCCGCGTCCGGATCAGGCCCGAGGCGTTCTGGGCCGCCAACAGCGAAATCACCGTGGACCTGAAGCTCTTCGGCGTCGATTTCGGCAACAAGATGATCGGCAACTCAGACACCAAGGTGGCCTTCAAGGTCGGACCGCAGCGGCTCGCCGTCGTTGACGACATCACCAAGACCATGAAGGTCTACTTCGACGGCCAGCTGGTCAAGACCGCACCGGTCACACTGGGAGACGCCGATTGGCTCTCACCAACCGGTTTCGCCGTCATCATGGAGCAGGAACGCAGCTCCAAGTTCAACGCCGGCAGCATCGGGCTGAAGCCCGGCGACAAGGGCTACTACCCGCCCCTGACGGTGGAATACGCCAACCGCCTCACGAGCTCCGGTGTCTACGTCCACCAGGCCCTGGAATCCGCCTGGGGTGCGGTGGGCAGGTCCAACGTCTCGCACGGCTGCGTCGGGCTGCTCCCCGCGGACGCCGCCTGGTTCTTCAACAACATGAAGACCGGCGACGTCGTCCAGACCCTCAACACCGGAGCCCCGGCCGTGGAGCCGCTCGAAGGCTTCGGTGACTGGAACATCCCCTGGGCGCAGTACGCCAAGCGCTGACCACTTGGGACGAAGCCCGAAAACCGGCCGTTGAATCCCCGTCCTCCACGGGGTGGCACCTCGTCCCCGGCGAGGCTGTGGCGGTAGGCTCGGAAGCAGATATGTAGCGTTGCCGGGCCCCGGCCGGTGGCGCGGACGCCTACGGAAGCGAAGCAGCAGTGACTGACTCAAGTCCCACCCCTCCGAATCGACAAGATCCGCACCTGGATCCGGCCGATGACGCTGACGAACCCGCGTTCGAATGGATGAAGCCGAGCCCCGCGGACAAGCGCTCCGCCCCGGCGCCTGCCAGCGCAGCAGGAACGGATGCCGGCGCCGGAACCAGTGCTGGTGCCGGTCCGGACCCCGCGGCCGCGCCGGCCACCACGACGCCGGCCTGGCGCCAGGCCGGAAGCCGCGCCGACCGGAAGGCCGCGGAAGCCGCCGTCGAGCCGGCACCCAAGGGCAATGGTGCGCACTTCAGTGAGCCGTTGCCCACCTCCGCGCTGCAGGTCCGCCCGCCGGAGGAGGAAGTTCAACGCCGGAATGCCGAACGTGAACACGCGGCGAACGCCAAACCCGTGGCGCCGCGCGTGATGCAGGTCCTGCTCGCCGTGTGCTTCCCGGTCATCCTGCTGGTGCTGGCCGTCCGGGCCGTCGCCAGCCCCCTGTTCCTCTGGGTGGAATACAACCGTCCGGGTTTCCCGGGCGACGGCTACGGCTTCAGCAGTGACGACCGCATGACCTACGGCTCGTATGCCGTGGACTACCTCAGCAACTGGTCGGGACCGCGCTACCTCGGCGAACTCGTCAACCGCAGCGGTGACAAACTGTTCGGGGACGGCGAAGTCAGCCACATGGCCGACGTCAAGCTCGTCATCCTGTCCGCCTTCGGCGCCGGCGCCCTGCTGATCCTGCTGAGCCTGATCGCCGTGATCTACCTGCGCCGCCGCAGCCCCGGGGGCGTCCGGCGCGGCCTGTTCGCGGGGTCCATCGTCACCCTCGTTATCATCATCGGCCTCGGCGTGCTGGCCGCGCTTGGCTGGGAACAGTTCTTCGCCCAGTTCCACAGCGTCTTCTTCGCGAGCGGCACCTGGACATTCTCGCTGCAGGACACGCTCATCCGGCTCTTCCCGGGCCAGTTCTGGGTCGACGGCGGGATCGTTGTCGCCGGCCTGGTGCTGATCGCCTCCCTCGTCACGCTCATCCTCACCTGGCCGACGCGCAAGCGCCGCGGGCTGCCGAAAAAGGGTGCGGCGGAAGTGGATCCGGCCGGGGACGAACCCGCCGAGGCCGAACCCGCCGGGGGCGATCCCTCTGACGCTGTGCCCGCCAAGCGGTCGCGCTTCCGGCGGGACAGGGCCGGCAAGTCCGGAGGATCAACCGCCGGTGCAACGGCGGACGTGTCCGCCACCGACGAAACGGCTGCTGAAACTACCGCCCCGGAGGCTGCTCCGGTTCGCCCGGGCCCAACCTCCTCAGGGGGAGGGGCTGCGGGCGCCGGAGACTCCGGGACGCGCGACACCCCGATGCGGGGACATTCCAGCACCGTCTGACACCGGACCCGGTCCGGCGGGCAGAAAGAAGCGGACGGCACCAAGGTGCCGTCCGCTTCTTCGTCTCCGTGTAGTCGTGCCCCTGTGGTGGAGGGGCGTCAGCCGTAGATGCGGTTGATCTGGGCCGCGAAGTCACGCACGACGGCGGCGCGCTTGAGTTTGAGGGAAGGCGTCAGGTGTCCTGATTCCTCGGTGAAGTCGGCATCCAGCACAACGAAGCTGCGGATGGACTCGGCCTGGGAGACCAGGGCGTTGGCCTCGTCCACGGCGCGCTGCAGGGCAACGCGGACCAGATCGCTGGATTTGGCCTCGGCGGGGCTCATCACGGGCACCTTGTGCACGGCACACCAGTTTTCCAGTCCCTCCGGGTCCAGGTTGATCAGGGCGGACACGAAGGGCCTGCCGTCCCCGATCACCACGGCCTGCAGGACCAGTTCGTGTTCGCGGATCTTTTCCTCCAGCGGCCCGGGAGCGACGTTCTTGCCGCCGGCGGTGACCAGCAGGTCCTTCTTCCGCCCGGTGATGGTCAGGAAACCGTCCTCGTCAAGGGACCCGAGGTCGCCGGTGCGGAAAAACCCGTCTTCGAACGCCTCCGCATTGGCGGCGGCGTTGTTGTGGTACCCCTTGAAGACGCCGATGCCCTTGACCAGGATCTCGCCGTCCTCGGCGACCCGGATGGTGGTTCCGGGCACCGGAATGCCGACAGTGCCCACCTTGGTCCGCGTCGGCGTGTTGGCCGTGCACGGTGCCGTGGTTTCGGTGAGGCCGTAGCCTTCGAGGACGGGGATGCCGGCACCGCGGAAGAAGTGCGCGTCGTGGGGGCTCAGCGGGCTGGCCCCGGAGACGGTGTAGTGGAGCTGGCCGCCGAAAGCCTGGCGCAGCTTGGGGTACAGCAGCCGGTCGAAGAGGGTGTGCTTGGCACGGGTCACCAGGCCGGGGCCGGTGCCCTCGCCGCGCGCGGCGGCGTCGAGGGCCTTCGAATAGTCGATGGCGACGGCGGCGGCCGACTCGAACAGGCGTTCCTTCCCCGCGAGGGCCGCCTTGTGGGCGGCGCCGGCATAGACCTTCTCGAAGATCCGGGGCACGACCAGCAGGAAGGTGGGCTTGAAGGTGGCCAGGTCCTCCAGCAGTTCCTTGGCCGTGGCGGTGTGGCCCAGGGTTGTCCCGGCGCTCAGGCAGATCACCTGGACAGCGCGGGCCAGGACGTGGGCCAGCGGGAGGAACATCAGGGTCCGGGTGCGGGGCTGCAGCAGGATCTCCGGCAGGAACAGCACGATGTTCCGCGCGACCAGGGCAAAATTCCCATGCGTGATTTCGCAGCCCTTGGGCCGGCCCGTGGTGCCGGACGTGTAGACAAGAGAGGCAACGTCCGCGAGCCGGGCCGCTGACCGGTGCCGTTCCAGCTCGGCGTCGCCGACTCCGGTGCCTGCCGCGGCCAGGCTCGCGAGGTTGGGCGCGTCGCCGTCGTAGTCCATCCGCACGACGGGCAGAATCGTGCCGCCCAGCAGGCCGGAGCTGTCCACTACCCCTTGGACGAGGCCGGCCTTTGCCTCGTCTTGCGCGAAGATGCGCCGGGCTCCTGAGTCGTGCAGGATCCATTCGATCTGGCTGGCCGAGGATGTTTCATAGATCGGAACGGTGACGCCGCCGGCGAACCAGATGGCAAAGTCCACCACAGTCCATTCGTAACGGGTGGCCGACATGACCGCCACGGTTTCCCCGGGGGTGATGCCGCCGGCTATCAGGCCCTTGGCGAGTGCCCGGACCTGGTCCAGGAACTGCTGTGCGGTGACATCGGCCCAGCCGGCCGGTCCTTTGCGGGAGTAGAGGGCGTGCACCGGATCCTTGGCGTGCTGCTCCAGGAGCAGGTCCGTCACGTTGCTGCCCGGGTCGAGCTCGACGAGCAGTCCGGTGCTTGCTTCTCTCACAGCGTCTCCATTCCGGGTCCGCCTCGTGCCGGCGGACGCCCCCTGCAATCCTGCCCTAGATCCAGGACGGCATCCACATTCGGAACCGCCAATCCTGGTAGGTGATGGTCTCGGCGGTCCACACCGGATAGAAGAACGCCGAGACGACCACGGCCGTGACCACAAAGAGCGCCACGAGGAAAAGCCCGGAACGCCGCCGCCACGGCGGGTCCGTGCGCTGCCCCAGGACGAGGCCCAGGCAGTAGACCAGGGCCAGCACCAGGAAGGGTTCGAAGGACACGGCGTAGAAGAAGAACATGGTGCGTTCCGGGTAAAGGAACCAGGGCAGGTAACCGGCCGCCACGGCCGCCAGGACGGCACCCGCACGCCAGTCGCGGCGCCCGGCCCACCAGAAGAGCAGCACGCCCAGGCAGACGGCGGCGCCCCACCAGATCAACGGGTTGCCGACGGACAGGATCGCGGTCGTGCAGCTGGCCGTATCGCACCCCGGGCTGCCCTGCTTGGGGGACTCGTAGAAGAACGAAGTGGGCCGGCCAAGCACCAGCCAGCTCCAGGCGCTGGCCTCGTACGGGTGGTCCGAGCTGAGCCCCTGGTGGAACTTGTAGGCTTCCAGATGGTAGTGCGCGAGGGACCTGACGGCGTTCGGCAGCCAGCCCCATTCCGCCGAGGGGACCGTCTCGGCCCATTTCCGGAAATACGCGTCCGTGGACCGGAACCAGCCGGTCCAGCTGGCGGCGTACACCAGGGCGGCCACCGGGACGATGCTGAGGAAGGCGGGAATGCCGTCCTTAAGGATTCCGCCGCTGATCCAGCCATGGATTCCGGCGATCCGGCGCGCGCTCAGGTCCCAGAAGACGGTCAGCAGCCCGAAGCCGGCCAGGAAAAACAGCGCGGACCATTTCGTGCCGACGGCCAGTCCCAGGCACACCCCGGCCGCGAGCCGCCACCAGCGGATGCCCAGCCACGGGCCGGACGCCAGCTGGAGCAGGCCGGGCCGTCCGTCCGGGGAGGCTGCGGCCTGCCGGCCCAGCCGTTCGGCAAGCCGGCGGCGGCCGTCGTCGCGGTCCATCAGCAGGGCGCCAAACGCGGCAAGTACCCAGAACATCAGGAAGATATCCAGCAGGGAGGTCCGGGACATCACCAGATGGTGGCCGTCCACGGCCAGCAGCACCCCGGCCACCGCCCCCAAGGTCAGCGAGCGGAAGAGTTTCTGGGCGATCAGGGCGAGCAGGAAGATGGACAGTGTGCCCGTCAGGGCCGCCCCGAACCGCCAGCCAAAGGGATTGTCCGGGCCGAAGAGCCACATTCCGCCGGCGATCATCCATTTTCCGACCGGCGGGTGGACGACGTACTCGGGGCCAGCCAGCAGCACACCGGGATTCCCGGCGATGAAGGCATCGTTGGCCTTGTCCGGCCACGCCCGTTCATAGCCGCTGACCAGGAACGAGTAGCCGTCCTTGACGTAGTAGGTCTCGTCGAAGACCAGGTTGCGGGGAGAATCCAGCCGGACGAAGCGCAGGACTCCGCCGAGGGCCGCGGTGATGGCCGGTATGAGCCAGAACCACAGCCGGAGCGGGGGCGGGTAGTCCCGCCAGCTCCGGATGTTGCCGATCAGGCGGTCTTTCAGGGCCTCGGGGGTGAATGCTTCCGCCGGGCGGCCGACCCAGCGGTGCCCCTCCAGGTTGCGTCCGGGGCTGGTGGCTGGGGGCGCCGATCCGGTGGAACCGGCGTCGACAGGCCGGGTGGGGGTCTGCGTCACGATGCCCATGCTACCTTTCGCGGCTGTGGTCGTTGGCCCGGTTCCCCGCCCCGGGCCGTCAGCCCGCCCCGGGTGCCGGCAGTAGGCTGGTCATGTGGACCCTCAACTCAGCACCTCCCCGAATCCTTCCGGCGACGACCTGGGCCCGGCGGACGACGTCGGGGATGGTGCCGGTCCCGGCGAAAGCCCCGGGGCGGTGCCGGCGGCCCAGGGCGGCGGTCCCGGACGGATTGTGCTGGCGGCGACCCCGATCGGCAACGTCGGCGACGCCACCTACCGGTTGATTGAACTGCTGACGACGGCGGACATCGTCGCCGCCGAGGACACCCGGCGGCTGCACCGCCTGGTGCAGAACCTGGGCGTCACCGTGGCAGGCCGGATCATCAGCTACCACGAGCACAACGAGGCGGCCAAGACCGGCGAACTGCTGGACCAGGTGCGGGCCGGCAAGACCCTGGTGATGGTGACCGACGCCGGCATGCCGTCCGTGTCCGACCCGGGCTTCCGCCTGGTCGAAGGGGCGGTGGCCGCCGGGCTGACGGTCACCGCGGCCCCCGGACCGTCGGCGGTGCTCACCGCCCTCGCGCTCTCCGGCCTGCCGACCGACCGCTTCTGCTTCGAGGGGTTCCTGCCCCGCAAGGCCGGAGAAAGGTCCTCCCGGCTCGCGGATCTCGACGCCGAGCGCCGCACCATGGTCTTTTTCGAGGCGCCGCACCGCCTGGAACCGATGCTGCGTGCCCTGCGTGAACGGTTCGGCGCGGACCGGCGTGCCGCTGTCTGCCGGGAACTGACGAAGACCTACGAAGAGGTCATCCGCGGCACCGTGCGCGAACTGCTGGAGTGGGCCGAATCCAACGAGGTGCGCGGCGAGATCGCCGTCGTCGTGGGCGGCGCGCCGGAACGGGAGCCGGGCAAGCCGGAAGACCACGTGGCGGATGTCAACGCGCTGATTGCACAGGGGATCCGGCTCAAGGAGGCCGTTGCTGCCGTGGCGGAGGACGCCAGGATCAGCAAACGGGAACTCTACGCCGCCGTGCTAGCAGCCCGGTAGCCGGGCCGGCCCGCAGCCGGAACGGCCGCTGTGCAGCTGCACAGCGAACCACTCCCGACGTAGTGCGGGGATGCGTAGACAGCCCGGAGAATACGGCAGTACCGTGACAGTAAATCCAGCGCGTCTGAAGGGTCATTCGGACAGCGCTGAATCCCATCCCGTTCACCCCAACCGCTGACGAGGGAGTCAACCGTGACTGCAACTGCCCAGCCCATTGTTACCGCGGAGCGCGAGAGCGCCCTGCTGGCCTCTGTACCTACAGGTCTGCTCATCGACGGCCAGTGGCGTCCGGCCGCGTCCGGAAAGACCTTCGACGTGGAGGATCCCTCGACCGGCAAGGTCCTGCTCAGCCTCGCCGACGCCGGGCCGGAAGACGGGGCGGCGGCACTGGACGCCGCGGCCGCCGCGCAGGAGTCCTGGGCGAAGGTTCCCCCGCGTGAGCGCGGCGAGATCCTGCGCCGGGCCTTCGAGCTCGTCACTGAACGCGCCGAGGACTTCGCGCTGCTGATGACGCTGGAGATGGGCAAGCCCCTGGCCGAGGCCCGCGGCGAGGTCGCCTACGGTGCGGAGTTCCTGCGCTGGTTCTCCGAGGAAGCCGTCCGCGCCTTCGGCCGGTACTCGGTGTCCCCGGACGGGAAGTCCCGGCTGCTGGTGACGAAGAAGCCGGTGGGCCCGTGCCTGCTCATCACGCCGTGGAACTTCCCGCTGGCCATGGCCACCCGCAAGGTCGCCCCCGCGGTCGCCGCGGGCTGCACCATGGTGCTGAAGTCCGCGAACCTGACCCCGCTGACGTCCCAGCTGTTCGCCGCCGTCATGCTGGAAGCCGGGCTGCCCGCGGGCGTGCTCAACGTGATCCCGACCTCCACCGCCGGCGCGACCACGGGCCCGCTGATCAAGGACTCCCGGCTCCGCAAGCTCTCCTTCACCGGTTCCACCGAGGTCGGCCGCCGGCTGCTCTCGGACGCGTCCGAAACCGTGCTGCGGACCTCGATGGAACTCGGCGGCAACGCCCCGTTTGTGGTCTTCGAGGACGCCGACGTCGACGCCGCCGTCGCGGGGGCGATGCTGGCGAAGCTGCGGAACATGGGCGAGGCCTGCACCGCGGCGAACCGGTTCATCGTGCACGAGTCCGTCGCGGATGAGTTCGCGGAGAAGTTCGCCGCGAAGATGGCGGGCATGACCACCGCCCGCGGCACCGAGGCCGAGTCCAAGGTCGGGCCGCTGATCGACGCCAAGAGCCGGGACAAGGTCCACGAGCTCGTCTCCGATGCCGTGTCCGCCGGAGCCGTGGCCGTGATCGGCGGCGCCGCGGTCGAGGGCCCGGGCTACTTCTACCAGCCCACGATCCTCAAGGGCGTCACCGAGGGCACCAGGATCCTGTCCGAGGAGATCTTCGGACCCGTCGCGCCGATCATCACCTTCGATTCCGAGGACGAGGCCATCCGGCTGGCGAACAACACCGAGTACGGCCTGGTGGCCTACGTTTTCACGCGGGACCTGAACCGCGGCATCCGGATGGGCGAACGCCTCGAGACCGGCATGCTGGGCCTGAACGCCGGCGTGGTCTCCAACGCGGCGGCACCGTTCGGCGGGGTCAAGCAGTCCGGCCTGGGCCGCGAAGGCGGCCTCGAGGGCATCGAGGAATACCTCTACACCCAGTACATCGGCATCGCCGACCCCTACGCCGGCTAGGAACTGTCCCGGCTGCCGGAAAGCCTTTCAGCTCCGGCGCAGCCAGCGCACCCGGCGCACCGCCCCGCGGGTCCTTGACCAGGCCCGCGCCAGGCCGCGCCGGGTGCGCTGTGCTGTGCGGCGGGCGGCGTGGAACGGCGCCGTGGCGGCCCGCCGCCAGACGGCCATGATAGAGGGCGGAAGCCACGCCGCCCGGAACCGCACGAGCGGACTGGCGTGGTCGCGCAGCGCGGCGCGGACCGCCGCGATCCGGCTGGCGCCCGATGTTTCCGGGACGCTGGTATCACCGCTGGCGGCGCCGGGTCCGGACGGCGGACGCCCGTATTGCCGGCGTTCAAAGTCCGCCGTGAGGGACGTGACAGCCTGGTGGCTGTCCGCGCCCGGGCCTTCCGGCCCTCCGAGGACCCCCGCGGAGCGCAGTCTTTCGGAGAAATGGCGTGGCGTCTCACTGGTCCGTGGGGCCAGGCCGTAATCCATGGCGAGGTCGCGCAGTTCTGCCCAGGCCTGCACCGCTGCCGCGCCCTCTCCCCGGGCACCGTTCAGCCGGCGGCGCCGGCGTGCGGTCCGCGCCAGGTGCGGGGACGCCAGCAGCAGGCCGAGGAGCAGCAGCGCCCCGGCGGCATAGAGTACGGGGAGCATCCGTCCCACCGGGTCCGCCTGGGTGGCAGCGCCGGGGAGCGGCAGCGGCGCCACGGTGGGCAGCGGTGTGGGGTTGGGGGTGCTGCCAGGGAAGAGGCCGTCGTTGTTTTCGTTCGTGCTGGCGCCGCTGGGCGCCTGCGCTTCCGTGGCGTAGGACGGAACCACACCGCGCGACGGGGTCGGCTCGAACGGGACCCAGCCCAGTCCCTGGAAATACAGCTCCGGCCACGCGTGGGCGTCACGGGCATCGACCTCATACTCCGGCAGGGCACCCTGGCCGCCGATAGAGACCGTGGCGCCGGTCGACCGCCCGGGGGCATAGCCGACGGCGATGCGGCTCGGGATGCCTTCCAGCCTGGCCATCACGGCCATGGCTGACGCGAAATGGATGCAATAGCCGCTCTTCTGGTTCAGGAAGTCCGCCAGCACGGACAGCCCGTTGCCGTCATAGCCCCCTTGCACCGGGGACTGCAGGGAGTACGTGAAATCGACGGAGCGCAGGTACCGCTGGATGGCCATGGCCTTTGCATAGGCAGTGGCGCTTCCCGCGGTCACGGCCTCGGCGGTGGTGCGCACGATCTCGGGGACGTTCTCGGGCGGCCGGATGAACTGCTCGGGGACGCCCTGCACCGGACCCGTGGCCTGGGCCAGCAGGTCCGGGGTGAGCTGCGGGGCGACGGAGAGCACCACGTACTGCTGGTCGCGCGTGTTCGCGTCGACCCCCTTGATGCTCAGGGTGGCGGGATCCCAGCTCCAGCGGCCGGTAAGGCCGTTGACGGCCTCGGGGGCGTAGGGCGCCGGCAGGTAGGGGCTGGTGAACTGGCCGGTGTTGACCGCTGTGACCACACGGACCTCCGTGGCGATGGACTCGAAGCCCGAGTCCATCCGCCCCGTGCCCATCCGGCGCGTGTCGTCGCGGTCATCCGGCGCCCAGTTGTCGCCGTTGAAACTGTCCACGGTCACGGAGCGCAGGTACGGGGTGCTGGGCGCGTTGGTGGCAAAGGTGATGCGGCCGTCGCCGGTGGGGCTGCGCAGGCTGTTGCCGAGGCTGATCATCGGGTTGAGCCCCGACGCGCTGCCGAAGGGATTCAGCCGCGAGCCTTGCGGGAACGTCCCCTGGTCGAACCCCGGGATCACCAGTTGGAGCAGCAGGGTGACCGTCAGCGCCACGGCGCCGGTCAGGGCTCCGCGCCGGAACTGGCCCGGGTTCGGGGCGGTGTCGGCGCCGGTCCGAGGGTCGGGCGCGAACCAGTGGCTGCAGCCGAGGATCAGGAGGTAGCCGGCGGCGGCGACGGCGAAGCCCAACGCGCCGACGCTCTGCGGCTTGATCATCGCGGGAACGATCAGGATGGCGAGGATCCCGAGGCCGCTCGTGGCCGGCAGGGCCAGGGGATAGGCGAGGGCATCGACCAGGATGACCAGCAGCCCCAGGGCGGCGCAGACCAGCAGGACGATCCCGGCATTGGGGGCCACCGGCGCACTTTCCCCGAGGACCGTCTCACTGGCCCGGCGCAGGTACCGTCCCAGTTGTGTCATTGTGGCGCCGGACGGAATGAAGCCCAGGATGCTGTGCGGGCGGAAAAAGGTGAACGTCAGGATCAGCACGAGCGCCGCGAAGGCCCCGGCCGTCACGAACACACTGGGCCACCGGAGCGCACGGAGCCCGGCCATCGTGAAGGCCACCGTGAGGACCGTCGAGAGGACAGGGGAGTACCAGGCCCATCCCCGCAGCACCCCATTCAGGCTCAGCGCCGCGCCCGCGACGGCGATTGCCACGGCGAGTGCCATGAGCCAGGGCTGTGCGCCGACCTTCGCCCGGGCTGTCCGTGTCCCCGGGAAGGAACCCGGCCCCACAGGGGGGCCGCCGCCCGCGGACGCCCCGGACTGGCCGGGGTGCGCGCCCGTGCTGCGCTGTGGTGTCAGTGTCATGGCCGGGCCCTCGATCCGCGCCGCACATCGGTTGCCGCTGCCATCGTGTCGGCCCCGCCCTGGTCGAAGGCCGTCCACGCGGCGGGCAACGACGTCGAGGGGGTCACGGCGACCGCCCGCCAGCCGCCGAGCCGGAGGGTTTCGAGCACGTCGTCGAGTTCCCGGCCGCGCTCTGTGATGACCAGTGCAAACGCGTTCGCGGCAAAGCCGGCCGCCGGGGACAACGCGCGGGCCTCGGTTGGCGTGATGTTTCCCAGGATCGCCAGCACCGGCCCCCGCATCCGGTGGGCGGCCAGTTTGTCCATGAGACGGTCGTCGAACGGCTGCGGGCCGGCCTCGGCCCCTGCGGGGTGGCGGCCGCGCGCCAGGGGGGAGCCGGCATCCCTGGTGTCCCTGCGGTGGTGGGGCCCGGTCAGCTGGATCGCTGCCAGGCTCTCGGCGACGGACTGCAGCCCGGCGGCGCCGATGTACTCTTCGGACTCCGGTTCGGGGGCTGACGGTGAATGCTGGAATGCGGGCTCGCCGGCGGCGTCGAGGAAGCGCAGGGCGTAGTTCCGTTCCGCCAGATGGGCGCCGATGGACATCGCGGCCGTCACAGCCCACTCGAAGGTGTCGCTGGTGATGAGCTCGTGGCCGTCAGGGGCTCCGGCGCCGCCACGCTGGTCGGTTCCCCGGTGGTCCGTCCCGCGCGGGCCGGCGCCGAACGGGTGGAGGGCGCGCGCAGTCGAGCCGGCCGAGAACGCGCCGCGGGTAAAGGCCGTGAGCCGCTGGTCCAGGATGATGGTCGCCTCCGGAGTGGTGACGGACTCCTCCTGGCGGACCATCAGTTCCCCGTGCCGTGCCGTCGCTGCCCAATGCACGCGGCGCATCGGATCACCATGGCGGTACTCCCGGGTCATGACGTCATCGTCGCTCGGGTTGGCCCGGACGCGTGTGGCGGTGACGCCGTCGTGCCCCCTGGCGCCGGCCAGCCCGGTGACGGGAAGTTCGACGGCGGCGGGCGTGACGGTGAGGATGTCGCCGTCGTCGATGGCGTGGCGGTGCAGGGACAGCCCGAAGGGGTCGCTGAACTCGGCGGTGACCGGCCCGATCACGAACTGGCCGCGTTTCCCGGAGCGCAAATGGTATTCGTACCGGCTGGTCCCGCCCGCGGCCGACCTTGCCGGGAACCGGAATACCGGGGACTCCCCGAACCGGGCGGGCAGGCGCTCCTCCATGAGGGCGTGGCCGGAGCCAATTCCGGTCCGGGCGACGGCCAGCCGGACCGTCGTTGTGGCCGCCGTTTCGACGCTTGCGGGGCTGAACTCCCGGTAGACCTGGAAGTTCGGCTTGAGCACCCGGGTTCCGGCCAGCGAGAGCACCGGCAGGACAAACAGCAGGATCGCCAGTGCCAGCAGGTCGCGGCGTCCCATCACCTGGGCCGCGAGCAGGAAAACCGCGCCCGCGCCCAGCAGTCCCCAGCCGCGGGTTGTGAAGATGTGACTCGGGAACCGGTCGATCAGCGCCACGGCAGGGCCACCTAGCGGCGGTGCGGCAAGGTGGCCGCCGCAGCGGCCGCTACGGGGTCGGCCTTGCCACGGGCGGCACGGCCGGCGGAGGCGGGCGCCGCCGCAGCCATTTCGGGGCTGACCGGGAGCTTCGCCAGGACGGCACGGATGACGCTTTGGGCCGTCTCGCCGGAGCTCGCCGCTTTGCGGTCCAAAATGATCCGGTGGGCCAGGACGGATTCGGCAACACTGACGACGTCGTCCGGCAGCACGAAGTCCCGGCCCTCCAGAGCCGCCGTGGCCTTGGCCGCACGCAGCAGCTGGAGCATGGAACGGGGGCTGGCGCCGAGCCGGAGCATCCCGCTTTCCCTCGTCGCGCGGCCCAGGGACACGGTGTATTCCTTGATCGACTGGGAGACATAGACCTGCTGCACCGTGGCGATCATGGACGCGACCTCGCCGGCGGTGACGACGGCGGTGACCTTGGTCAGCGGGGACGTCGACTGGTGGGTTTCCAGCATTTCCATCTCGGCGTCCTTGTCCGGGTACCCCATGGAGATGCGTGCCATGAAACGGTCCCGCTGCGCCTCCGGGAGCGGGTAGGTTCCCTCCATTTCAATGGGGTTCTGCGTGGCCACCACCATAAAGGGCTCATCGAGCTTGTAGGACTTGCCGTCCACGGTGACCTGGTGCTCCTCCATGCATTCCAGCAGGGCCGACTGCGTCTTCGCCGAGGCGCGGTTGATTTCGTCGCCGATGACGATGTTGGCGAACACCGCACCGGGCCGGAACTCAAAGGACCGGGAGGCCTGGTTGTAGATGGACACGCCCGTCACATCCGAGGGGAGCAGATCGGGGGTGAACTGGATGCGGCTCACTGAACAGTCGATCGTGCGGGCCAGTGTCTTCGCCAGCAGGGTCTTGCCGACGCCCGGGACGTCCTCAAGGAGCAGATGGCCCTGGGCCAGCAGCACCGTCAGGGCCAGTTTGGCCGCTTCCGCCTTGCCATCGATCACGGTGTTGATCGCGGTCAGGATGCGCTCGCTGGCGGAGCTGAAAGCTTCCGCGTCCATGGCCACAGGCAGCTGGGCCGGACGCCGGCTACCCGGGCGTCCAGTCACGGCAGGGTCTTCCCTGATGCCCTGGCCCTCAGGGAGGACTTCGTCTAGGGAGATGCGGTGGTAGTCCATCGGTAGCCTTTCAGCCCTGGTGGTTTCCCGGGACGGATCGGCATGGAGCATGCCGGGCCACTCGTCGGGTGGTTGCCTGTGTTCCTGACCGTCTGTTTCCTAGCCGTCTGTTCTCTGACCTGTGTTTCTTGCCCGTTGCAATAGCCACTGTTTATAACAGAGTACTAACACAACTGCCGGGCCTGACAGAGAGTTCCGGGGAAATATCTGCCGGCCCTGCCGGGGACTTGGCGCGGGCAATTGGCGCGGCAAGCGGCGCGCGAAATGGCGCAGGCGGGTTAACTCGCGGCGCGGGCCGGGTGCGTCCGGGCCAGGGACCGCCGATAGGGTAGAAACATGAGCAATCCCCTGACGCCCGTCCCGTTCCGTGCGCCCGACAGTGACGGCACCGGCAGGCAGGGATACCCGCCGGCGCCGGAGCCCCTTCCGGTTCCGGTCATGGACAACCACACGCATCTGGATTTCCCCACAGAGGGACTGAAGGTCAGCATCGGCGACGCCCTGGATGCCGCCGAAGCCGTCGGGGTCCGCGGCGCCGTGCAGGTGGGCTGCGACCTTGAATCGTCCCGGTTTACCGTGCGGGCAGTGGAGCTGGATGCGCGCCTCCTGGGCGCCGTCGCCCTGCACCCCAATGATGCCCCGGAGTACGCCGCCCGCGGCGAACTGGAGGAGGCCCTGGCCGAGATCGAGGCCCTCGCGGCGCACCCGCGGATCCGGGCCATCGGCGAGACCGGGCTGGATTTCTTCCGCACGGAGGGCGAGGGGCTGGCCCACCAGCGCTATTCCTTCCGCCGCCACATCGATATTGCCAAGCGCCTCGGGCTGACGCTGCAAATCCACGACCGTGACGCCCACGACGACGTCGTCCAGGTGCTGCGGGAGGAGGGCGCCCCCGAGCGGGTGGTGTTCCACTGTTTTTCCGGCGGGGACGAGCTGGCCCGGATCTGCAACAGCGAGGGCTGGTACATGTCCTTCGCCGGAACATTGACCTTCAAGAACGCTGCCAACCTGCGCGCTGCCCTGGCCATCGCCGAGCCGGAGCGGATCCTTGTTGAAACCGACGCCCCGTTCCTCACGCCGCACCCTCACCGCGGCCGGCCAAACGCGAGCTACATGGTGCCCTACACCGTCCGGGCCATGGCCGAATTGACTGGATGGGAGCTCTCGGAACTGTGTGCCCGGATCGCCGGAAACACCGTGCAGGCCTACGGCTCCTGGGACTGATGTGACGAAAGTACACACCGCGGCATAGATACCCGGTATGCCCAATTGTTGGTTGCTTTATAACGCTCCGGTTACAGTGGACAACTATTAGCCGGGGTCGGGGAAGGCCTTCGGATAATTTCACTCCTGCAGGGCGCGCATCGTGGCCAACGAACCATGGGCGCGCTCTCGTTTGTGAGTGTGGCAGTGCACGCAGCTGCCGCGGACAAAACGCACCCTCGCGGTGCCGCCCCAGGGCTGTTCGCGGCGGATGATTCTGTGCGCTTTTCCCCGTGCCCGGATGGTCCAAAAGATACGGGCAATCGTGGTCAAGCTCTTTACATCGGATGGCAAGTTCAGCTTCGTCAAGGTCGGCACCCAGCTCGTCGTGCTCGTGGCGCTCGTGCTGGGACTCGTCGCCTTCGTCGGCAACAACAAAACAGTCACCCTCAACGTTGACGGCAAAGTGAGTTCCGTCCAGACCTTCGGCGGCACTGTCAGCCAGGTCGTGAAGGGTGCCAACCTGGAACTGCAGGCCTCCGACCGGGTCACTCCGGCGGCGGACTCCCACGTCCAGGACGGCTCCGTCATCAACGTCAACCTCGCCAAGGCCGTCAAGGTCAGCCTGGACGGCGCCGAACGGACCATCAACACCACCTCGCCCACGGTCGAGGGCCTCGTGACGGAACTCGGCGTCGCCAGCGCCTCGGAGCTGTCCGTGCCGAAGGACGCGCAGCTCTCCGTCTCCGGCTCCTTCGTTTCCATCTCGACGCCGAAGACCGTGAGCATCGTCGCTGACGGCAAGGCCGCCACGACCACAACGACTGCCGCCGACGTCTCCCAACTGCTCGCCGACGCCGGCATCACGCTGGGCGCCAGCGACCGCGTCTCGCAGCCGGGCAACGCACCGGTCGTCAATGACATGGTGATCAAGGTTTCCCGTGTGGACGTCAGCAAGACTGCCGACGAGACCTCGCCCGTCCCGTTCGAAACGCTCACCACGGAAGACGCTGCGATGACCAAGGGCGAGAAGAAGGTGACCCAGCGTGGCGTGGCCGGGAGCATCAACAAGAGCTTCAAGCTCGTCCTCGTCGACGGCCGCGAAGCCTCCCGCACCCTGGTTGCCCAGTCCGTCAGCACCCAACCGGTCACCGAGAAGGTCACCGTCGGCACCAAGCCCAAGGCTGCTGCAGCCGAGGCCGCCGCGAACACCGGCGCCGCAGCCCCGGCCATGATGAATGAAGCCATGTGGGACAAGATCGCGCAGTGCGAGTCCGGCGGGAACTGGTCCATCAACTCCGGCAACGGCTACTACGGCGGCCTGCAGTTCGACGTCCGGACCTGGCTCGGTTCCGGCGGCGGCGCGTACGCGCCGAACGCTGCCGGGGCCACCAAGGCCCAGCAGATCGACATCGCCAACCGTGTCTACGCGCAGCGCGGCCTGCAGCCCTGGGGCTGCGGCTGGGCAGCCTCGCGCTAAAGGCACACCAGGCCCCTCGGCTCCGGCTGAGGGGGATTGACTCTCCACGGCGTCCGCAGCAGTTGACCACAGCTGCGGACACCCGGCACAGGCCGGGTCCGGTTTCTTCCGGGCCCGGCCTTCGCCATGCCCGGGCCGGCCAACGGGATAGGATACCTAGGTGACTGAACCGACCCCCTCCGCGCCAGGCAGTACGCCGATCACTGCCCCCGGCGGCACGCCAGCAAGCGCACCCGCACCGCTGATGGGAGCCTCGGACATCCGCCGGCTGGCAGAGGAGATCGGGGTCCGGCCCACCAAGACCCTCGGGCAGAACTTTGTTATCGACGGCAACACCATCCGCAGGATCGTCGCTGCCGCCGACATCCACCCGGACGAGACCGTCCTGGAGGTCGGGCCGGGGCTGGGTTCGCTCACCCTGGGCCTCCTGGACGCCGCAAGCACCGTTGTCGCCGTCGAAATCGATCCCGTCCTGGCCGGCAAGCTCCCCGCCACCGTCGCCCAGTGGCGGCCCGAGGCCGCCGGGAACTTCCACCTGGTCCTCGCCGATGCCATGCGGGTCACCGAACTCCCCGCGGAGCCGACAGCGCTCGTGGCGAACCTGCCCTACAACGTGGCCGTCCCGGTGGTCCTGCACCTGCTGCAGCACTTCCCGAGCCTGCGCCACGGTCTGGTCATGGTCCAGGACGAGGTGGCCGACAGGCTCGCTGCCGGGCCCGGGTCCAAAACCTACGGCGTGCCCTCGGTCAAGGCCGCCTGGTACAGCAGCATGCGCAAGGCCGGCGTCATCGGCATGAACGTCTTCTGGCCCGCACCCAAGATCCACTCCGGCCTCGTGGCGTTCACCCGCCGGGAGCCACCCGTCACCACCGCCACCCGGGAACAGGTGTTCGCCGTCATCGATGCCGCCTTCGCCCAGAGGCGCAAGACCCTTCGCGCCGCCCTGGCCGGATGGGCCGGCAGCGCGGCGGAGGCCGAGCGCTGCCTCCGGGCTGCAGGCGTCGATCCCACCGCGCGGGGCGAAGTGATCGACATAGCGGCGTTTTCGCGGATCGCGGAAGCACGCGAACTGCCGGTTCAGTGAGCGCCGCGGCAGCCCCCGAACGGTGAACCCGGCCAGGGGCCGTGCTTGGAGCCTGACCCTGCCATGCCATAGCGTGGAGCCATGAACGCAGTGAGAGGGCGCTTTGCCGCGAGGACTGTCCGGGTCAAGGCTCCCGGCAAGGTAAACGTCTCACTGGATGTGGGGCCCCTGCGGCCGGACGGCTACCACTCGGTGGCCAGCGTCTACCTCGCCGTCTCCCTCTACGAAGAAGTCGCCGCCACGAGCACGGACACCGGGGAAATAACCGTCAGCATCAGCCCGGCAAGCACCCTCGACCTCGACGGCGTCGACATCCCCCTCGATGAACGCAACCTTGCCTACAAGGCCGCCGCGATCATGACCGACGTGTCCGAGCACTCCACCGGCGTGCACCTCGAAATCACGAAGCGGGTGCCCGTGGCCGGCGGCATGGGCGGCGGCTCAGCCGACGCGGCGGCCACCCTGCTCGCCTGTGACGCGCTGTGGAACAGCGGGCTCTCGCGCGACGAACTCGCCCACCTTGCCGCGGAACTCGGCGCCGACGTGCCGTTTTCCCTGCTCGGCGGAACGGCTGTCGGGCTGGGCCTGGGCGACGAGCTCTCGCCGGCCCTCGTCAAGGCCCAGACCGACTGGGTCCTGGTGACCGCAGACTTCGGCCTGCCCACGCCGGAGGTCTACCGGACCCTGGACCGGCTGCGCGCGGCCGAAGGGACCCTGGCCGACGAGCCCACGGGTGTGGACCCGATGATCCTCCAGGCCCTCCGCAGCGGCGACGCCGACGCTTTGAGCCGGGTGCTGGTCAACGATCTCCAGCGCGCCTCCATTGAGCTGGCGCCCGGCCTCCGGGACACCCTCGGGCTCGGCGAATCGCTGGGGGCGATCGCCGGAATTGTCTCCGGCTCCGGACCCACGGTCGCGCTGCTGGCACACAGCCCCGCGGCGGCGGAGGGACTCGCCGATGACCTCCGGCACCACGGCCTCGACGCCATGGCGGTGCACGGTCCGGTTCACGGGGCACGCATCATCTCCGATACGCTCCTTTAATAGGTTTGTCGTCATCCGCACGACGTATTTGCCTCAGGCCGCTCCAGCCTGACCAACTTTTGCTCGATATTTCGCTTGTCATTTTTCTCTAGGAAAGCAGTTCCCAGTGGCACACCTGCTCGGCGGCGAGAACCTCACGGTCTCGTACGCAACCCGTACCGTCCTCGATGGCATTACCGTCGGTCTCGAGGAGGGCGACCGGATCGGCATGGTGGGCCGTAACGGTGACGGTAAGTCGACCCTCATGCGGCTTTTGGCTATGCGCTCGACGCCGGACTCCGGCCGGGTGACCAAGCGCAGCGAGGTCAACATCGGCTACCTGGACCA
>DATIUQ010000155.1:0-11717 GCA_035466775.1 Arthrobacter sp.
GGAAGCTAAGACCCACAGCGCCGATGGTACTGCACCCGGGAGGGTGTGGGAGAGTAGGTCACCGCCGGAACATCATTACACGGTCGAGAGCCCCAACCACACGGTTGGGGCTCTCCCGCATTTAACCCACAAACCACAAACGGGCACATACCCAGGGGCACGCCCGGGCCTCTCCCGCACCGGGACGCCATCTCCCGCCGCACCCCGGGTGAGGGGCACGCAGCGGCCGGATTCCGCCGTCGTCGACCATCCGGGGGAGTGCAGGAGCGTTGGCCACGGATGGCGCCGGAGACGAGGGGGCCGGCCGCCGCGGGTAGAGTTGGTGCCCATGGATAACCTCTTCAGCCACGCAGCCCCTGACGCGGACGAGACGCCGGAACCGGCAGCGACAGACGAGCTGGCCCCTGTCGTCTACAGCGTTACTGTGCCGGGCGCCGTCGCCCGTGCCTTTGTGGGTTTCACCGAACACACCCACCTGTGGTGGCCGCTGGAAGAACACGGCGTCTTCGGTGCCGGCTCCTATGTGGAGTTCGAGGAGAACCTGATCCTGGAAACCTCGGACGACGGCAGGACGGCCATCTGGGGGTCCATCGACGACTGGCAGCCCCCGCTGTCCTTCCATGCCAGCTGGCACCCCGGCTCATCCGCTGTGTGGTCCACCGAGCTGCGCGTTGCGTTCCGGGCCGTCGAGGATGGTACGGAGCTGCGCCTGGTCCACAGCGGGTGGGAGGGTGCCGAGGATCCTGCCGCAACGCGGGCGGAGTACGCCGCCGGCTGGCCCGGAGTCCTTGACCGTTTTGTGCGCTTCATGGGTGGCGCTGGCGCCTAAGGAGGCCCGGCCGGCGGGCCAAGCGCAGCGCTCCTGCCCAGTTACCAGGCCGGCCGGTGCGTCGCTCCCGGCGGCTTCCCCGGAATACAGGGCGTTTCTTCCCGGGCAGCTGGGCAAGGGGGCGAGTAACTGGGAAGGAACGCGGCGGCCGAGACGGGCGCAGCCGCCGAAACCTGTGCGGCCGCGGAGACCAGCGCGGTGCCTACCGCAGCGGCGCCGGGTCCACGGGCGGAACAGCCGTACTTGAACGGATCACGAACCGCGTCGGGTACTCGGTGTCGAGCGGCCCGGAGTCCCCGACGCCGTCGAGTCCTGCCAGCAGTCGCCGGACTGCCAACGCACCCTGGCCGCGGGCGTCCTGGTCGATGGTCGTGAGCCCGAAGACCTCGCCGAGTTCGTGGCCGTCAATGCCGATCACCGAGAGGTCGTACGGCACGCGGAGCCCGAAGTCGCGGGCGGCGAGAATCGTGCCGATCGCCATCTCGTCGGACGCGGCGAAGACCGCTGTCGGCCGTTCCACGGAGCTGCCCAGCAGGCGCCTGGCGCTGGCATAGGCGCCCTGGATGGTGAAGTCCGCGGAGACCTGCCACTCCGGCCGGACGTCCAGTCCGGCGTCCTTCATGGCCTTCTTGAAGCCGCCCTGGCGTGTGCCCGGCAGGCGGAAGTCCTGCTCGTAGGCGGCGTCACCGGTCATATGGGCGATCTTGCTGTGGCCGAGCTGGATCAGGTGCCGGGCAGCAGCCTGGGCGATACCCGGGTCGTCGATGCGGATGGTCGAGGCCCCGGGCAGCGGTCCGCCGATCCCGACGATGGGCCGGTGGATCGCGAGCAGTTGCTGGATCTCGGCCTCGCTGAGCTCCAGCGACACGGCAATCACCGCGTCGACACGCTTGCGGAGCAGGAAGTCGTTCAACACGCTGTGCCGGCGTTCCTGCCCCGCGCTGACGTTGTACAGCGTGAGGTCGTATCCGGCATCGAGGAGGGTATCCGAGACGCCCTCCACCACCGAGGAGAAGAACCAGCGGTGCACGGACGGAACCACTACGCCGACGTTGTGGTTCCGCCCGGAGGCCAGGCTGGAAGCGTGGTACGAGAGGACGAAACCAAGTTCGGCAGCGGCAGTTTGGGCGAGTTCGCGGCTGCGGGCCGAAACATTTCCCTTGCCGCTCAAGGCGCGCGAAACGGTGGCTATGGAGAGGCCAGCGCGCTCCGCAACGTCCTTGATGCCGGGCATTCTTAGCTCTCCGCGTCCTCGATGTAGATTTCCAGCCAAACAGTTTCCCCTGAGCTTAACCGATGCCCGGATCCGGCCGCGTCAGATGACTCGCCGCCATGCTCCGCGGAACGCGGTGAGCTCCGCAGGAGCACCCGTCCGGCGGGCAGATCGATGGAATCGTGCCCCACGTTGAGCAGCACCAGGGTGGTGCCGTTGAGGTACGCGAGGCAGGTGTCCGTGCACCATTCCTCTGCCCAGGCGAGGGAACCCTGGCCGAGTCCCAGCTCGCGCCGGGCGGCCAGCATGCGCCGGTACAGGTTGAGGTGCGACGACGGAGAGGCGGCCTGTACGTCACGCGCAAGTCCGGCGAAGCTCACCGGCTGCGGAAGCCAGGGAGGGGCGCCGGAACCGAAACCGGCGTTTTGCTCGGCGGCGCGCCACGGCAGCGGAACACGGCAGCCGTCACGGCCCAGCCGTTCGCCGCCGGTGCGGGCGAAGGTGGGGTCCTGCCGCTGGCCGTCCGGGATGTCGATTCCGTCGGGCAGGCCGAGTTCCTCACCCTGGTAGAGGTAGGCGCCGCCGGGCAGGCCGAGCATGAACATGGAGGCGGCCGCCGCCCGGGAGCGGCCGAGGGCCTCGTCCGGCTGCGGGTCGAAGCTGCCGATCCCGTCGCCGTCGCGCGGTGCGTGGCCGTCGTAGCCGAAGCGGGTGGCGTGCCGGACGACGTCGTGGTTGGACAGGACCCAGGTGCTGGGGGCGCCGACGGCGTCCAGCGCCGTCAGGGAATCGGTGATGACGCCGCGCATGCGGTGGACGTCCAGGCCGGCGTGCAGGTACGGGAAGTTGAAAGCCTGGTGCATTTCATCCGGCCGGACCCAGTCTGCCAGGCGGGGGAGCGGGTCCACGTTCGCCTCGGCGCAGAGGATGCGGTCCGGGCCGTACTCCGCGAGGATCCGCCGCCACTTGCGGTAGATGTCGTGCAGCGCGGGCTGGCCGAACATCGGGGCGTCGTGGCCCGGGAAGCCGTCGCAGCTGTTGCCGTCGGCGCGGCCGCCCCACTCGGGCAGGCCGGGAGCCTTGACGAGCGCGTGGGCGACGTCCACCCGGAAGCCGGACACGCCGCGGTCCAGCCAGAACCGCAGGACGCGCTCGAATTCCTCGTGCACTGCGTCGTTGTCCCAGTTGAAGTCGGGCTGGGAGGTGTCGAACAGGTGCAGGTACCACTGGCCGGGCGTGCCGTCCGGTTCGGTGATCCGGGTCCAGGCCGGGCCGCCGAAGTGGGACCCCCAGTTGTTCGGGGGTTCTTCACCGAACGCTCCGCGGCCGTCTCGGAAAATGAACATGTCCCGTTCCGGGCTGCCGGCGGGTGCGGCCAGGGCGGCCTGGAAGGCGACGTGCTGGTCCGAGCAGTGGTTGGGTACGAGGTCCACGATCATCCGCAGGCCCAGCCGCGTGGCTTCAGCCATCATGGCGTCGAAGTCCGCCAGCGTGCCGAACAGCGGGTCGACGTCGCAGTAATCGCTGACGTCGTAGCCGGCGTCGCGCTGGGGCGACCGGTAGAACGGGGAAAGCCAGACGGCGTCGATCTCCAGTTCGGCGAGTTGCGGAAGTTCCGCCGTGATCCCGGCGAGGTCACCGATGCCGTCCCCGTTCAAGTCCCGGAAGGAGCGCGGGTACACCTGGTAGATGACGGCGGAGCGCCACCACCCGGGCAGGTGATCCGCGGCGTGCACCGGGGTCAGGGGGCCGGTCGAAGGACCGGCCAGGGGCGCGGCAGTTCCGGCGGGGGCGATGAGTGCTGAATCAACGGACATGCCGGTAATCGTAAGGCCGAACCCGTGAAAATGAAAACGCTTCCAGTAGTGGAGACAACGAAGCCAATTTCCGCCGCCGAATGGATATTTCCCGCGCCTCGCCCCGCCATCCCGCTGAAGTGGCCCTATGGCCGGGCGCGGCGGGTTTGGGTGCCGAATTCGACCTCGCCTGATACCCGCCGGTAGTGTGACTTTCCAAAGTCACGTTGAGCATGTAACTTGGAAGCGCTTGCAGCTGTGAGCCACATCACCGACGATGCCACCAGGCCTCCGGAGTCTTCACCAGAAGCTTTCGGACGGGGCCTTCAGCGTGGATGCAGGATTCATGAAAGGGACACCAATGAAGGTGCAGAACACCCTCACAACCGGGACCAGCCGCCGCGTATTCGCGGCCGGCGCGATCTCCGTAGTCGCCGCGCTGGCACTGAGCGCCTGCGGCGGCGCAGCCGCCACCGCCCCGGCCACGGCCACCGCCAAGCCGGACCTCAAGGCCTCCGGGGCCAGCACGATCACCATGTGGGTCGACGCCGAGCGCTCACCCGCTTTGAAGGACATCACCGCCAAGTTCCAGGCTGACACGGGCATCGAAGTGAAGCTCGTGGTCAAGGACTTCGCAGCAGTCCGCGACGACTTCATCACCCAGGTCCCCACCGGCAAGGGCCCGGACCTGATCGTCGGCCCGCACGACTGGGTCGGCAAGTTCGTCCAGAACGGCGTCATCGCCCCGGTTGAGCTGGGCGACAAGACGTCCGGCTTCCAGGACTCCTCGATCAAGGCCATGACCTTCAACGGTTCCGTCTACGGCGTCCCGTACGCGATCGAGAACATCGCGCTGCTGCGCAACACGGACGTCGTGCCCGCCGCCGCGAAGACGTTCGACGAGGTTGTCGCCAACGGCAAGAAGGCCGTCGCCGAAGGCAAGGCCACCTTCCCGTTCCTGGTGGGCATGGATCCCAAGCAGGGCGATCCGTACCACCTGTACCCGCTGCAGGCCTCCATGGGCTCGCAGGTCTTCGGCAAGGCTGCCGACGGCGGCTACGATCCCAAGCAGCTCCTGATCGGCGACGCCGCCGGCGTCGAGTTCGCCAAGAAGCTGGCCGCCTGGGGCGACGCCGGCGAGAAGATCATCAACTCCAACATCACCGGCGACATCGCCAAGGAGAAGTTCCTTGCCGGCGAGTCCCCGTACTTCCTGACGGGCCCGTGGAACGTGCCGGACGTCCAGAAGAAGGGCATCAAGTTCGCCGTCGACGCGCTGCCGACCGCCGGTGACAAGCCGGCCCAGCCGTTCATCGGTGTCAACGGCTTCTTCATCAGCGCCAAGAGCGCCAACGCCCTGGCCACCAACGAGTTCGTGACCAACTACCTCACCTCCGAGGCCGCCCAGGATTCCATGTACAAGGCCGGAGGCCGCCCGCCGGCACTGAAGTCTTCCTTCGAGAAGGCCGCCAGCGATCCGGTTGTGGCAGCGTTCGGCAAGATCGGCGCCACCGGCGTCCCGATGCCGGCCATCCCGGAAATGAGCGCTGTCTGGGCTGACTGGGGAGCCACCGAGCTCGCCCTGATCAAGGGCCAGGGCGACCCCGCCGCGGACTGGGCCAAGATGGCCGCCAGCATCAAGGCCAAAATCGCGGGTTAGTCCCCGCACCGGTTCCTGGCGCTCCGATACCCGAAAAGCGTCAGGGACCGGCAAGCACCGGGCCGGGCGGCAGTGATGCCGCCCGGCCCGTTCCTGCACCACCACCAGCTGCCCCCAAGGACTGTAGACAGCCATGACAGACACCGAACTCCGCCAGGCCGGCACGCCGGCCGCCGCCAAGGGCGCGGCAACAGCCCCAGACGGCGCCGCCGGGCGGCCCGGCCGCCCGGGCAAGGGGCGCCGCCGCTTCGGCCCGGACACCACTAAGGGGACCGTCGCCAAGATCGTCCTGCTGGGCCTCGTCGACGCACTGGCCGTCTACGTCCTGATGATGCTTTTCCTCAGCGAGTCGTGGGTCGCGCTGGCAGTATCGTCCGCCGTCGTCCTGGCGATCAACTGGATCTACCTGCGCAAGGGCGGCCTCCCCGCCAAGTACCTCGCCCCCGGCGTCCTGTTCCTGCTGGTCTTCCAGGTGTTCGTGGTCATGTTCAGCGGCTATATCGCCTTCACCAACTACGGCGACGGGCACAACAGCACCAAGGACGATGCGGTTGCCGCCATCCAGCTGACCGCGCAGAAACGCGTCCCCGATTCCCCCGCCTACAAGGCCGCCGTCCTCGCCAAGGGCAATTCCTTCTACCTGCTGTTCACCGATCCGGAGGGCAAGGTCTCGCTCGGCAACACGGAGACCCCCCTCGAGGAAATCTCCGACGCCGGCACGGACTCCACCGGCAAGGCCAATGCCGTCGACGGCTACCGGACCCTGAACTTCCAGGAGATCGTCGCGAACCAGCAGAGCATCCTCGGCATCACCGTTCCGGTCTCCGAGGACCCCGCGGACGGGACGCTGCGCACGGCAGACGGCAGCAACGCCTACCAGTTCAAACCGGCCCTGACCTACGACGCCGCCGCGGACACCTTCACGGACACCGAAACCGGGACCGTCTACCGGGATAACGGCAAGGGCGCCTTCGCGGCCGGCAACGGCGAGACCCTCACCACCGGCTGGAAGATCGACGTCGGCATGGAGAACTTCGCCCGCGCCTTCACCGATCCCAGCCTGCGCGGGCCGCTGCTGGGCGTCATCCTCTGGACCTTCACCTTCGCCGTCGCCTCCGTGGCGCTGACCTTCGCGATGGGCCTCTCCCTGGCCATGACGTTCAACCGGGAGGACCTGCGGGGCAAGAAGGTCTACCGGATCCTGATGATCCTGCCCTACGCCTTCCCGGCGTTCCTCTCCGGGCTGGTCTGGTCCGGCATCCTCAACCCGCAGTTCGGCTGGCTTAACCAGACGCTGCTGGGAGGCGCCACGATCGGCTGGCTCACGGACCCGTTCCTGGCCAAGATCAGCGTGCTGGTGGTCAACCTCTGGCTCGGCTTCCCGTACATGTTCCTCGTCTGCACGGGCGCCCTGCAGTCGCTGCCCACGGAACTGGACGAGGCCGCCCGGATGGACGGCGCCGGCCCCTGGCGGGTGTTCCGGTCCATCAAGCTGCCGCTGCTGCTGGTCTCCATCGCGCCGCTGCTGATCTCCTCCTTCGCCTTCAACTTCAACAACTTCAACGTGATCTTTATGCTCACCGGCGGCGGCCCGCGCTTCGCGGACACCGACCGCGACATCGGAGCCACGGACATCCTGATCACGCTCGTATACAAGGTGGCCTTCGGGCAGGGGACGGGGCGCGACTACGGCCTCGCCAGCGCCCTGGCCATCATCATCTTCATCATTGTGGCCACCGTTTCGGCCATCAGCTTCAAGCAGACCAAGGCACTCGAGGACGTGAACTCATGAACGGGTCAGCATCAGGCACCGTCAGTACGACGCCGGCACCGGCCGGCGTCGATGACGCAGCAGCAGCCCACCGCACCACGGTCGAAGACCTGAAGGCGCTTCACCGCCGCCGCCCCTTCGGCGTCTGGTTCAAGGACAAGGGCTGGCGGCACCTCGTCGGCATCGCCGTGACCATCTTCGCGATCTTCCCGCTGCTCTACGTCCTCTCCGCGGCGTTCAACTCCACCGGCACGCTGGTGGGCTCCAACGCGCTGTTCAGCCGGATCGACTTCGGGAATTTCGTCGAACTGTTCAATAACCCTTCGCGGCCCTATGCCCGCTGGTTCGTGAACACCATGGTGGTGGGCGTCGTGACGTCCGCGGCCACCGTGTTCCTCGGCGCCATGGCAGCGTACGCGTTCTCCCGGATGCGCTTCAAGGGCCGCCGGATCGGCCTGCTGAGCCTGCTCCTGCTGCAGATGTTCCCGCAGCTGCTCGCCGTCGTGGCGATCTTCCTTCTGCTCAGCGGCATCTCCGAAGTCATCCCGGCGCTGGGCCTCGGCAGCCAGCTGGGCCTCATCATGGTCTACCTCGGCGGCGCCCTGGGCGTGAACACCTACCTGATGTACGGCTTCTTCAACACCGTCCCGCAGTCCCTCGACGAGGCGGCCAAGATCGACGGCGCCAGCCACACGCAGATCTTCTTCGGCATCATCATGCGCCTGGTCACGCCGATCCTGGCCGTGGTGGGCCTGCTGTCCTTCATCGGCATTTCCGGCGAATTCGTGATCGCCAGCGTGGTGCTCACCGACCCGGACAGCCAGACCCTCGCCGTCGGCCTGTATTCCTTCGTGGCGCAGCAGCGGTCCGAGAACTGGGGCGTCTTCGCCGCCGGCGCCGTGCTCGCCGCCGTGCCTGTGATGGCCCTGTTCCTCTTCCTGCAGCGGTATATCGTCAGCGGGCTCACCCAGGGCTCGGTGAAGGGCTAGGCCATGACCGGGCTGGGCAGCGGCGGGTTCGGTATGGCCGGGCCGGGCACGTTGGGGCCGCTGCCGCACCACGACGGGTCCGGCCTGCACGCCCCGGAACAGGCGGCGCTCGGGGACGATGCCCTGCTGCGGGTCCGGGTTCCCGCCGGGTGGGGACGCGCCGCCCGGGTCTGGCTCCGCTCGATCCACGACGGCGAGCCCCGCTATGCGCCCTGCACCAGCCTCGGCGAGGCGGACGGCTGGGTGTGGTGGCAGGCGGCCATGACCGTCACCAACCCGGTGGCACGGTACCGCTTCCTGCTGGAGGTCCCGGTTGGCCAGACCGACTCCGACGGCGGCAATGCGCACGGCAGGGCCGGGGCAGAGCCCGGCGCGGCCGCCGGTGGGCTGCGCTACTGGAGCCTGAACGCCCAAGGCCTCTTCAGCCGGGACGTCTCCGACTACGCGGACTTCCGGCTGACCACGTTCCCGGCGGCGCCGCAGTGGCTCCGCCGGGGCACGATGTACCAGATCTTCCCGGACCGCTTTGCCCGTTCCGCCGCGGACCGTGCCGTGCCGGACTGGGCGGTGCCCTGCAGCTGGGACGCCACTCCGGTGGAGGGCTCGGGCCCGCGGACCCCGTATCAGTTCTACGGCGGCGACCTCGCCGGCATCACCGGAAAGCTGGACCACATCCAGCAGCTCGGCGCGGACGTCATCTACCTGACGCCGTTCTTCCCGGCGCGCTCCAACCACCGCTACGACGCCTCGACCTTTGCGTCCGTGGATCCGCTGCTCGGCGGCGACGCAGCCCTGGTGGAGCTCGTTGAGGCCGCGCACGCCCGCGGCTTGAAGGTGATGGGTGACCTGACCGCCAACCACTCAGGCGACGCCCACGAATGGTTCCGGCAGGCCCTCGCCGCACCGGATTCCGAGGAGGCGGGTTACTACTACTTCCACGAAGACCGCTCAGGGTACGAAGCCTGGTACGGCGTCCCCTCGCTGCCGAAACTCAACTGGTCCTCGCAGGGGCTCAAGGAACGATTCGTCCTGGCGGACGACTCGCCGGTGGCCCGCTGGCTCAAGCCGCCCTTCAACCTGGACGGCTGGCGGATCGACGTCGGCAACATGACCGGACGGCTCGGCGCGGCGGATCTCAACCAGGACGTGGCCCGGCTCATCGCCGACCGGGTCCGGGGGATCAACCCGGACGCGGCCCTGCTGGCCGAGGCCACCAACGACGCCGCGCCCGACTTCAGCGGTGAACACTGGCACGGAGCCATGACGTACTCCAACTTCACCCGGCCACTCTGGTCCTGGCTCGCCGGGGACGCCGCGCACGTCAATTTCTTCGGCACGCCGTTGCCCGGCCCCAACCGGACCGGCGCCGAGGACTTCCTGGCCACCCACCTGGACCTGGCGGCCGCCTTCAGCTGGGATGTCCGGCAGCAGAACATGAACGCCCTGAACAGCCACGACACCGCGCGGGCCGCGACCGTGATGATCGACGGCGGACAGCAGCTCGGGGCGGCGCTGATGTTCACGATGCCCGGCGTCCCCGTGATGTTCGCCGGCGACGAATTCGGGCTCAAGGGACACAACGGGGAAGCATCCCGGACGCCGATGCCGTGGAACGATCCCGACCGGATCCTCGCCGACCTCCGGGAGGACTATGCCGCACTCGCCGGGCTGCGCAGGGACCAGCCCGCCCTGACCGGCGGCGGAATCCGCTGGCTGCACGCACACGGGGATGCGCTGGCGTTTGTGCGCGAAACGGCAGGGAGCTCCGTGCTCGTCGTCGTTGCCAGGGCCGCCGCGGAGGTGCAGCTTCCGGCGGGGATGCTCACCGACTCCCAGTTTGGGGCCCTCGCCGGGGATCCTGCGTTCAGCACCGGTCAGCTCAGCGCAGGTCCGTTCGGCACCGGCCCCGTGCGGGACGGGCAGGTCAGGGCGGATGGCGCGGCCGCGGGCGCCCTGATCTGCACCCGGGGCCCCGCGGCCGGGGTGTGGGTGCTGCCTGGCACCCCGCTGCCTGGAGCCACGCCGGCCTGAGCCACGCCACAATCAACACCGCACTCGGCCGCACTCGGATCGGCGCCTTAGACTGAAGGCCGGATTCGACGAACTGGAGACCGCATGAGCATCATCGACGAGCTCACCTCTGCCTTGGGCCCGGCGAAAATCGCGCTGGATGACTCCACCCGGAGCGTCTATGCCGTGGACCAGGCACCGGTGCTGGACTACCAGTTGCCGCAGGCCGTGGTCCATGCCGAATCGATCGAAGACGTCCAGGCCACCGTCCGCGCCTGCGCCGCCCGCGGGGTGGCGCTCGTGGCCCGCGGAGCCGGCACCGGCGTTTCGGGCGGCGCGCACGCCAGCAAGGACTGCGTCGTGCTGAGCCTGGAACGGATGAAGCGCATCCTGGACCTCAACCCCGACGACGAGACGGCCGTCGTCGAACCCGGGGTGGTCAATGCCGACCTCAACGCCGCAGCCGCCGCGCACGGGCTGATGTACGCCCCGGACCCCGCCAGTTACAAGCTGTCCACCATCGGCGGCAACGTCGCCACCAACGCCGGGGGCCTACGCTGCGCCAAGTACGGGGTCACCCGGGACTCGGTGCTGGCGCTCGACGTCGTGCTGGCGGACGGCTCGCTGATCCACACCGGCCACCAGACCTTCAAGGGCGTCGCCGGCTACGACCTCACCGGGCTGTTCGTCGGCTCCGAGGGAACGCTGGGAATCGTCGTCGGGATCACGGTGCGGCTGAAGTACCTCCCGCAGGACGTCCACACGATCGCCGCGTTCTACCCGGACTTCCGCAGCGCCGCGGCGGGCGTCCTGGCGGTCGGCAGGGCACGGGTGCAGCCGGCGATCATGGAACTCCTGGACAGCGGCACCCTGGCCCAGCTCGACGAGATCCACGGCTCGGACCTCGCCGCCCGCGGCCAGTCGCTGCTGCTGATCCAGACCGACGGCTTCGGCGCAGCGGCGGAGGCGGCGGCCATCCGGCCGGTCCTCGTGGCGGGCGGTGCCGTGGTGACGATGGAGGCCAGCGCTGAGGCGGAGCGGCTCGTTGACCTGCGGCGCAACAGCCGCGGCGTCGAGGTCGACGACGAATACCGGGTGGGCGAGGACGTCGCCGTGCCGCGCTCCCGGCTGGTGGACTATGTTGCCGAGCTGGAGGCCATGGCGGCGGCGTACGGGGTCCGGCTCAAGGTGGTGGCGCATGCCGGGGACGGGAACCTGCACCCGACGTTCTGGGTGGACCGGGTGGACGCCGCCGTCGACGCCGATGCCATGGAGCGCCTCGGCGCTGCCCTGGATAAATCCATCACTGTGGCCCTCGCGATGGGCGGCACCATCACGGGGGAGCACGGGATCGGCCAGTTCAAGCTGCGCTGGCTCGGGCTGGAGCAGAAGGAACCCGTGCGAGAACTGCAGCGCAGGATCAAGGAACTGTTCGACCCTGCGGGCATC
>DATIUQ010000156.1:0-4459 GCA_035466775.1 Arthrobacter sp.
GAAAGGCCTCCACCACCGGGTTCACGGGCCTCTTCGCCGAGGTGGCCAAGCACTACGGGAAGCGCTACGGCGCCGGCAACGGAAAGCTCGGCGACGTCCTGGGCACCATCGCCGCCAAGAACCACCGGAACGGAGTCGACAACCCCTACGCCCAGCTCCGCAAGGATCTCGGCGAGGAATTCTGCCAGACGGTCTCGGACAAGAACCCGATGGTCGCCGACCCGCTGCGCCGCACCGACTGCTCGCCCGTGTCCGACGGCGCCGCCGCCGTCGTGCTGTCCGTCTCGCCGACCGGCGGGACCACCGAGCCGGTGCGGCTCGCCGGGTTCGGCCACGCGAACGATTTCTTCCCCACCGAGCGCCGGGATCCCACCGCGTTCAACGCGACCCGCGCCTCATGGCAGCGCGCGCTGGGGATGGCCGGCGTCGGGCTCGAGGAGCTGGACTTCGCCGAAGTCCACGACTGCTTCACCATCGCCGAGCTGCTGATGTACGAGGCGATGGGCCTGACCGAACCGGGCCAGGGGTCCCGCGCCATCACGGAAGGCTGGGTCTTCAAGGACGGCAAGCTGCCCGTCAACGTCTCCGGCGGGCTCAAGGCCAAAGGCCACCCCGTCGGCGCCACCGGCGTCTCGCAGCACGTCATCGCCGCGATGCAGCTCACCGGCACCGCCGGCGACATGCAGCTGCCCGCAGCCCGGCGCGCCGCGGTGCAGAACATGGGCGGCGTGGGCATCGCCAACTACGTCAGCGTCCTCGAAGCTGTCTGAGAAATCCAACGCGGGGTCAGATACCGCCGATGCCGGGCGCCGGAATCGGCCGTACCTGACCCCGCGGTGGGTGGTCCGGCGGCGATACTAGTGTCCGCGGATCAGCTCCGTGATTGCGCTGAAACCCAGCCGCTCGGAATTCTCCAGTGCGGTCCTCCCCTGCGGATCCCGGACACCGGTGTCGGCGCCGGCCGCCAGCAACTGCCGGACCACCTCCTGCTGCCGCGGACCTCCGTCGTTAAGCAGGATGGCTTCCTGCAGGGCCGTCCAGCCCAGATTGTTGACGTGGTTGACGGGAACGCCGGCGGCAAGGAGGATCCGCACGGTGTCGACATGCCCGTGTTCACTCGCTGGGATCAGGGCCGTGCCGCCGAAGCGATTGGTGCTGGCGACGTCGGCCCCGTTCGCGAGGGTCAGCTCCAGGATTTCGTTGAACCCCTCTGCCCCCGCGAATAGGAAAGCCGAGTCCTGGATGGCATCCTTCGCGTTGACGCTGCCGCCGGCCTGGATCAGCCGTGTCACCGACGGCACATCGTTCGCTTTGGCCGCCCGGACCAGCTGCTGGTCAAGTTCGGCCTGCGCCGCCGGAGCCAGCACCGGACGGGTCACGGCTGGCGGGGTCACAGCAGGCGGTCCAGCGGCTGTGCCTGTAGCAACCGGAGGCGATATGGCCGGGTCCGACGTCTGGACCGGGGGCGGAGACGCCTCCCGCCCTTGGGGATCCCCAGTCGCCACTGCGCAGCCGGCGAGCGTAGCTGCCAGCACACCAGCCAGGCACACGCCGGCCAGGCACACGCCGGCGGACCTTGCCGGCTTCCGCGGTGCCCCGCCCGGCGCCCCAAGCCCGAGCCGCGCAATGAACCTCCCCATGGACCCGAGCCTACTTTGCGGCGCCGGCGATGGACTCGGCGCCGGCCGTGGCACAGGCTTCGTCGAGCATGCCGTCCGGGGCGCCGCCCACACCGATGCCTGCCACCGACACACCGTTGACCTTGAGCGGAACTCCCCCAGCCAGGAAGAGGGTGCCGGGAAGGTCCGCGATGCCGGGGCCGTTGCCGTTGATGCGCTTGGCCAGCTCGCCGGTGGGAGCTCCGAAAGCGGCAGCCGTGTAGGCCTTCTGCTGTGCCGCTTCGATCGTGTGCTCTGCCGCGTTGTCGCCGCGGAGGAGGGCCTGGACGGTGCCGAAGCGGTCCACCAGCGCCACGGTGACAAACGGAAGCCTCTCCGCCTGGCACTTCGCCAGGCCTGCGCTGACCGCCCGCGCCGATGCCCCTGCGGTGATGCGGTTCTGCGCCACCACTGCTTCCGGTGCGGGCTGGAGATCGACGGCCGGCACCGCCGCCGGGAGCTGGGCGGCAGTGGACGCCGGGGCGCCGCCTGCGTTGGCTGCCACGGTCAGCCCTCCGGTCAGGAGCAGCGCCCCGGTAGCGGCGGCAACAAATTTGGTGGTCTTCTTCATGGAGCTCTCCTTGGAAGGGGTGGCGGGGCGTTGCCCTTGGATACCCGTCCATCCTGTCCGGTTGCCCTTGGCCGCGGCATCGGGCCTTCGGCGGGGGTCGGCTCACACCTCGGGCCAGCGGGATCAGCCGAATGGATGAGAGACCCGGATCGACGGGCCGCCTAGCATGGTGGGTAGACAACCATCCACCGGAACCGGACCACATGACCCGCACAGCAGCATCCCTTCCGTCGACGAATCTGGCCTCTGGTGCATCCGCGGCCGCTGGCCGGTTCGCCCGGATCGACACCGCAGTCCATCTTGGATTCGCGGTGCTGCTGGTGGCCTCGTCGGTCCGGTATGCGATGCGGCACAGCCCTGGGGACAATCTCCTGGTCCTCGCCCTCGCCGCATCCGTCTGTGTCCTCTACGCCGTCATCGCTGTGTTGTCCCAACGGCGGCGACCGTGGGCGCTGTGGATGTTCGCCCTGGTGGCGACCTGGACCGTCCTGGTCGTTGCGGCGCCGAGCTTCGCATGGTGCTCGTTCGCACTGTTTTTCCTCTGCCGCACGGCGTTCACCGGGGCAGTGGCCTATGTCGCCGCCGGAGCGGTCGCGGCTGCCACTGCCGCCGGACTGTTCAGGCTCGGCGACGGCACCGATCTGGCTATGCTGCTGGGGCCGCTCGCGGTGGGCGTCCTGCTGACGCTGATCTATGACCGCATCGAGCGTGACGCCGCCGCGCAGCGCAGCCTGCACGCCGAGATAGCCATCGCCCAGGACCAGCTTGCGGCCAGTGAGCGCCGGGCAGGCACCATCGCCGAGCGCGAGCGGGTGTCCCGCGAAATCCACGACACCGTGACGCAGGGCTTGGCCAGCAGCCTGCTGCTGCTTGAAGCAGCGAACCGCGCCTGGCCCGGACCGTCCGCCCTGCGGGATCTTCGCCAAGCCAGCGGGCTGCTCCGCGAGAATCTGTCCGAGACGCGCAGCCTCGTCCATGAACTCGCATCTCCCGGGCTCGACGCTTCCCCGCTGCCCGAGGCCCTGCATCAGGCGGCGACGCAGTACTTCGCCGGGGCGCGCCTGCTGGTCACCGGCGAGCCCCGGGCCGTGCCCCCGGACGTCCGCCACACACTCCTCAGGGTGGTTCAGAGTGCTGCGGCGAACATCAAACTGCACGCCGCGGCCAGCAACGCAACGCTGACACTTGGCTTCCTCCCGGACACCGTCACCCTGGATGTCCACGACGACGGCGCTGGCTTCGATCCCGCCGCGGCCGCACCGCCGTCGGACGCCGGCGGCTACGGGCTGCGCGCCATGCGACAGCGCGTCGAGCAACTAGGCGGAGTCTTCGCGGTGGAAAGCACCCCCGGGGAAGGGACGATTGTGGCAGCGCAGCTTCCGGCCAAGGGGGACGAATGAGCGCCATCACCGTGCTCCTCGTAGACGACCACCTTGTGGTCCGCAGCGGACTCAAGGCGCTGCTGGGGACGCAGCCGGACATAGACGTCATAGCCGAGGCCGCCTCCGGCGAAGAGGCTGTGGTGAAAGTGGAACAGCACAGCCCCGCCGTGGTGATGATGGATCTGGCCATGGGCGACGGCATGGACGGCATCGAGGCCATCAAACAACTGCGGCGGCGCAACGCACGCCAGGCGGTGCTGGTGTTCACCACCTACGATTCCGACGCCGACATCGTCCGTGCCGTGGACGCCGGGGCCATGGGCTACCTCCTCAAGGATGCCGCTCCCGAGGAGATTTTCGCGGCTGTCCGCGGCGCGGTGCAGGGCAAGAGCGTCATGAGTGCGCCGGTGGCCTCCCGCCTGTTTCAGCAACTGCGGAATCCGGACGAAATCCTGACTCCGCGCGAGGCTGAGCTCCTGAGCCTTCTGACGGAGGGGCTCAGCAATCGGGAGCTCGGCCAGCGGCTGTTCATTTCCGAGGCCACGGTCAAAACCCATCTCGCCCATATCTACGCGAAGCTCGGAGTAGAAACCCGGGCCGCGGCCATCGCCACCGCCATCCGCCGGGAAGGCATGCGCTGAAACAGCCCCGGCCCGACAGTCCGGCCCGGGAGTAGACTCCGGGCATGGGAACCGTCGACGACGCCTTGGCCGCCATGCCCGCAACGGCCCGCGGTGCCCTGCAACGGGTCATCGACATCGCCCGGGCGGCAGCCCCCGACGCCGTCGACGGTGTCAGCTACGGCATGCCCGCGCTGAAGGTCCACGGCAAGCCCCTCATTGGGGTGA
>DATIUQ010000157.1:0-20922 GCA_035466775.1 Arthrobacter sp.
TCCACAAGACCCCGTCCGTCAATGAATGATTCCTGTACTCACCATCATACTTTTGCATTTTTCCAGCCATTCCCGCGCGTATGACTCCAGTCACTCCACAATGGTTCGTAAGCACCTGCCAACCGTTCGGGAAGAGGGAACATATGTCGGTCACCGCCGATGCCAAGGAACTCCGCAGCCACATCACCCGGCTGCGCCACGAGTTGCACCAGGAACCGGAGATCGGCCTGGCCCTCCCACGCACCCAGGAGAAAGTCCTCGAAGCCCTCGACGGCCTGCCGTACGAAATCACCCTCGGCGAGAGCACGACGTCGGTCACCGCCGTTCTGCGCGGCGGCGCACCGCACGCTTCGGCCAAGAAACCTGTCGTCCTGCTGCGCGCCGACATGGACGGCCTCCCCGTCCAGGAGCGGACAGGCGTCGACTTCTCGTCCCGGCTCGACGGCGCGATGCACGCCTGCGGCCACGACCTCCACACGTCGATGCTGGCCGGGGCGGCCACCCTGCTGGCCGAACGCCGCGGTCAGCTGGCCGGCGACGTCGTCCTGATGTTCCAGCCGGGCGAGGAAGGCTACGACGGCGCCGGCCACATGATCCGCGAAGGGGTGCTGGACGCCGCGGGCCGGCGCGCGGACGCCGCCTACGGCATGCACGTGTTCTCCTCGCTGGAACCGTACGGCCAGTTCGCCACGAAGCCGGGCGTGATGCTCAGCGCCTCGGACGGGTTGTTCGTCACGATCCTGGGCGCCGGCGGCCACGGCTCCGCCCCGCACACGGCGAAGGACCCCGTCACCGCGGCCGCCGAGATGGTGACCGCGCTGCAGGTCATGATCACCCGGCAGTTCAACATGTTTGACCCGGTTGTCCTGACCGTCGGCGTGCTGCAGGCGGGCACCACCCGCAACGTCATCCCCGAAACAGCGCGCATCGAGGCGACTGTCCGCACTTTCTCCCACGCCTCCCGCGAACGGATGATGACCGCCGTTCCCACCCTCCTGAAGGGCATCGCCCACGCCCACGGCCTGGAGGTGGAGGTCGAATACCGCGGCGAATACCCGCTCAGCATCACGGACGAAAACGAGACCCTCACCGCGGAAAGGACCATCCAGAACCTGTTCGGCGAGTCCCGGCTGACCCGTTGGGCCACGCCCCTCAGCGGCTCCGAGGATTTCTCCCGGGTGATGGCGGAGGTGCCCGGCACGTTCATCGGGCTCAGCGCCGTCGCGCCGGGCGCGGACCATACCGCCGCCGCGTTCAACCACTCCCCCTACGCCACGTTCGACGACGGCGTCCTCACCGACGGTGCCGCGCTTTACGCAGAACTCGCCATTGCCCGGATCGCAGCACTTGCCGCGGGCACCCCCACGTCCGCCGCTTCCTAGCCCCACATCCTTCGGAGACATCATGACCACCATCGTTGACCCGCAGCTCGCCAGCCGGGCGGCCACACGGAAGACCCTCCTCGGCACTGGCATCGGGAATGCCGTCGAATGGTACGACTGGGCGATCTACGCCACGTTTACGCCGTTCATTGCCAGCCAGCTCTTCAGCAAGGCGGATCCTGCCTCGGCGGTGCTGGCAACGCTGGCGATCTTCGCCGTCGGGTTCGTGGCACGGCCGGTGGGCGGTTTCCTGTTCGGCTGGATCGGCGACCGCGTCGGCCGCAAGACCTCGATGACTCTCGCCGTCGGGCTGGCGTCGCTGGGCAGCCTCATGATCGGCGTCGCGCCGACCTTCGCCAGCGTCGGGTTCTGGGCGTCGCTGATGCTCCTGGTGGCCCGGCTGATCCAGGGCCTGGCCCACGGCGGTGAGCTGCCGTCGTCGCAGACCTATCTCTCCGAAGTGGCCCCGAAAGAGAAGCGCGGGCTGTGGGCCACCCTGATCTACACCTCGGGCACGGTGGGAATCCTGGCCGGCACGCTGCTGGGTGCGGTCCTCAACATGACCTTGAGCGCCGAGGCAATGAATGACTGGGGCTGGCGCATCCCGTTCCTGGTCGGCGCCGTTATGGGCCTCTACGCGCTGATCATGCGCTCCAAGCTGCACGAGACCGAGGCTTTCGAAGGCGAGACGGCCTCCGAGAAGCGCGCCGCAATCTGGCCGCAGATCGTGAAGCACCGCAAGCAGGCGCTCCAGGTCATCGGGCTGACGGTGGGCCTCACGGTGATTTACTACATCTGGGGTGTTGTGGCCCCGAGCTACGCCGCCACCACGCTGAAGATCGACCGCGGCGAGGCGCTCTGGGCCAGCGTGGTCGCGAACATCGTGTTCATTGCCGCCCTGCCGTTCTGGGGCAGGCTGTCCGACCGGATCGGCCGCAAAAAGGTGCTCTGGGCCGGCGCGGCCGGAAGCGCGGTCATGCACTTCCCCATGACCTGGCTGCTGAAGGATTCGGCCTGGCAGCTGGCCGTGGCCATGTCCGTCATGCTGATCTTCATCGCCGCCAGCGCCGCGATTGTTCCGGCCGTCTACGCGGAACTGTTCCCCACGAGCATCCGGACGATCGGCGTCGGCGTCCCGTATTCCATCTGCGTGGCAGTCTTCGGCGGGACCGCCCCGTACCTGCAGACCTGGCTCGGGACCATCGGCCTCTCCAACCTGTTCAACGTGTACGCCGTGGTGTTGCTGCTCATCAGCGTGCTGTTCGTCTTCACCATTCCGGAGACCAAGGGCAAGGACCTGACGCACTAGGCGAGTCGAAAGGACGGGTCAGGAATAGTCCTTTAGACCCGCACGATGTGCCCCCCGCCGTGCAGGCAGGGGGCACTTTCGTCACTTTTGTTGGGCTCTCGTTGGAGCGTCCCTGCGCAGATTTCAGCGGGTGTTCGGCGTTTCGCCGTTTCCGACGGCGTCAATCCAGTCGATCGCCTCGTCCGAGAAGTAGAAGCCCGAGGGCCCGTTCTCGCCCACCCACCAGCCACCTGTAGAGACCGAACCGCCGGCGTCCTCTATCTCACCAAGGATCTCCGCCGGCACCGCGTCGCCGTTGTTGTCGATCAGCCATTCCCGCGTCGAGGGCTTCAGCTTCGGCCACCATTGCTCAATGCTCATGGCCGCAGTCTGCCACGGCGCGGCGGGTGCTGAAAGAGCCCGGCCCCATGCCGGGGCTTGGTGAGCGTCACCGTATGCTGATCAGAATCCGGCGAGAACAAGTGGAGGGACCGGCGCATGACACTCGAGAAGATGGCCGTGCGTTCAGCGGGGCCTGAAGACGCCGCCGAGGTACGCCGGTTGAGCATCGCTTTCACTCCCGACGCGCGAAATGTTCCGTCCGAGGATTTCTACGGCCGATACGCCAGCGTTGTCTCCGATGCCTCGTGGTGCGTCGCAGTGGCCCACTCGCACGGGCGGCTGCTCGGCTATGGCCTGGCCCAAGATTTCGGTCCGGGCCTGCGTGCATCGTTCACTACCGGCCGCGTGCATGACCTCTTTGTCGATCCTGAAGCGCGCCGGACAGGCACGGGCCGAGCTCTTATGGACCACATCTTCGGGTGGGCGAGGGCCCGGCCCCAGGCGATGATCCTCGACTGGCAGGCAAGCCCCTCCGCGGTTGCCTTCTACGAAGCTTTGGGCTTCTCGGCTGACCGTATTGGGGACTTCCCCGACTATCCGTCTTTCACGCTGGACCTGCGCACCGGACCGCGGTGTGGTCGGCATACGCCATGACCCACCGCATCGCAGTCGGCGCACTCGTCGGCCCGTTGGGCGTGCTGATGTGCCACCGGCGCCCATCACTGCAGCGATACCCGGCCAAGTGGGATTTTCCTGGGGGCCACATCGAAGATGGCGAAACGGCCGGCGAGGCCCTAGCCAGGGAGCTGCTCGAAGAGGTCAATATCCGCATCGTTGTCCCAGGGGAGGCGCCGACGTTAAGGCTCCGCTACAGCTACGGCGCCACCGCTGGGTTGGCCCTGTACGGGTGGGTGATCACCGAGTGGTCAGGCATTCCGGAGAACCTGGCCCCGGATGAACACGACGAGATACGGTGGTTCACCCCGATCCAGGCCCTCGAACTCGACCTCGCACACCACGCCTACTTCGCCCTACTGAAGAAGCTTTAACGGAACACGCCAGCGCCGGAGCTGCGTCATCCGCCCCCGCGTGCAGCTATAGCCTCCCCCATGCCGGAGTGCCAGTATGTTGAGAATCAGGCCCGACGGGCGGCCCGGCTCCAGGAGGGAGGGACGGTCATGACCTACATCTACAACTTCGGTGATGTAGGACCAGGCGACGTGGCTGCGGCCGGCGGCAAGGGTGTCGGCCTGGGCGGCCTCGTTCAGGCCGGACTGCCGGTCCCTTCGGGGTTTGTGCTGAGCACCGCTGCTTATGTCGACTTCGTGGAGGCCAATCACCTTCAAGCCGGCATACAAGAGCTGGCCGCGCTGTCACCGTCCGCGGCGCCACAGGACTACGAGGATGCCTCGACGCGGATCCGTGCCCTGTTCACCGGCGGAACCATGCCGGCAGCGATCGCCGGTGAACTCGGCGCCGCCTACGGGCTTCTCGGCACCGGCGATACTGCCGTGGCGGTGCGCTCTTCCGCCACCGCCGAGGACCTTCCATCGGCCAGTTTCGCCGGGCAGCAGGAAACCTACCTGAACGTCGTCGGGATAGAGGCTCTTGCCGGGGCCGTCAGGGATTGCTGGGCGTCCCTGTGGACGGCGCGCGCCATGGCCTACCGGGCCCGTGAAGGCATCGGACCGGACACGGTGCGTCTCGCGGTTGTGGTTCAGAGGATGATCGAGGCCGAGGCCGCCGGGGTGATGTTCACCGCCAATCCGGCCAACGGGCGCCGCGACCAGACAGTTATCAGTGCCGCATGGGGCCTGGGCGAGGCGGTGGTCAGCGGGTCGGTCACCACGGACGACGTCGTCGTGGAGACCGGGACGGGCTGGGTGCTGTCGCGCCGGACGGCTGACAAGGAGGTCATGACTGTCTATGCGGACCACGGCACGCGGGAGCGGCCGGTGCCGACGGCCCGCCGTCGCCAGCCCGTCCTGGACAACCGGGCGGCGGCTGAGCTGGCCGGCTATGGGACACGGATTGCTGATCACTTCGGAACGCCGCAGGACATCGAGTGGGCACGGGCCGGTGGCGAGTTCTTCATCCTGCAATCCCGGCCCATCACCGCACTGCCCGAACCGGCAGCCGACATCCCGGACACGTGGACGGTACCCTATCCGCACGGGCTCTACTTCCGGGCGAGCATCGTGGAGCAGCTGCCTGACCCGCTCTCGCCGCTGTTCGCCGACCTCATAGACGGCTCGGTGTCCCGCTCGCTGCGTGCCCTGATGGCTGGCGCCGTCGGCAAGGACGTCATCCGCGAGGGCGACGTCGGACTGCCCACCATAAACGGCTACGCCTATTACTATTACCGCAACTCGGGAATGTGGCGGGTGATGGGCAAGTCGCTGGCCGCGATGCGCGCGCTGGCCCGCGGCAAGGCGCACATGGGCGTGACCGGCTGGCGGGAATTCTCGCATCCCCGTTACGTGGAGTTGATCAAGAACTGGTCGGCGAGGCCTGTCGGGGAGCTCTCCGGCGAGGAACTGCTCGAAGGTGTGCAGACGCTCCTGGACGCCGGCACCGTGTACTACACGGCCGTGCAGTCCATCATTCCGATCGCCGCAACCAGCGAACTCACCTTTCGGGCCTATTACGACAAGTTCGTGCGGCGCGATGGGGATCCCCCCGCCCTGATATTCCTCCTCGGCTACGACAGCGAACCCATCCGGGCCGAGAAGTCGCTGTACGACCTCGCCGCCTGGGCCCGGGAGGTTCCGGGGCTGGCCCCGGCGATCCTCGCTGAACCCACCGCGGCACTGGCCGTGTCGCAGCGCACCGGGTCCCCGCCTGCCGGGCTGGATCCGGCACTCTGGCAGCAATGGCATCCCCGCTTCCAAGAACACCTCGGCCGGTTCGGCCATGCTGTCTACAATCTGGACTTCGCCAGCCCGGTCCCGGCCGACGATCCCTCGCCGCTGTTGGAGACGGTGAAGTATTACCTGCGGGGACAAGGCAATGACCCTCACGAGCGCCAGCGGCTGTCGGCCGCCCGCCGCGAGGATGAAACGAACCGAACGATCGCGCGGCTCGGGCCGAAACGCCGCGCCGCGTTCCTCCGCCTGCTCCGGTGGGCACAAAGCGCGGCCCCGATCCGCGAGGATGCCCTGGCCGACGTCGGGCTGGCGTGGCCGCTGCTGCGGCGAATGCTGTTCGAGCTCGGACGACGGCTGGTCGACTCGGCTGTTATCGCCGAGCCCGCCGACGTGTTCTGGCTGCGCCACCAGGAGCTGCGCAGCGCCGTCGAGTTCGGCCTCGCAGGACCAGGCACACCGGCGGCCGTGGCAATTACCGGAGCAGACAGGCCAGTCCGGGCCGGTGCCGTTGAGGAACGCAAGATGCTGTGGCGGGGCCAGGCCAAGGCCGCAGCCCCGCAACTACTCCCGGAGAGCCCGTGGATGGAACGGGCCTTCGGGTCAATGATGCCGGCAGCCCCACAAGGAGCGCCCGGCGACGTCATCAAAGGCGCCGGTGCCAGCTCGGGCCAGGTCAGCGCCCCGGCCCGCGTCCTGAGAGGACCAGAGGATTTCGCCCGGATGTTGCCCGGCGACGTGCTGGTGGCCCGCATCACCACTCCAGCTTGGACCTCGCTCTTCGCAATGGCCTCCGGCGTCGTTACCGACGTCGGCGGCCCGTTGAGCCACAGCTCCATCGTGGCCCGTGAGTACGGCATCCCGGCCGTGCTCGGTACCGGCGTTGCCACCCAGCGGATTGCGAGCGGCTGGCAGATCCGCGTCGACGGGGACGCCGGCACCGTCACGATCGAGCATCCGGCCGCTTCGCAGGGTCAGTGAGACGGGAGGAACCGCGGACGGCGGCGCCGGGCTTCGGGCGTCAGCGGCGCCAGCAGTACGGCGTCGTCGTTGATACCCGGAGCAGGCCGTAACGTTCCAGGATCGGCCGTGAATATTCGGTTGAATCGCTATGGATGAGGCTCTTGCCCAAGGCCACCGCGGCCCGGGCCCGCGCCGCGGTGACGGCGCGGTAGATCCCCCGGCCGCGCCACTCTTCGAGGGTGGCCCCGCCCCAGATGCCCGCGAAATCCGTCCCCGGAACCGGTTCAAGCCGACCCGCGCTGACAATCTTCCCCTCATGTTCGGCAACCCACAGTTCCATCCCGTCGTCGCGGGCCACGCGGCGCAGCATTGCTTCGGCGTTGCCGTCGGAGGCGGGACTGCCAAAGACCTCGTCCTGCATGGCGCTCATGGCCCGGATGTCCGGTTCGTCTGTAACCCTTCGCAGGTTCACGCCGTCGGGCAGGTCCACGTCCACACACAGCGCCCTGGCCGGCCCCACCATGACGGACTCCGTCTCTTCCGGCTCAAAGCCGCACCCGAGCAGCGCCTCATGGAGTCCGGGCGCAGAATCGTGGCCGCGCGTCTTCCACTCGACCCGAACGATTGAGTGGTCCTCACGGAAGGACGCCAAGGCTTCGGCCACCCAGCCCGCGATCGTTGCTGCGCTGGCGCCGTCCAGGTTTTGGTAGGTCACAAAACCACGGCCGCCGGCGAAGGTCACAAGCCGCAAGGGGCCAAGGCGTTCGACGGCGACCGCGCTGGGGGTCTCCGCATCCGTCCGCAGCTGTTGGTCGTACGCCGTGAGAAGTTCTGAAATAGTCATCGGGCCCCACGGTACAACGGCGGGACAGAGCGCCGGCCGGTGCGGCCCACGCGTGTCGGCGCCCATAGCGCGTCGTCCCAAGCCGGAAACGGCCCGGATATAGGGTGTGAAGTGCATCTCTCGCAGAGAGGTTCTGTGGGGAGTTACCGAACGGGGCAGAGATGAGAGTTTTCAGGCGCGTCGTCATGCCCGTGGCATGGCTGGCCGTGTTCGCTGTCATCGCCATGGCGCTGGTCAAGATAGCGTTTATCGACGGGATGAAGCCGGGACAAGTGCTGAACGGACCGTCGGCGGAGGTCGCCATCCCGGTGGTTCAGGCCGCCCGGGCGACCGTGACCAATTCAGTCCAGATCAAGGCAACCGTGCAAAGCGATGCTGCCGTGGGCGTACGCAATACAACCGCTGGTGTCGTGACGCACTTGTTTGTCGCAACGGGAGACAAAGTGACTTCCGGCGATCGGCTCTATCAGGTCCGCACTGAGGCTGCGGCCGTAGCAACAACGCAGGACACCGGCAGCCAGCCGCTGGGCCGTAGCGGCCCTGCCTACACTTACGCGGACGTCCTCGCCCCGGCGTCGGGTCTGGTGGAGAGCCTCACCGTGCTGCTCAACCAGCAGGTGGGCGTGGGCGAAACCGCCGGTGCGGTCAACCCGGGCACCTTCACCGTGAGCGGATCTGTCGACGCGGCCCAGCAGTATCGGCTGCTGGCCAAACCAAGCTCAGCCGAGATCGCCGTCGTCGGAGGCCCCGCCCCTTTCTCGTGCCCCACGGTCGCGCTGAAGGGCGCAACCAGTGGCGTGTCAGGGGGCACGGGAGCTGCGTCCGGCGGCGTGAGCCGCTCAGTGCCGTACGCCGCCGCCATCCCGGGCGGAGGCAGCATGCCCGAACAAGGCGGCGCGCCGACCGGCACCATCAGCTGCGCCGTTCCGTCCGGCGTCGAGGTGTTCGCCGGGCTGGGCGCGACGATGACAGTCACTGCCGGCCAGGCCACCGACGTCGTCACGGTGCCGCTCACTTCCGTGCGGGGCAGCGTCAAGGAAGGATCGGTGTGGCTGGCTCCCGCCGGTACCGTCCCGGACTCCGCAACCGGGATGCCGGCCGGGTCCCAGGCCGGGCCCCCGGCCGGGGAGCCACAAGAGCGCAAAGTGCAGCTGGGCCTGAACGACGGCTCGATGGTGGAAATTGTCTCGGGCCTTGCTGAAGGTGAAGCCGTGCTTGAGTTCATTCCCGGAGCCCCCGCCCAGCCGCAGCCCGGCCAGCAGTTCGCCGGCATCGGTTCATACCCGGCAGGGGGGTGACCATGGAGGAGCTCGTGTCCCTCGCGGGTGTGACCCGGACCGTCCGCCTTCCCGATGATCAAGAACTGCACATTCTCAGGGGTGTGGACCTCGCCGTCCACGCCGGTGACCACACAGCGGTGATCGGTCGATCCGGGTGCGGGAAGTCCACCCTCTTGAACCTCCTCGGGCTGCTGGACCTGCCCACCAGCGGAGAACTTCGTTTCCAGGGGACCCCTGTGGAGCAGCTGCGGGGCAACGAGCGGGCGGTGCTGCGCGGGTCCTCGGTGGGGTTCGTGTTCCAGCAGTTCAACCTCCTGCCGGGCCGGAGCGCGCTGGACAACGTGATCACTCCCCTGCTGTACGCCAAGGGAGCCCAGTTCTGGCGGCGCAGGGAACTGGCCATGGACATGCTGGACCGTGTGGGCCTGGCCCAGCGCGCCGACACGCTGCCGAACATGCTCTCCGGCGGCGAACAGCAGAGGGTCGCGATAGCGCGGGCGCTCGTTCGCCGGCCCCGGCTGATCCTGGCGGACGAACCCACCGGCGCCCTCGATATTGATACCGGCCAGGCCGTCATGGCACTGCTCGATACCGTGGCAACCGAATCCGGAGCCGCGCTCATCACGATCACGCACGACGTCAACGTCGCAGCCCTGGCCCGTGCCTGCTACCGCCTTGAAGCAGGCGTGCTCACCCCCGCAGAGATCCCAGCGGGGGTGCCCGCGTGACCGGCGTCGTGTCCGCCCTGGTAGAGGCATGGCAGGAACTCCGCATCAACAAAACACGCATTCTCCTGGCCCTCGTGGGGGTGGCCCTGTCGGTCGCGGCCCTCACGTCTGTCGTCGGCGTCGGCGACCTGGCGCGGGAGGGATTCAAGGCGGATTCCGAACGAAACGGCGGCCGTTCGGCCACCCTCGCCATCGGGGTCTACGGCCCCAGCCAACCCGATCCACAAAAACTGGAAAGCGCCTACCGCGGCATCATCGAGCGCTACGGCATCACGTACTTCTCGCACTCGGCCCAGGCACAACTGTCCTTTCAGTTTCCCCGCGGCGTCCAGCCGGTGCAGCTCCAGGTGGTCGACCCGGGCTACGGGGTCATTCACCGGGTCGACGTAAGCCAGGGAGGCTGGTTCGCGGCGAACGACGAGGAGAGGCTGGCCCCCGCGCTGGTTGTCTCCGAGAGCTTCTACAACGCCGCCGGACGGCCGAACCTGGCCACCAGTCCCAAAATCACCACGGCCGGAGACCAGAAGACAACGGCCGTGATCATCGGCGTCGTGCCGGATCCCTATCCTGAGAACCCGCCGTCGGCCTTCATGCTGACGGGCGCTGCCGAGCGGTCAGGGGTCTTGACCGGCGGCGCGGCAGGGCCCGGGCAGCAGTTCAAAATCTGGGTCCAGGACGAACAGGCGGCCTCACTTAAGGCAGCCATCGCCTCGGATCTTGACCAGCAGTTCCCCGGCATGCAGGCCGCGGTGGACCGTTCGGATTACGCCAGCTACGGGGATCCTTTTGCACCGGCCCAACTGGTCATCGGCGGTGTGGCCGGACTGGTTCTGCTCCTGGGGGCGGTCGGAATGCTGAACATCTCCATGGTCACCGTGCGCTACCGGGTCCGGGAGATCGGGATTCGGCGAAGCTTTGGGGCCACGTCCCGGCGCATCTTCCTGGGCGTCATGATGGAGTCCGTCGTGGCAACGGCGGTGGCCGGGGTGGTCGGGGTCATGCTCGCCGTCGCGGTGGTCAAGAACCCTTGGATCGAATCGAAAGTCGCGCCGAGCCTGACGGACTATCCGCCGTTTCCGGTGGACGCGGCCCTGCTCGGCCTTGGAGCGGCCATTCTTGTCGGCGCCTTGGCCGGGGCCATCCCCGCCGTCGTCGCGGTCCGCGTCAAGGTCATCGATGCAATCCGCTTCTAGCAGAGAGCAAACCGTCATGGACGTTGCGGACGACGCAGCATCTATTCCGGCTGCAGCAAACCGCCGCATCCGACCCGGGCCTGGTGGAGCAGGCTGGAATGGGTCGGAACTGGATCACCGGGACTCTTGAACGTCCGCTGGGGCGCGGGGTCAACTTTCAGATTTCGGTTCCGTCGATCGAGCCGCTCATGGATGCGCTGGATGTCGGAGGCTGGCCGCTCTTTATGGCACCGGAGACCAAATGGTACAGAACCGGCGAGCATGAATCGGGTGTCACACAGTTTCTGGTGGCTGATCCCGACGGGTATTTGATTCGGTTCCAGGCGTCTCTGGGACGAAGACGTGCCTATCGCGAGACGGAATAAGGCTTACCAGGATCGTTTACTGGGCGCCCACGACGGCGGTCTCGCAGGAGCCATAGCTGGTCGGCAACAGGCACCGGGCGCCCAGCCAACAGCGCTGCTGCGTTCCCTGTCAGGCATCCGTTGCGATGGCCGGAAGCTGCGGCGTAGTCTCCCTCGTATCAGGCCATCCGGCGGGAGGATCCATGGACGGCTATGCCGAGCTGAGGGCGTTCCGTGCCAGCCACCCCTACCAGTCGCTGACAGTCGGCGGCATCGAATGGAAGTACATCGCGGGACCCGTCGGGCCGCACACCGCAGGGGGTTCCGCCTCAGCTGAGGGCGCCAAACCGGCGCTTCTGGTCCTGGGCGGCGGCTTCTCTTTCGGCGATTCCGCTTTCCGCACGATCACCGCTTTCGAACCCCGCTTCCGGGTCATCTCCCCCTCCTATCCCGCGGTGCGGACCATGGCCGAACTCGTGGAAGGGATCGCGGCCATCCTCGACGCCGAAGGAATCACCTCTGCGAGCATCTTCGGCCACTCCCTCGGCGCCGGCGTCGCGCACGCCTTTGCCCGCCGTTATCCGCAGCGGGTGGACAAGCTCATCCTTTCCGGATTCGGCCTCTACACCCGGGGCCACACGCGCCTGGTGCGCGCCTTTGTCCGTGCCTTCGCGTTGCTTCCCAAGGCCGCCCTCGCCGCGTTCTACCGTCCGAGGATCGCCCGCCTTACCGCAGGGGCGGAAGACAACGAGCGTGCTTTCCTCCGCGCCTACACGGAGGACCTTTTTGCCGCCCACACCAGGGAATCGGCCCTGGCGCGCCTGGACGTGCTTCTGGACCTCGTGGAGCATACGGACCGATACGCCGCAGCATCGACCTTCGAGCGTCCGGAGGACGTGCTGCTGATCGCCGCGTCCGACGACCGCGGCTTCACGCCGCGCGAACGCGAAGCCCTACTGGCCGCATATCCCGGCGCCCGGGCCTACGTGTTCGGCGAAGGCGGCCACTGGGCGGCCGCCACGCACCCGGCCGAATACGCCGACGCCGTCGGACGGTTCCTCGAAGGCCTGCCTCCTCCCCCGGGCACGAGTGAGCACCGTTCCCCGCACCGCCCCGCGCCTCAACGCAGCCAGCGCGAGCGGGAGACCGGGCCACCGGCGACGCTGGACGCCCGGCTTGAGGCGTTCCGTGCCGGCCACCGGTACCGCACGCTCGACGTCGACGGCGCGCACTGGCGCTATCTGGCCGGCGGCTCGGGCGGGCAGACGGTGCTCCTGCCCTCCGGCGGGACACGGGTGCCGGACATGTACCTGCTGCTGATCGAAGCGCTGGAACGGGACTTCCGCGTGCTTGCGCCGGCTTATCCTGCCGGTGCAGGCATCACCGGGCTGGCGGATGGCCTGGCGGCGATCCTCGACGCCGAGGGAGCCGGGCAGGCGGATGTGCTGGGCTCCTCGTTCGGCGGTTTTGTGGCCCAGACGCTCGCCCGCCGGCATCCCGACCGCGTGCGGCGCCTCGTGCTCGCTAACACCGGGGGCCCCGCCGGATCACCCCTGCCCCTGCTCCCGCTCCTCATCCGCTTCCTCAATGTGCTGCCGGAAAACTCAGTGCGTTCGCTGACCGGCTGGAACTGGCGCCGCTGGTTCGCACAGGACGTACCGGACGCACCGGACGACGCGGTGTTCTGGAACAAGCTGCTCACGGACATTCTCGGCCGGCTGGGCAAGGAGGACCTGCTGTCCGGCCTGCGGGAGATGCATGACTTCGCGCATCTGCCGGCAGCCGGAGCACCGGCGCCACCCATCCCGGTGCTGCTGATCGAATCGGAGCTGGACAAGGCCTTCCCACCCCAGGCGCGTGCGGCCCTCCGGGCCCTCTATCCCGAGGCTGAAGTCCGTATTTTCGCGGGCGAGGGACACGGTGTGATGGCAACGCGGACTGCCGAATACATCGATACCGTGCGTGAGTTCCTGCGCCGGACTTGAGGTTTTCAAACGGAGCCCGACTGCTCAGGGGTTTTCGTTAACCAGTGAAAACCGTGATGGCGATCTTGCCGCGCACGCGTCCGGCGTCGAGATGGCGCATGGCATCCGGCACCTCGTCGAGCGGGTACGTCCCGTCGATGCTCGGCGTTACGGCGCCGGACTCTAGGAGGGGGTTGAGCCGTTCCAAGTCGCTGGCGCGTTCCTTGGACGCGAGCATAGCCAGGCGCTGCCGCACGAACAGGGACACGAGGGGTGCCCGCAGGCTCCGGCCGAAGCCTCCCGTCCACCTGCCGCCTTCCTCGCCGCCGACGACGACGGCCGTCCCGGTGGGCGTGAGGGCCCGGCGCAGCCGGGAAAGTTTCGGGTTGCCGCCGATGTCGAGGATCAGGTCGTAGCGGCGAGTGCCGTCGGCGAAATCGTCCGTCGCGTAGTCAAGGACGTGGTCCGCTCCGAGTGACCGCACCAGACCGATTTTCCCTGCGCTGCAGACGCCGGTGACCTCCGCACCCAGGGACTTGGCCAGCTGCACGGCGTAGGTGCCGACACCGCCCGAGGCGCCCAGGATCAGGACCTTCTGGCCGCGCTCCACCCGCCCGGCGTCAAGGGCCTGGAGGGCGGTGCCCGCCGAGATGGGCACCGCCGCGGCCTGCTCGAATGACAGGTTGGAGGGCTTGTGGGCCAGCTTGTCCTCCAGCGCGGCGGCGTACTCGGCGAACGACCCCCGGGACATTCCGTACACCTTGTCGCCCACGGCGAACCGGGACACTGCGGAACCGACAGCGGCGACCGTGCCGGCGACGTCGATTCCTGGCACGGTGTTCTTCGGCCTGCGGAACCCGAATCCGAGGATGCGCAGGAGGTAGGGCCGGCCCGTCATCATGTGCCACGTTCCGCGGTCCATGCCCGCCGCGTGCACACGGATCAGCACCTCGTTCTCGGCAATGCGCGGCCGGGCGGTCTTGCCGGAACGGAGGACGTCGAAGGAACCGTACGCGTCCTGCACGATGGCGTTCATGGTGTCGCCGGCGGCAGCCTGGTTGCCTGCGGCCTTCGCACCGAGGTGGTTCGTCATGTCGGGCCTTTCAAAAGAGGTTCTCGTACTTAGTACGGTTAATGTATCGTACTAAGTACGAATGGTCTATGGCCTGAAGAAACATGGAGGGTGAAATGCCTGCAGCAGCCAGCCCAGGCCGTCCCCGGCTCAGCCGGGAATCGGTGTTGCGCGGCGCCGTCGCGGTTGCCGACGCGGGCGGCATTGGCGCCTTGACGATGCGCTCACTCGCGGACGCACTCGAGGTCAAGCCGATGTCGATCTACCACCACGTGGCCAACAAGGATGAGGTCCTCGACGGCATCGTGGACATCGTCTTCAGCGAGATCGACCTGCCGACGATCGGCGGCGACTGGCACACCGAGATGCGGCGGCGGGCCGCCTCGGCCCGTGAGGCGATGCGGCGCCATCCCTGGGCCATCGGCCTCGTCGAGACGCGGACAAGCCCCGGCCCGGCAACGCTGAAACACCACGACGCCGTCATCGGCACCCTGCGCGCGGCAGGCTTCTCGGTGGAGATGACCGCCCACGCCTACGCCGTCATCGACGCCTACGTGTACGGGTTCGCCCTCTCCGAGGCCACCCTGCCGGTCAACGGCCCGGAACCCCTGGCCGAGGTTGCCGAGCGCATGATGCGCCACTATTCCTCCGGGGACTACCCCCACCTCGCCGAGTTCTCGATCGAGCATGTGATGAAGCCCGGCTACGACTATGGCGCGGAGTTCGAGTTTGGGCTGGACCTGGTCCTCGACGGCCTCGCACGGTCGGTGCAGCACGCTGCTGGGACCCGCAGCGCCTGACCGCGGCCCCGCAGCGGCGACCGAACTAAGTGCTTAGTGGCCTTCGCTGAGCTCGGACGGCGCTGGCGTGCTGGCCGGTGCCTGTTCGTGGGTGGCCGCCCATGTGGCGAGAAGCTGAAGGCTGTCGTGAGAGGCGCTGCCGGGTTTGGCGGTGTACGCCAGGAACATGAGTCCACTCTCTACACCCGCTGGGACTTGGCCGCGAGACGCTTGCGGGGTGAACGCTGCAGCGCTCCGGTCACGTCATCACCATGTCGTCCGCTGCCGGAATCATCGGTCAGGAGTTCTGCGCCGCGTACGCCGCCTCAAAGTTCGCCATCGAAGGATGGATGGAATCCCTGCGTTTCGACGTCGAGCCCTACGGCATCAAGACCACCATCGTGGAACCCGGCTTCTGATCCCGCCGCACCCGGGCCTCCGCGAGCCCGCTGGCACATTCGGAAACTTAGCCCAGGTCTGAGACGCCCGTGTAGGTCGCGTACGCGGCGGGTCCAGTTCGTTCGTACACCTGGAGGGTGAGTCCGCCAGGGGTGGTCTGGCTGCTGAGGAGGCGCAGTCCCGCTGATGCGCCGCCGTCGGGGAAGAGGCGGCGGCCATGACCGACGATGACCGGAGCGATCACAAGCCGAAACTCGTCGATCAGCCCTGCGGCAAGCAGGGATTGGGCAAGGGATCGTTCGGATCCGTGATCTGCGGCCAGTCCCTCGCGAACGCGTCGTAGGTGCGCCGGCCGAGCAGGAGCGCGTCGGCCTGGCCCAGCCATTCCGCGGCCTGCCGGACGAATGCTCCAACCATGAAGGGGACAAGCCATCCACCCTGGGTGAACCCGTCGCTGGTGTCTTCCTCGGGTGATCCCGGGCCCTGCGATACGCCGTCGACACTCACGAACTCGAATAGTGTCAGCTTCATAGTTTCTCCTTTGCCGACCGATCACGGACGGTTCTGTGGCGCGAGTGATGGCGGGACGGCCGTCCGGGAACAGGCCCGGAAGAATCAGCCCCGGACGGGTCACCCTCCCACGTAAGCCGCGAGGTGCTCGCCGGTGAGGGTGGACCGTGCAGCGACCAGGTCCGCCGGGGTTCCCTCGAAGACGACCCGGCCGCCGTCGTGCCCCGCGCCGGGACCCAGGTCGACGATCCAGTCGGCGTGCGCCATGACCGCCTGGTGATGCTCGATCACGATGACCGACTTGCCGGACTCCACCAGGCGGTCGAGCAGGCCCAACAGGTTCTGGACATCGGCCAGGTGCAGGCCGGTGGTGGGCTCGTCGAGGACGTAGACGTCGCCTTTCTCCGCCATCTGGGTGGCCAGTTTGACGCGCTGCCGTTCGCCGCCGGACAGTGTGGTGAGCGGCTGTCCGAGCGTGAGGTAGCCAAGCCCCACGTCCACCAGCCGGTCGAGGATCTTGTGCGCCGCCGGTGTCTTCGCCTCGCCTGCGTTGAAGAAGTCCTCGGCCTCGGTCATCGACATTGCCAGCACGTCGGCGATGTTGCGGCCGCCCAGTTTGTATTCCAGGACTGAGGCCTGGAACCTCTTGCCCTCGCAGTCCTCGCAGGTGGACTCGACGGTAGCCATGACGCCCAGTTCGGTGAAGATGACGCCCGCGCCGTTGCAGGTGGGGCAGGCGCCCTCGGAGTTGGAGCTGAACAGCGCCGGCTTGACGCCGTTGGCCTTCGCGAACGCTTTCCGGATCGGTTCGAGCAGGCCCGTGTACGTTGCAGGGTTGCTGCGCCGGGACCCCTTGATGGCACCCTGGTCGATCACCACAACGCCGTCGCGGCCGGCCACCGAGCCCTGGATCAGCGAGCTCTTGCCCGACCCCGCGACCCCCGTGACCACGCACAGCACACCAAGCGGAACGTCGACGTCGACGTCCTTGAGGTTGTGCGTCGAGGCGCCGCGCACCTCCATCGCACCGGATGGCGTGCGCACCGATCCCTTGACTTTGGCCCGGTCATCGAGGTGGCGGCCGGTGATGGTGTCACTCGCCCGCAGCCCCTCCACCGTGCCCTCAAAGCAGACGCGGCCGCCCTCGGTGCCTGCGCCGGGGCCCAGGTCAACGACGTGGTCGGCGATGGCGATGGTTTCCGGCTTGTGCTCGACGACGAGCACCGTATTGCCCTTGTCGCGCAGTTGCAACAGCAGCCGGTTCATCCGCTCGATGTCATGCGGGTGCAGGCCGATCGTCGGCTCGTCAAAGACGTACGTGATGTCTGTCAGGGACGAGCCGAGGTGCCGGATCATCTTGGTGCGTTGGGCCTCTCCCCCGGACAGCGTGGCCGCCGGCCGGTCCAGCGAGAGGTAGCCCAGCCCGATTTCGGCGAACGAGTCGAGCAGATGCTGCAGGCCCTTCAGGAGCGGTGCGACCGATGGCTCGTTGAGCTCGCGGACCCACACGGCCAGGTCGCTGATCTGCATCTCGCACAGGTCGGCGATGTTCTTGCCCTGGATCTTCGAGGACCGGGCCTCCGGGCTGAGCCGTGTGCCGTCGCACTCGGGGCAGGCCTGGAAGGTGATGGCGCGTTCCACGAATGCCCGGATGTGCGGCTGCATCGCGTCGACGTCCTTGGAGAGCATCGACTTCTGGATCTTCGGGATCAGGCCCTCGTAGGTGAGATTTATGCCCTCGACCTTGATCTTGGTCGGTTCCTTGTAGAGGAGGTCGTGCATTTCCTTCTTGGTGTACTTGGATATCGGCTTGTCCATATTGAAGCCGGCGCCGCTGAAGATGCGGCCGTACCAGCCGTCCATGCTGTAGCCGGGGACCGTGAGGGCACCCTCGGCGAGCGACTTGGTTTCGTCGTAGAGCGCCGTGAGGTCGAAGTCGGAGACCGAGCCCATGCCTTCGCAGCGCGCACACATGCCGCCCAGGTAGACGGCGTTCTGCACAACGCTCTTTTCGACCCTGCCGCCGGCTTTTTCGGTGCTCATCACGCCGCTGGCCTTCCGCGTCGGGACGTTGAAAGAGAACGCCGTGGGCGGCCCCACGTGCGGCGAACCCAGCCGGCTGAAAAGGATCCGGAGCATCGCGTTGGCATCGGTGGCCGTGCCCACCGTGGAGCGGGGGTTCGCACCCATCCGCTCCTGGTCAACGATGATCGCCGTCGTCAGCCCCTCGAGAAGGTCGACGTCGGGCCGTGACAGGTTGGGCATGAACCCCTGCACAAAGGCGCTGTAGGTCTCGTTGATCATCCGCTGCGACTCGGCGGCGATGGTGGCGAACACCAGCGAGCTCTTGCCCGAGCCGGACACGCCCGTGAACACCGTCAGGCGGCGTTTGGGGATCTCGATGCTGATGTCTTTGAGGTTGTTCTCGCGGGCGCCCTGCACCCGGAGCAGATCGTGGCTGTCCGCCACGTGCCGTGCGGCCGACTGCGCATCCGGCTGCGTTTCCGACTGGGTTTCCGTCCCGGTAGGCATACTCATCGCGTCTCCGTCTCTCGGGCACGCTTGCTCCTGATGCCCCTGACGGTCATGCTAACAGCGGTTCATTGACCCCGCGGCTGCAAATTGGAGATGTCCGTCAGCCACGTCAGGGCGGCGCTCCTGGAGGTAAAGAATGCGTGCGGGTATTGCGTGTGCCGGCTCATGGCGGCCGCGACGACCCTGTCCACGGCGTTGGATCCGAGGACGGCGATGGCGAGCACGCCCGTCGTCCGGGCGAACTCGTACCGGGCCGCGGCGGTGATCTCCACATCGGTCATTTCCGAGAGCATCGGCATCGGGGTTCCGCCGCTGATGCGCTCCACGGCCAGCATGGCGTCCCTGGCGTCCTCAACGTCGACCAGCGAACCGGGACGCCAGATTGATTCGATGATCCCCGCGCGCACGCTCAAGGAATTCTTCCCTTCTGCGGCGACAGCTCGTTCCGGCATCATTGACTTCATTGTAGGCCTGAGCTGGGACGATGCCCTGCACCCGACACCAAGAAGGGCCCTGCCGGTCCGGACCGAGAGTCCGGACCGGCAGGGCCCTTTGCGCTGGAGTTACAGCGTGGAGGTGTCAATCACGAAGCGGTACCGCACGTCGGAGGCGAGCACGCGCTCGTAGGCGTCGTTGATCTTCTCGGCCGGGATGACCTCGATCTCTGCGCCGAGCTTGTGCTCTGCGCAGAAGTCGAGCATTTCCTGCGTTTCCCGGATGCCGCCAATCAGTGATCCGGCGAAGGACCGGCGGCCGCCGATCAGCGAGAAGACGTTGAGGGACAGCGGCTCCGCCGGGGCGCCAACGTTGACCATGGCCCCGTCGACAGCCAGCAGGGACAGGTAAGCGTCCAGGTCGATCTTCGCGCTGACCGTGTTCAGGATCAGGTCGAAGGAGCCCGCCAGCTGCTCGAACGTGGAAGGATCGTTGGTGGCGAAGTAGTGGTCCGCGCCGAGTTTCAGCCCGTCCTCCTGCTTCTTCAGCGACTGCGACAGCACGGTGACCTCTGCGCCCATGGCGTGCGCGATCTTGACGGCGACGTGGCCCAGACCGCCGAGGCCGACGACGGCGACCTTCTTGCCGGGACCGGCACCCCAGTGGTTCAGCGGCGAGAAGGTGGTAATGCCGGCGCAGAGCAGGGGCGCGGCGACGTCGAGTTCCAGGCTCTCCGGGATCCGGACAACGAAGTCCTCGGTGACCACAACATGAGTGGAGTAGCCGCCCTGGGTGATGGTGCCGTCGCGGTCCACAGCGCCGTAGGTGCCGATGTTGCCTTTGACGCAGAACTGCTCCTCGCCGTTCAAGCAGTTGACGCACTCGCGGCAGGAGTTCACCATGCACCCGACGCCGACCCGGTCGCCGACGGCGTGCTTGGTGACGGCCGATCCGACTTCGGTGACGATGCCGGCGATTTCGTGGCCCGGTGCCAGCGGGTAGGACTGCGGTCCCCAGTCGCCGCGGACGGTGTGGATGTCCGAGTGGCAGATGCCGGCGAACTTGATGTCGATCAGGACGTCGTTCGGGCCAACCTCCCGGCGCTCGAGGGTGGTGGGGACGAGGGGTTCCGTCGCGGAGGTGGCGGCGTAGGCGTTAACGGTAAGCATGGATCTCCTGCGTGTGGGGGTTCAGGGGTGTTCGCCCCGGCGTCGGGCACCGTTCAGGTGCGGCCTTCCGGCCCGGACGTCATCGGGGGCACTCTCTATCAAACACCAATCGCGCGCCCGCGAGGGAGGCCCTGCTGATAGGGGTACTGGCAGGGCCCCCCTTAAGCCGCGGCACCCTCTACCGTTGAAGGTATGGACAACCAGAGCGAAACCCGGGACTTCCTGGCCACCCGTCGGGCGAAAATCACTCCGGAACAGGCGGGTCTCCCCGACTACGGCGGCAACCGCCGGGTCCCCGGACTGCGCCGCGGCGAGGTGGCCATGCTGGCCGGGGTCAGTGTCGAGTATTACACCCGGCTGGAACGGGGAAACCTCTCCGGAGTGTCCGAAAACGTGCTGGACGCCCTCGCGGGTGCCCTGCAGTTGGATGAGGCGGAGCGGGCCCACCTGTTCGATCTGGCCCGGGCCGCCAGCGCCGGTCGCAAGCCGCAGCGCCGCCGCCCCGCCACCCACGCGGTCCGCGCGAGTGTCCAGTACATGCTCGACGCGATCACCGATGCCCCGGCGTTCGTGCGCAACGGGCGCCTGGACGTCCTGGCGACCAACCGGCTCGGCCGCGCCATGTACTCCGACATGCTGGGCGACCCCGCCCGGCCGGCCAACTTTGCACGGTTCCTCTTCCTGGACGAGCGTTCCCGCGGGTTCTACCCGGACTGGGAGCGCGCCGCGAATGACACGGTGGCGATCCTGCGCACCGAGGCCGGCCGCGACCCCTACGACCGCGGCCTCACCGACCTGGTGGGGGAACTGTCCACCCGCAGTGAGGAGTTC
>DATIUQ010000158.1:0-7326 GCA_035466775.1 Arthrobacter sp.
CACGAGGTTCCCGAGCTCCTGGTGTCCGGCGAGCGAGGACGCTTCGGACGTGACACCTTCCTGGAGGTCGCCGTCGGACGCGATGACCCAGACGGTGTGGTCGAACGGGCTGGTGCCTTCGGCGGCGTCGGCGTCGAACAGTCCGCGCTGGCGGCGCTGGGAGTACGCGAAGCCGACGGCGGACGCGAGGCCCTGGCCGAGCGGGCCGGTGGTGATTTCGACGCCCTTGGTGTGCTTGTACTCGGGGTGTCCCGGAGTCAGCGAGCCCCAGGTGCGCAGCGCCTCGAGATCCTTCAGTTCCAAGCCGTAGCCGGAGAGGAAGAGCTGGATGTACAGCGTGAGGGAGGTGTGGCCGGGGGAGAGGACGAACCGGTCGCGTCCCAGCCAGTCGGGGTTCTTCGGGTCGTGCCGCATCAGCTTCTGGAAGAGCAGGTAGGCGGCCGGAGCCAGGCTCATCGCGGTGCCGGGGTGGCCGTTACCGACCTTCTCGACGGCGTCGGCGGCCAAGACGCGGACGGTGTCCACGGCGCGCTGGTCCAAGCTGGTCCATGACAGTTCTTGCTCTTCCAAATGTGGCACGAAAACCGGGCCCCTCTCTGTGCTGACGGCGGGTGGTAGGGTCGGTCCCGTCCGGGGCACAGTTCGGTGCCCGCTGCGGTACGTACCAGCCGTTCACCATCGAAACGTTGATCTATCATTCAGTCGCGTGTGCACCTGCACAGCTGCAGACGCTGCAGCCAGCAGGGCGGCCGGATATAGCTGCGGCCGGTGCACGCTGATCTGCTGACAGCTTAGCCCCATTCCTTCTGCCGGGGGCTGTATATCTCACCAATTGGACGGGATTTACGCTTATATGAATCACCGGTGTCCGCGGCGGCCGTGAGCCCGCGTTAATCTGTTCGAATCATGGGGGTGCGGCGTCGGCGTTCCCGGGAACCTGTCGTCCCGTGCCTGCACGGTATGATGGTTCGTGGCTACCAACGGGGGCGAGGGACACGCCTGTGCGCTGCGCGTGGACCCCCTCGAGATGCAACCCGCGTTGCGGAACCAGCCGGACTGAACAGCCAGACAGAACAGAGTGACTGCCACCGTGAGCACAACAGATACGCCGCTGACCGCTTCGCCCATCCGCGGAAGAATCGGCTTCGCCCGCAAAGCCAAGGCCTATCTGGCGCTCACGAAACCCCGCGTCATCGAACTCCTGCTGGTCAGCACCCTGCCGACCATGATCTACGCGGAGCGGGGCTTCCCGTCGATCGGCCTGATCCTTGCAACCCTCGTGGGCGGTGCGTTTGCCGCCGGCAGCGCGGGCGCGTTCAACTGCTACCTCGACCGCGACATCGACAAGCTGATGCACCGCACGGAGAACCGCCCCTTGGTCACGGGCGAGGTCACCCCGCGTGAAGCGCTGATCTTCTCCTGGCTCCTGGGCGCGGCGGCCATCGCGATCCTCTGGTTCGGCGCCAACCCGCTCGCGGCCTGGCTTGGACTCGGCGCAATCGTTTTCTACGTTGTCATCTACACGATGATCCTCAAGCGCCGCACGGCCCAGAACATTGTCTGGGGCGGGGCGGCCGGCTGCTTCCCCGTGCTCATTGCCTGGGCCGCCGTGACCAACACGGTGGAATGGCCTGCCATTGTGCTCTTTATGGTCATCTTCCTGTGGACCCCGCCGCACTACTGGCCGCTGTCCATGCGCTACGGCGAGGACTACCGCAACGCCAACGTGCCGATGCTGGGCGCGATCGCCGGGGCCAAGGTGGTCTCGGTCCAGGTGGTCCTGTACGCATGGGCCATGGTGGCGTGCTCGCTGCTGCTGGTTCCGGCCGGCGGCGCCGGCTGGGTCTACACCGTCACCGCCGTGCTCGCCGGCGCGTGGTTCCTCTATGAGTCGCACGCACTCTACAACCGGGCGCAGGCCGGCGACGTGTCCAACAAGGGCGCCATGAAGGTCTTCCACGGCTCGATCAGCTACCTGACCCTGCTCTTCATCGCCGTCGCCGTGGACCCGTTCGTCGGCCCAGCGATCATGGGCTAGCCACAGAACTCAAACAACGCGGGGTCAGATACAGCCCATCCGGAAGCCCGGAATGGACCGTATCTGACCCCGCGTTGTTGTGTGGGGTGCTACTTGATGGGGCTGCTGCGGGCCAGGTCGGCGGCGTTTGTGGCCGCGCTCATCAGCAGGGCGGCCGCGAGCATGTGCGCCCCGACCAGCAGCGCCGGGATGCCGTTGTAGTACTGGGTGAACCCGATGACGGCCTGCAGCACGGTGATGCCCAGGAGCATCGCGACGGCGGTGCGGAACGGGCCCGCGATCCGGTCGCGGACGACGAGGTACAGCGCGAACAGCGTCCCGGCGGTGACGAGGTAGGCCGGGACCGCGTGGATGTGCGAGAACAGGTCCCAGTCCAGGTTGTTGCGCGGGGCGTCGGCGTCGCCGGCGTGCGGGCCGGCGCCGGTGACCACAACGCCCAGGCACACGGCCAGGGCGGCGAACAGCGCGACGGCGGACATCAGGGGGCGCGCGACCCCCGGCAGTGCGGGCAGCTCAGCCACCCGGAATTTTCCCGTCCGCCCGTAGGCGCGGTTGACCAGCAGGGTCGCCACGACCACGAGGGCCATCGAGACCAGGAAGTGCAGCCCCACCACCCAGGGGTTCAGCTGCGTCAGCACGGTGATGCCGCCGATGATGGCCTGTGCCGGGATGCTGGCGAGCAACCCCAGGGCGAGCAGGAAGAGGTCGCGGCGTTCCTTGCGGAGGTTCCACAGGTACACGAGCATCGCCACGGCGATGGCGGCCAGGGCGAAGGTCAGGAGGCGGTTGCCGAATTCGATGATGCCGTGGATGCCCATTTCCGGGGTGTTCACCAGGGAGGCGTCCGTGCAGCGCGGCCAGGTGGGGCAGCCCAGCCCCGAGGCGGTGAGGCGGACGGCGCCGCCGGTCACGATCAGGATGGTCTGGCCGATCAGGGACAGCACCGCCAGCCGCTTCACCGTGTTGTCGACGGTGACGGGCAGCCAGGAGACGTTCCGGGAAGCGGTCCGGGGAGGGCGGGAGGCCGTGCTCACAGTATTCTCAATTCCATTTGAACCAACGGGTGGCTGCGAGGCCGGCAATCGCCGTCCAGAGCAGCAGGACAAGTACGGAGGCCGGGTTGACGGTGCCGGACAGGAACGCTTCCCGCATCGCCTCTCCCAGGGCGCCGGAGGGAAGGAACTGCACGACCGCCTCCAGGAGGGCGGGCAGCCGTTCGGCCGGGATCACGATCCCGCCGAGGGCACCCAGCAGGATCCACAGCAGGTTGGTGATGGCCAGCGTCGCTTCGGGCCGGACGGTGCCCGCAACCAGGAGGCCAAGCGCCGTGAAGGCGGCGGCACCGAGCGCCAGCAGGGCAAGTGCCGGGGCCCAGCCCTGCGGATCCGGCTGCCAGCCCAGCACCAGGGCGACGGCCGTGACCACCAGCACCTGCAGGGACAGCACCGCCAGGACCGCGAGGACCTTCCCGGCGATCAGCCCGGTGCGGCCCAGGGGAGTGGTGGAGAGGAAACGCAGGACCCCGTAGCGGCGGTCAAAGCCGGTGGAGATGCCTTGCCCGGTGAAGGCGGTGGACATGGCACACAGCGCCAGGATGCCCGGCACGGCAACATTGATCCGGCTCGCGCCGAACCCGTCCAGCAGGGGTGTGACGGTCAGGCCCACCATGGCCAGCAGCGGAAGCACGATTGCCAGGATCAGCTGTTCGCCGTTCCGCAGCATGGTGACGGTTTCGTACCGGCCCTGCTGGGCGATGCGCCGCAGCAGCGTGGCCGGCGCACCGCCGAGGGGGCGGGCCGGCAGGGCGCTGCCCGAAGGCGCGTTCCCCAGCGCGGCGGTGTCGCGGGTCATCGGATCTCCCTTCCGGAGATGTCGAGGAAGACGTCCTCGAGGCTGCGGGCCTCAAGGCTCAGGGAGCGCGGCATGATGCCGCGGGCCGCCCACCATGCGGTGATCGCGGCGAGGTCGGCAGGGGTGAGGGCACCGGTCGCCGCGTAGCTGCCGGCCCGTGCTTCGGTGACGTCGACGCCGTCGGGCAGCACCCCGGTGAAATCCAGGCCCGGATCGGCCTCGAACAGCAGGGTGCGGATGTGCTGCTCCCCGGCCCCGGGCGGCAGGGGGTGCTGCAGGAGCTGCGCGACGGTCCCCTCGGCAACGTTGCGGCCGGCATCGATGATGTAGACGTAATCGGCCAGACGCTGGGCGTCATCCATGAGATGCGTGGTCAGGACAATTCCCATCCCGCGGTTCCGGAGTTCGGAGATGAGCTCAAACACGAGCTGGCGCGACTGCGGATCCAGGCCGGCGCTCGGCTCGTCGAGGAAGAGGACCTCGGGGTTTCCCACGAGGGCGGCCGCCAGGGCGAGGCGCTGCTTCTGTCCGCCGGAGAGCCGCCGCACGGAGGTCCGGCTGAACGCGTCGATGCCGAGGCGGTCAACGAGTTCCCCGACCGGCCAGGGGTCCTGGTACATGCCGGCAATATGCTTGAGCAGGGGGATGGGACGGGCCGACGGCGGCAGGCCGCCGTCCTGCAGCATCACCCCGACACGGGCCCGCAGTCCGGCGCCGGCCGTGTCCGGATCTTCGCCCAGCAGGCTGATGCTGCCGTGGGTGCGCTTCTGGAGTCCCTGGGCGCATTCGATGGTGGTCGTCTTGCCGGCACCGTTGGCACCGAGCAGGGCTGTCACCTGGCCGCGTTCGGCGACGAGGGAGAGGCCGCTGACCACCCGAAGCATCTTGCCGTCGAGGGTGGACAGTGGACCAACATCCTTGACTAGCCCGCGGATGGACAGGACGGGGGATTCGGGGGATCGCACCACAGCATTCTACGGGATGTAGTACGTCCCGGTCCGGGGCGGCCGCACCCGCCGGTTGCCCGGAGGATAGCCATGCCTTACTGGATCAGGGGACTAAATTAGGACATGATTGTGTTGTGTATTCCATGACCACCCCGACATCTGCCGCGCCCGTCGGGCCCGGCCGCTCGCGCGTGGCTTCGGGAGCCCCGTCCCGGGCAGCGGGATCCATCGCGGCGGGATCGCTGGCAACACAGGCAGCCGCCGCATTCCCCGCGGCAGACGCCGAAGAGCGCACCCGGGACCGCGTCCTGAACGCCGTCCTGGAACATGGCCCCATCAGCGCCGCCGAACTGGGCGATCTGCTCGGCTTTACCCCGGCCGCGGTCCGCCGGCACCTCGACCACCTCTCGCGCGACGGCGTGATCGAGGTCAAGCGCGCAACGCGTGCCGGTGCGGGCGCCGGGCGCCCCGCCCGCCGCTATGTGCTCAGTTCCCAGGGCCAGTCAACGCTCGGAAACGACTACCTGGACATTGCCGCCCTGGCGCTGCAGCGCCTGGGCGAGATGGCCGGCCCCGAAGCCGTGCGGCAGTTCGCCGTCGAGCGCTTCGGAGACATGGAGCGCCGCTACGCACCGGAAATCGATGCTGCCGGGCCTGACATCACCGCACGGGCGCAGGCACTCTCCGCCGCGCTCAGCCGGGACGGTTTCGTGGCCTCCACGGCGTCGATCGAGGCCAAGGCGCCCCTGCCGGCGGCGCTCTCCAGCGTCCAGCTGTGCCAGGGCCACTGCCCCATCCAGCAGCTGGCCGCCCAGTTCCCCGTGTTCTGCGACGTGGAGACCGACGTGTTCTCCCGGCTGGTCGGCGTCGATGTCCGGCGGCTTTCCACGCTGGCGCGCGGCGGCCATGTCTGCACCACCCACATACCTACAGGCCGTCCGGCGGCTCCGGGGCTTCACAGCTCCGCCGCCACACCGGGCAGCCTGGACGAAGTATCCAACCATCTGCAAGAAAGGCCGTGATGACGGACCAACTATCAGAGAAGAAGGTTGCTGAATCCACTGTGATTTCGGAGATTCTGGAAAAGAATCCCGAGCTCCACGGAATCGGAACCTATGAGTACGGCTGGTCCGACAAGAACGATGTCGGGGCCAACGCCCGCCGCGGCATCAACGAGGACGTCGTCCGCGACATTTCGGCCAAGAAGAGCGAGCCGGAATGGATGCTGGACCTGCGCCTCAAGGGCCTGAAGTACTTCGACCGCAAGCCCATGCCCACCTGGGGCGCGGACCTGTCCGGCATCGACTTCGACAACATCAAGTACTTCGTGCGCTCCACGGAGAAGCAGGCCGCCACCTGGGAAGACCTGCCCGAGGACATCCGGAACACGTACGAGAAACTGGGTATCCCGGAAGCCGAGCGCAGCCGCCTCGTCTCCGGCGTCGCCGCGCAGTACGAGTCCGAGGTCGTGTACCACCAGATCCGCGAGGACCTGGAAGCCCAGGGCGTCATCTTCCTGGACACCGACACCGCACTGCGGGAGCACCCGGAGATCTTCCAGGAGTACTTCGGCACGATCATCCCGGTGGGCGACAACAAGTTCGCCTCGCTGAACACGGCCGTGTGGTCCGGCGGTTCGTTCGTGTACGTCCCCAAGGGCGTCCACGTGGACATCCCGCTGCAGGCCTACTTCCGCATCAACACGGAAAACATGGGCCAGTTCGAGCGCACGCTGATCATCGCCGACGAGGACTCCTACGTCCACTACATCGAAGGCTGCACCGCGCCGATCTACACCTCGGACTCGCTGCACTCCGCCGTCGTGGAGATCATCGTGAAGAAGGGCGCCCGCGTCCGCTACACGACCATCCAGAACTGGTCCACCAACGTGTACAACCTGGTCACCAAGCGCGCCATCTGCGAAGAGGGCGCCACCATGGAGTGGATCGATGGCAACATCGGCTCCAAGGTCACCATGAAGTACCCGGCCGTCTACCTTGTCGGCGAGGGTGCCAAGGGCGAGACCCTGTCCATCGCGTTCGCCGGCGAAGGCCAGCACCAGGACACCGGCTCCAAGATGGTCCACATCGCGCCGAACACCAAGAGCTCCATCATCTCCAAGTCCGTGGCCCGCGGCGGCGGCCGCGCCGCCTACCGCGGCCTGGTCCAGGTCCGGGAAGGCGCCAAGCACTCGGCCAACACGGTCCGCTGTGACGCCCTGCTCGTGGACACCATCAGCCGCTCGGACACGTACCCGTACATCGACATCCGCGAGGATGACGTCACCATGGGACACGAGGCCACGGTCTCGCGGGTCAGCGAAGAACAGCTGTTCTACCTGATGTCCCGCGGCATGCGCGAGGACGAGGCCATGGCGATGATCGTCCGCGGCTTCATCGAGCCGATTGCCCGTGAGCTGCCGATGGAATACGCCCTCGAGCTGAACCGCCTGATTGAACTGCAGATGGAAGGATCGGTCGGTTAATGACT
>DATIUQ010000159.1:0-2616 GCA_035466775.1 Arthrobacter sp.
GAGCCGCTGATCCAGTGACCCGGCGTGGGAGGATCGGGGTATGGAAAACTCCCCCGAGGTCCTGCGCTATGCGGCCTTTTCCACGACGCCAAACGGCGGCAATCCTGCCGGGCTGGTCCTGGATGCCCGCCGCCTGGATGAAGCCGGGATGCTGGCGGTTGCGGCCGACGTCGGGTACGCCGAAACGGCCTTCGTGACGGAGCAGGGCGTCGACGGCGACCCGCGACGGAGCCGTGTCCGGTACTTCTCGCCGATCGCCGAGGTGCCGTTCTGTGGCCATGCAACGATTGCGCTGGCCGTGGCGCTAAGCATCCGCGACGGGGCTGGATCCTTCACCTTTGACACCCCTGTCGGCCCGGTCGTCATCGAGACAGCTGGCGACGGCGGCGACATCACCGCTTCGTTTACCGCCGTCGAGCCGCAACTGGCCGAATTCGACGAGGCCGTGCTGGCTGAACTCCTCGGATTGCTCGGCGTCGGGCGGGGCGATCTCGATCCGGCCTATCCGCCGCGGATCGCGTATGCGGGAAACTGGCATCCGGTGCTGGTCCTCGCTGACCCTACCCTTTTTGATTCCTTCGGCTTTGACCCGGAGGCGGTACGCCGGCTCATGGACGCTCAGGGTTGGGCGGCAACGGTGGCCGTCCTGCATCGGACCGCGGATGGTGAATTCGAAGCCCGGAACCTGTTCCCGGTCGGCGCCATCACGGAGGACCCTGCAACAGGGGCCGCTGCCGCCGCCGTCGGCGGCTACCTGCGCATCTTGGGCCTGGTCGAACCTCCATCGAGAGTCCTGATCCACCAGGGGCGGCACGTCGGCCGGCCGGGCCTTCTCACGGTGGACATTCCCGCTGACGGCGGAATAGTAGTCAGCGGCACCGCTGTCCCTATCCCTCCGGCCGACAGCTGATCAGGTCAGCGCCGCGGCGGAACGATGGCGGAAGGGGTACGGATGCTGGTGATCGAATCGAGGGTTGACGTCGCGGGGTTGACGGGCCATGACGTCACCGACTTCATGGTGGCCTGCACCGATGAGCAGTACCAGAACTGGTGGCCGGGCACCCACCTGCAGCTCCACACGCTCGGGCGGACTGCCGGCGGGGTGGGTGACATGGTCGTGATGGACGAGTTCGTCGGCCGGCGTCGGTTGCGACTGCACGGAATCGTGGAGGCTGTCGAGCCGGGCCGCCGGCTCGTGTGGCGCTTCCGCAAGGTTGTGCCTCTCCCGGCACGCCTGTCTCTGGAGCTCACCCCGCTACCGGACGGGGTGTCGGTGCGCCACACAATCACCGCCGGGTGGCCCGGAATCGGCCGGATGCTGGACCCGTTGCTGCGGCTGTACTTCTCGCCCCGGTTCACCGCAGACCTGGATGCCCACGTGCGCACGGAGTTCCCACTGCTGCGGGACTACCTCCGGCCCGGTTCCGGATCTCGGCCGGATAGCTGAATGCCCGGCCGGTCCCCTCGGAACGATGCGGATTCGGCGAAGTATGCGGTGACCGGGCCCGCCGGGGCTGAAAGTGAGGCTTGACGCCGGCAGGAATTGAGCGCCGCATCAGGTACCGTCAGCCCATGAACGATCGCATCCGCTGGGCGGACGGGGCATGGGCAGTGCTTGTCCTGGTCGCCGCCGTGCTGACAGTCTGCGGGCTGGCCCTGGACTTCAGTTTCGTTGGCCGCTCACCGACAGAAGCAGAAGGCCGCGGCCTGATATTTCTCGGGTCCATAGCATTCGCGGGCTCCGCCGTGTGGGCGAGGCTGGCAGGCCGGCCACTCTGGGTGGCTGTTCTGACGGCGCTGCCCGCGCTGGTTGTGGGAGGCCTGTCGATGGAGATGCCCGACGGGCTCATCGCCCACTTGGCAGCAACCGGCCTGGTCCCCGCTGCGCTGACCGCGATGCTGGTGGACCTGTTATCCACCCGCCACCCGCAGGCCGTGAGTGCCGAGTGAAGGGTTCCTGGATGCTCACGGCCGCCGCTGGCACTGTTCTCGTCCTGGCCTTGACCTCCTGTGCGCGGACGAGCATCGAGGACATGGGCCGCCACGCCATCCGGGACAAAGCCGCGGATGCGATGGAAACATTCACCTCCATTGCAACTGCTGCGGACCCGGCGGACCGCAGCGAGCTCACCCGACGGCTCACAGCAAACCTTCCGAGCACGTACTTCACGGCCTGGACGAATGCCGGGGTGCTCGTCAACGATGTTTATCTCAGGGATCACCTGACCACGAGCGGGGGCTTCTTCGGCGAGCAGCGGACGGTCAGCGCCTGCGTCCGGTACACCTTTGACCAGGGCCACGCGGCGATGAGGTCCATCAACTGCCCGTCCACGGGTCCGCAGTCCGTGCACACCGACGAACGGGTCACCATCCCGTAAGCCGGTCTGGCGCCTACGACGCGGGCCGGACGCGCCCGCGGGCGGCGCCGTGAACGACCTCGAAGGTGTTCAGATCGGTCGCCGGGTTCCGGCCCAGGCGGGCCTGCAGTTGCCAGACCTCGACGTCGACCCGGGCCGTTGGGTCCCGCCGGCTCATCCAGCCTCGTCGCTGCGGTGCTCTGCCGGCCGTCAGCCGACCTCGGGGCAGTACACGCTGCGGACCAGTGAATCGATTTCC
>DATIUQ010000160.1:0-8735 GCA_035466775.1 Arthrobacter sp.
CCAGCGTTCCGCGTACCCCGACGCCTACGCCCAGCACGAAGTCATGGCCCGCGCCTTCGCCTCCGCACTGACGGGCCAGGCGGCCGCCGGCCTCGACTGCTCGCTGCGCGCCCCCGACGAGGCCGGAGACCCGGCCGCCGTCCAGGAACGCCTGGCCGCGGCCTTCGGCGAAGTTCCGGCCTCCCAGGACGGCACCACCGTCGTGCTGGATGCCGGCGGAACGCAGGCCTGGGCCGTGGCGCACTGGGCGGTTGCCAACGCCAAAGCACTCTCCATCACGGAGGTCCAGGCGGACGGCCGCAGCTGGACGCGGCAGGACCGCAACGGCTGGCAGCCCGCCGACGTGCCCGCGGGCCAGGTCAGGATCACGGTCGCCGACTCACCGGCGCAGTAGGCACCCCACCCGGCGGGCCGGGACGGCGCAGACGGCTTGAGGCGGCCGGACTCAGACCAGCAGGTCCACCACGGGCTGCACATAGCTGCGGAAGAGTTCGGGCTGGGACAGCAGGTCCGAGCTCATGATGATCTTATCGGGCTCCAGGTACCAGGCCCGCGGCTCAGCCAGGGGCAGCTCGATGATGGTCAGCGAAAAGTCGTTGGCGGCCCGGCCCACCTCGAGCAGCCGGTCATCCACCATGTCCTGCAGCAACTGCACCCCGCCGGCGGCTTCGCGTTCGGCCTCCAGCGCCAGGTACTCGCCGCGGCGTTCCCGGGCCCACGACAGGGCGGCCCCGAAATGCGCCTGCAGCACACGCCGGAGGGCGGGGGAATTGCTGAAGCTGCGGAAGCCGGGCGGTCCCAGTTCCGGCGACATCTCGGGATGCGCCTTCAGGAGCTGCTCCCACCAGGCTTCCCACTCGGTCTTGAGCGCACTCTGCCCGCCTACCTCGGCAATGAGGTGGGTGTGGTCCGCAGGACGGATCTTCGGTGCCGCGTGGCAGAGGGCCGGGTGCCCAGCGCTGTCCAGGCCGGCGGCGTCGCGAACGTAAAGTGCAATGAGCATCGGACCCGAAGTGTCCATGGTGATCCGCCAGCCCGGCCCGCCTGTGTGGTGCATCCAATTGCCTCCTTGGCAAGACGTACGTTTCCAGTCTATTCCTCAAGTTAACGCACGTTAATGCCTGCCAGCGTAGCTGCCCAGCCCGGTGAGGTGGGACTCCAACACGTCGCCGCACATCTGCGCGGTCATCCATTCGGGCTGCAGGAGGGCGTGCATGGTGAGCCCGTCGAGGGTGGCCAGCAGCCGCTCCGCCTCGGTGACCAGCCGCTGCTGGTCCACGGCGACGCCGGTGTCGGCGGCGGACGACACGTCCATCACGAGCCGCCCGACAATCGCGGCGACGGCGCGGTGGCTCCGGTCGGCTTCCGCGGCCAGGAACGGCTTGGTCCTGGCGGCGTTCTTGAACGCCATCCAGACGCAGGCGTCTACGGCGCGTTCGTCGTCCAGCGGGAGCAGTTCGCCCAGCAGGGTTAAGACACCCTGGTGGTGTTCCGCGGTGCCGGGCTGCGCCTCCGCGAGGCGCTCATCGGCGGCCGTCAGCCGGCCGACGATCCGGTCCACGACGACTCCGAAGGAGTGGGTCAGGAGTTCCTCACTGCTGGCGAAGTAGTGCCGGACCGATCCGACGGCAAGTTCCGCTTCGTCCGCGACTTCGCGGAGCGAAGCCCGTTCAAGTCCGTCTGCTGCGACGATCCGGAAGACCGCTTCGACCACTTCCTGGCGCCGCAATGCGGCGTCGACAAATTTGGGCATTGGTCTTTTTTAGCACGGATGTGCCCCCGGCGGCGGCGTGCCACACCGGCCGGCAGCCTTCCCACCTGCACAAATACCGAAATGGCCCGTCCCGGGAGCTGCCCCCGGACACAACGACGCCGGCCGCGCACCTCCAAAAGGTGGGCGGCCGGCGTCGTACTGCGGTGATCGTTGCGGACTACACCGAAGGGTAGTTGCGCTCCGGCTCGCCGATGTAAAGCTGGCGCGGGCGGCCGATTTTGGTGTTGGGGTCGCTGATCATTTCGCGCCACTGTGCGATCCAGCCCGGAAGGCGGCCGATCGCGAAGAGGACCGTGAACATCTTCTCCGGGAAGCCCATGGCCTTGTAGATCAGGCCGGTGTAGAAATCGACGTTCGGGTAGAGCTTGCGCTGGATGAAGTAGTCATCATTCAGGGCCTTCTCTTCGAGGCGCAGGGCGATGTCCAGGAGCTCGTCGTTGCCGCCGAGCTTCGTGAGGATCTCGTGGGCCGTGGCCTTGACGATCTTGGCGCGCGGGTCGTAGTTCTTGTAGACGCGGTGCCCGAAACCCATGAGGCGGACGCCGTCTTCCTTGTTCTTGACCTTCTCCATGTAGTCCTCGGGCTTGGTGCCGTCGGCCTGGATCTGGCGCAGCATCTTCAGCACGGCCTCGTTGGCGCCGCCGTGGGCGGGGCCGAAGAGCGCGTTGATGCCGGCGGACACGGAGGCAAAGAGGTTCGCGTTGGAGGAGCCGACCAGCCGGACCGTGGAGGTGGAGCAGTTCTGCTCATGGTCGGCGTGCAGGATGAGGAGCAGGTCCAGCGCCTTGGCGACCACCGGGTCCACCTCGTACTGCTCGGCCGGCAAGCCGAAGCTCAGGCGCAGGAAGTTCTCCACGAGGTTGTGGGAGTTGTCCGGGTAGAGCATGGGCTGGCCGATGCTCTTCTTCAGGGCGTAGGCGGCGATGACCGGCATCTTGGCCAGCAGCCGGTAGGTGGAGACCTCAACCTGCTCGGCGTTGAAGGGGTCCAGAGAGTCCTGGTAGAACGTGGAGAGCGCGGACACGGCCGAGGACAGCACGGGCATCGGGTGGGCGTCGCGCGGGAAGCCGCTGAAGAAGCCCTTCAGCTCTTCGTGCAGCAGGGTGTGGTGGCGGATACGCTGGTCGAAAGCTTCCAGCTCCGTGGGGGTCGGCAGGTTGCCGTAGATCAGAAGGTAGGAAACTTCCAGGAAGCTTGAGTGCTGGGCGAGCTGCTCGATCGGGTAGCCGCGGTACCGCAGGACACCGGCGTCGCCGTCAATGTACGTGATGGCGGAGGTGGTTGCCGCAGTGTTCATGAAGCCGGGGTCAAAGGCCACGGCACCGGTCTGCTTCAGCAGCTTGGAAACGTCGTAGCCTTCGTTCCCTTCTACAACCTGGATGCGCGGGAGTTCGAGCTCGCCGCCGGCATGGCGCAGGGTTGCGCTGGTGGTCTCAGTCATGGAGTCTCCTCTGAGGCGTCGGGGCCTCTGTAGAAAGCTGGTCCAACTTCTGGTGAAGCCGCCCACGGAACCTGTTCTAGACACGGATTCCAACGGCTGCGCTGCCTTCTTGTGGAAAGCCACCATTGATAGTCAGTTAAAAACTACCGGCAGTTTCCGGGTGGCACTAATCCAAGGCCCCCCGGAACCGCCTAAAACGCGCCTGTTGTGGTACGCGTCACAGCATTGTTACGGCCCTGCGGCCAGACGGGAGGCCGCGGCGTCGATCCGCTCATCACTGGCCGTCAACGCGACGCGGATGAATCCGTTGCCGGCGTCGCCGTAGAACACACCCGGGCCGACGACGATCCCGCGGTCCGCGAGCCGGCCGACCGTATCCCAGGTCGCTTCACCGGCGGTGGCCCACAGGTACAGACCGGCCCGGGATTCGTGGATGGTCAGTCCGAAGCGCTCCAGCGCAGGCACGATCCGTTCCCGGCGGCCCCGGTAGAGGTCCTTCTGGGCCTGGACGTGGGCGTCGTCGCCGAGGGCCACCCGCATGGCTTCCTGGACGGGGTACGGGACGATCATCCCGGCGTGCTTGCGGCTGTTGACGAGGTTCGCCATGATGGCGGGGTCGCCGGCGACGAAGGCGGCGCGGTAGCCGGCCAGGTTGGACTGCTTGCTCAGCGAGTACACCGCCAGGAGGCCCTCATGGGAGCCCTCCGCGACACGTGGGTCCAAAATGCTGGGCACCGGCGTCCCGCCGCGCTGGACGTCCCATTCGCCCCAGCCGAGTTCGGCGTAGCACTCGTCCGAGGCCACGACGGCGCCAAGCTCCCGGGCCTGCCGGACGATCCGGCGCAGCGACTCGGCGTTCCGGACGCTGCCCGTCGGGTTGGCCGGGGAGTTGACCCAGACCAGGCGCACCCGCGCCCGGGTGGCGGCGTCGAGATCGTCCAGGTCGTCCGCTGCGACATGCTCCGCACCGGCGAACGTGGCGCCGATGTCGTAGGTGGGGTACGCGACCGTGGGGCGGACGACGACGTCGCCCGGCTTGAGCCCGAGGAGGAACGGAAGCCAGGCCACGAGTTCCTTCGACCCCACCGTGGGCATGATGTCCTGCGGATCCAGGCCGGGAACGCCGCGGCGGCGGTCAAACCACGCCGCGATCGCTTCCCGGAGCCCGGCGGTGCCGTGGACGGTAGGGTAGCCGGGGGCGTTGGCTGCTGCGCGCAGGGCTTCCTGCACCACCTCGGGGGTGGCGTCCACCGGGGTTCCGATGGACAGGTTGGCTGCTCCCCCCGGATGTTCTGCGGCCCTGGCGAGGTACGGCGCCATGGCTTCCCACGGGTAGTCGGGCAGGCTGAGGCCGAAGGTGCGCAGCGCAGATGTCACCGACGCCCCGCCTTAGCTCTCTTGGTTCTGCGGCGGGAGGGCCGCGATCATCGGGTGGTCCGTGTGGGTGTTGCCGACCTTCGCGGCCCCGCCCGGGGACCCCAGCTCGTCGAAGAATTCAACGTTGGCCTTGTAGTAGTCGGCCCATTCCTCGGGGGTGTCATCCTCGTAGTAGATGGCTTCGACGGGGCAGACCGGCTCGCAGGCGCCGCAGTCCACGCACTCGTCGGGGTGGATGTACAGGGAACGCTCACCCTCATAGATGCAATCGACGGGGCACTCTTCAATACATGCCTTGTCTTTGACATCTACACACGGCTGCGCGATTACGTACGTCACGTCCCTGGCCTCTCCACGTTGGTTCCGGCGTCGGCCGGATCACTGCTCCCGGCCTGAGCGCCGGCTGCTGACTTCTGAGCCTATTATCTCCCAGCCTGTTCCCGCGAACCTAGCCGGGCGTCACACGGGTCCGCACTCTTGAATCTACCGGACCTAGTATGAACAGGTGAGTACCTCGATCCCGCCGCCCCAAGCGTTCCTCGCCGCCACCGGCCTTGGTACCCGGGTGGTGGTCCGGTACCGGATCGAAGGCGGCATGACCGACGCGCTGGGCGAGCTGGTGGCACGCACCGGCGGCGAGTGCACCGTGCGGACCCGGACGACCGACGTCGTGATTCCGCTTTCCCTGGTGGTGGCCGCCAAGCAGGTCCCGCCAGCGCCGCCGCGGCGGGCCCCGCGCGCCACCCCCGGTGGACATGCCCTCCCCTGACCCCGGCCATCGGACATAACGCCACTGTGCCCACTCCAGGCTGCCAGCACTGGACATGCCCCGCGGCCTTGGTCCGAAACAGGGTTCGTGCCCTCCCCTGCTCACCCCGCCACAGCCCTCCGGCTGGACATGCCCTCCCTTGGCCGTGAACTGGGGACATAACGCCACTATGTTCTCTCCTCGCTGCCACCGCTGGACATGCCGCGCGGTCTTGGCCGCGACCCGGGAGACATGCCCCGCGGAGGCTGCGAAGACTGGACATGCCCCTCGGGCCCGGCGGGATTCTGTGGGGCATGTCCAGGGTTAGGCGGCAGCAGAGAGCCTGTTCAATGCATCGCGGACCATAGCGATGAACTCCTCAGGCCGGTTCAGGAGAAGCGCGTAGCTGACCACAAGGGTCGGGATGCCGAGCCGCGTAGTGACGTTCCACCGGCGCCGGTCCTCCTCGAAGCTTGTCCGGTCCATGTGGAAGCCTGCCCCGTCGGTCTCGATACCGAGCCTGCCGTCGACCATTAGATCGAGGTGGCCCATTCCGGGGATATTGACCTGGGACTCGACGTGAAACCCGGCCCTCCGTAGCCAGTACCGGGCCATGCACTCAATGATGGACTGCGATTGCGGGACGATCCTGCTCACCGATCGGCGCTCCCGCACGTCGTTGCGGCCGGTCAGCCGCTGCCGCAACTCGGCAAGGGATACACCTTTGACGACGACAGCTGACTCGGCGATGACAAGACCGTCGAGTTCCGGCAGGCATCGAAGGCTTTGCACCACGGTGTCGAGCAGAGTGGGCGGGGCGGCGGACCGGTGGCAGACAAATCCTGGGTAGTGCCGGCTGTGAGGGATGGAAATATGTGGTTGGCCGGGCGGCTCGAGGACCCAGAGACCCCGCAACTGAGCGGCTGTGACGCAGGCCGGTTCCGCCGGGAGAGAACGGATGGCGATGAGCTGGGCATCGGCGTGGGGCAGCGCATAAACGCCGCGTGCCACGCGGGCAACTGCGCCGCTGGCCAGCGCCGACTTGAGCTGGAAGTCCGAGACGCCCGCGGCAGCTAGGTGTTTGGCGCGGGCGACGCCGTCGTAGGTTGAGAGAACTTTAATGAGATTGACCATGCAGACATGGTGGCGCCGCAGCGCGGGGGCGGAACAGAGCCGCGCACTGCTATGTGCAAAACGGCATGCCCCTCGTTCCGGGCGGGTCGGGTACATGTCCAATGGCCTCTATTGAGGCTGGCCCAAGGTCAGCATCGGTCATGCCCCGCGGCCAGCGCCGGAAATGGACATAGTGCCGCAATGCCCACCCGCGACCGCAAACAGTGGGCATGTCCCCCGGGCCGTGATACTGGGCATGTCCCGCGGCCGGCGCTGGAGATGGACATAGTGGCACTATGCCCAGTGGCAGCCGTGAAGAATGGGCATGTCCCGGGGGTGGGGTGAAGAATGGGCATGTCCCGGGGGCGGAACGAGGTGGGCGGGCCGTTGGCGGGCCTAGGCCTGCGGCCTCCGGTAGCGGCGGCACCAGGCCAGCATGAGGACAGTGACCACCGCGATGCCGTAGATCCAGAGATTCCCGGCCAGGTCTCCGACGATCAGGCGCTTGCCGTTCTCCATCGTGGACCACCAGCCCGCCAGCGCGTAGCAGAGGACGCCGCAGGCCGCCGTCGGAAGCGCTGAACGGAACGTGGCACCGAGCCACAGCTCGACGGCGCCCAGCAGCACCAGGGCAGCAATGGCGCCCCACGGCACCTCGACGCCGGCGACGAGCAGGTCCTGGCCGTGCAGCACCGTGCCGGCGAGGGCAACAAAAAGAGCTGCCGGCACGGCGGCGGCAATGCCGCCTGCCATACCGGCAGCTCTCTTATTCACAAAGGATCCGTTGTTTCAGCGCGGAACGCGGAAACTAGACCTTCGCGCGGGCGCGGTTGGCCTTGGCGCGCTCGTTGGTGTCCAGGATGACCTTGCGGATGCGGATGGAGTCCGGGGTAACCTCAACGCACTCGTCTTCGCGGGCGAATTCGAGGGACTCTTCGAGGGTCAGGTCGCGCGGGGGCGTCAGGTTCTCGAAGGTGTCGGAGGAAGCCGCACGCATGTTGGTGAGCTTCTTTTCCTTGGTGATGTTGACGTCCATGTCGTCGGCGCGGGAGTTCTCGCCGACGATCATGCCCTCGTACACCTCGGAGGTGGGCTTCACGAAGAAGGAGCCGCGTTCCTGCAGGTTGATCATGGCGAACGGCGTCACAACACCGGCGCGGTCGGCGATCATCGAACCGTTGGTGCGGTACTCGATCGGGCCGGCCCACGGCTCGTAGCCCTCGGAGATCGAGGCTGCGATGCCGGCGCCGCGGGTGTCCGTGAGGAACTTGGTGCGGAAACCGATCAGGCCACGGGCCGGAACGATGAACTCCATGCGGCACCAGCCGGTGCCGTGGTTGGCCATGTTGGTCATGCGGCCCTTGCGGGCGGCCATGAGCTGCGTGACGGCGCCGAGGTACTCTTCGGGCACGTCGATGGTCATGTGCTCCATCGGCTCGTGGATCTTGCCGTCAACGGTCCTGGTGACAACCTGCGGCTTGCCGACGGTCAGTTCGAAGCCTTCGCGGCGCATCTGCTCGACGAGGATGGCCAGCGCGAGCTCGCCACGTCCCTGGACTTCCCAGGCGTCGGGGCGCTCGGTGGGGAGCACCTTGATGGAGACGTTACCGATCAGTTCCTTGTCCAGGCGGTCCTTGACCTGGCGGGCCGTGACCTTGGCGCCCTTGACCTTGCCGGCCAGCGGGGAGGTGTTGATACCGATGGTCATCGAGATGGCCGGGTCGTCAACGGTGATCAGCGGCAGCGGCTGCGGGTTCTCGGCGTCGGTCAGGGTCTCACCGATGGTGATTTCCTCGATGCCGGCGACGGCGACGATCTCGCCGGGGCCGGCGGAATCGGTCGGGACGCGGTCGAGTGCCTTGGTGGCCAGCAGTTCGGTGATCTTGACGTTCTTCAGTTCACCGTTGGCGCGGGCCCAGGCAACGGTCTGGCCCTTGCGCAGGGTGCCGTTGTAGATACGCAGCAGCGCCAGGCGGCCGAGGAACGGGGAGGCGTCCAGGTTGGTGACGTGCGCCTGCAGGACACCGTTCGGGTTGTAGGTCGGCGCCGGGATGTGCTCGATGATGGCCTGGAACAGCGGCTCCAGGTCCTCGTTCTCCGGGGCGGAACCGTCGGCGGGCTGCTCGAGCGAGGCGCGGCCAACCTTGGCGGCGGCGTAGACGACGGGGACGTTGAGGATCTTGTCCAGGTCGAGGTCCGGAACTTCGTCGGCGAGGTCGGAGGCCAGGCCCAGGAGCAGGTCCATGGACTCGTGCACAACCTCTTCGATCCGCGCATCGGGG
>DATIUQ010000161.1:0-2122 GCA_035466775.1 Arthrobacter sp.
GGCTACCGCCTTCCAGACCCGCGAGGTGCTCGACGCCGTCAACGCGGACTCCGGTGTGCCGCTGACGGAGTTGAAGGTCGACGGCGGCATGGTCGCCAACGACGCGCTGATGCAGTTCCAGGCGGACATCCTCGGCGTTCCGGTGATCCGGCCCAAGGTGGTGGAGACCACCTCGCTGGGTGCCGCCTACGCCGCCGGGTTGGCCGTCGGATTCTGGAAGGACCTCGGCGAATGCTCCGCCAACTGGTCCGAGGACAAGCGCTGGGAGCCGAAAATGGACCAGTCCGAGCGCGAACGCCAGATGCGGCTGTGGAAGAAGGCCGTCACCAAGTCCATGGACTGGGTGGACGACGACGTCAAGTAGCCGCACCGCCGCCTCCCAACGGGCAAGGTAAAGCTCCGGTCAGCCAGGCTGGCCGGAGCTTTCCTGTTGGCCCCGGGAGGGGGGCAGGGCGTCAGTCTCGGTGACGGGGAGCCACCTCAACGGCGCGGGGTGTCTTGGCGTAGACATCCTTGCTGACCTTGTAGGCGCGGTTGTCCAGTTCCAGGGCCTGTTCGTTGACCTTCCTGAGCTGTGAATCGCTGAGCTTCCGGATCTTGACCAGGTCCATGGTCTCCTGCTGGTCACCGCCGTCGGCGGTCACCCGCACGAGCCCGGTGCCGGCGGAGTAGAACTTCCGCTGATGGCCGGCGCTGGGCGGGTCCAGCGGGTTGTACTCGTCAATCACCAGCACATCGTCGTAGCACCCGGTCGGGACGCAGACCTTTTGGCGCTTCTTGATGACCTGCCCGCAGTCGAGGAAATCGACTTTGGGCGCATAGGCCTGGACGTACGCCGGCGTGCCTGTCCGCGGATTGGCCTGCATCGCGATTCCGGCCTGAGCGGTGGCGATCCCGCTGATGAAGGTGCTGGGCGCACCCACAAATTCACCGTTTTCAAACTCCTCCGGATACTCGCCGAAGAGCCAGACGTCGCCATCCTCCGACTGGGCGAAGAACGCCAGCTCGGATTCGGCCAGTTCGCCGTCGGAGTAGTCCCGGTCCCACATCACAACGGTGTTCACGCCGTCAATGACCTTGGTCAGCCCGGTGACGGTATGGACCACCGTGTGCGCGCTCGTCCCGTCCGCCGACGTCACTGTGCCATCCGTGGTGAACTGCATTCCCGGCTTTAGCGGAAACCACTTGTTGTCGACCCGCGGCGACGCTGGGAACTCCCAGGGATCGAAATCGATCTCCGAGCCGGGTCCGCAGAGTTCCCTGGGACCCGGGGCGGCGGCGGCCGTGGCCGCCGTCGTCACCGTCAGTGTGGCCAGCACCAGCAGGATTGCGGAGCCGTAGGCCGTGAAACGTTTGCCTGCTGATGCCATGACACTGACTTCTTTCTTGGGATGGCTGCGGCTAGACGGCCGGGGCCGGCTGGGGCTGGTTGGGCCGGCGCTCACGCTTCGGGCCCTTCTTGGCGAACCGCAGGTAGAGCGACGGGACGATGAACAGGTTGACCAGTGTCGACGAGACAAGGCCGCCCAGAATCACCACCGCCATGGGATGTTCGATTTCATGGCCGGGGATGTTCCCCATCACCACCAGGGGCACCAGGGCCAGGGCGGTGGCGAGCGTGGTCATCAGAATCGGCGACAAACGCTCGGCGGCCCCGCGCAGCACGAGGGCAGGTCCGAAGGTCATGCCCTCGAACTCTTCCAGGTGCTGGCAGTGGTTGATGAGCAGAATGCCGTTGCGGGCGGCAATGCCCATCAGCGTCAGGAAGCCGACCAGGGAACCCAGTGACAGAATCCCTCCACTGAGGTGCGCGGCGATCACCCCTCCGACCAGGGCCACAGGAAGTGTCAGGAGAGCGAGGATCGCCAGCCGCCAGCTTCGGAATGCTGCCTGGAGCAGGAGGAATACGACGATCACCGCGCCAATCGAGTAGAGCAACAGCCGTTGTGAGGCGGCTTGGCGCTCGGCGTACTCGCCGAGGACAACCGCTTCGTACCCGACCGGGAACTGCACCGACTCCATCTCGGACTTCAACTTCTCCACAACCTTGGCCAGGTCGCCTTCCTTGACGTTGGCGCTGACATCGATGCGCCTGGAGCCCTCCGACCGCTCAATGACATTG
>DATIUQ010000162.1:0-7916 GCA_035466775.1 Arthrobacter sp.
CGCCCGAGGAAATCGCGGCCTTGGAACCCCTCTGGCGCAAACGCAAGGCTGCAAAAGCTTCCACGGAGGCTTAGATGTATTAACCACTGACGTTGGTGACAGGCCCCGCCGGAAACCATCAGCAAAGGAACGACCATGACAGTTACACCGCCCGCCCCGGAGAAGGGCGGCGACCCGCCGGCGCCGGCCCTTCCGCCGACGCCCGCGCGCCCCTCCTGGACCTTCTTGACGAACCACGGGCACGTGCTGCTGTCAGTGGCCGCAGACCCGCAGGCCCGCATCTCCGACATCGCTGCCAGGGTCGGCATCACCCCGCGCTCGACCCTCCAGATCCTCAAGGACCTCGAAGACGGGGGATACCTGCACCGCGTCCGGGCCGGGCGGCGGACCCGATACGCCATCGAACCCCACCAGCACTTCCGGCACCCGGCCACGGCAGGCTGGGAGATCGACGGACTGATCGGACTCTTCGCCCGCCCCGCGCCCGCGGCCGCGGCCACGGCCCCGGAAGAACCGTAGTTGCCCCGGTTGCCCTATCAGTTTTGGTGCCCATCCGCCGGTTTTGGCAACCAGGAGTGATAGGGCAAGTGGACCGTTAGTGCCCGGACGCGGCCAGTTCGGCCAGCAGCTCCGTCTTGCGTTCATCGCTCGCGAAGGACGACCGGATCGAGTTGGCCGCCAGCCGCACGCAGTCGAACTCGGACAGGCCGATCACCGACTTCAGCTGCGCGAAGTTGTCGTCCACGTAGCCGCCGAAATACGCCGGATCGTCCGAGTTCACGCTCACGTTCAGCCCGGCCGCGAGCATCGCCGGCAGCGGGTGCTCCTTCAGGGTGTCCACGGCCCGGAGCCGGACGTTGGACAGCGGGCACACGGTCAGCGGCATGAGCTCGTGCACCAGCCGTTCCACCAGTTCGGGGTCCTCCATGCAGCGGATGCCGTGGTCGATCCGCTCCACCTGCAGGAGGTCCAGCGCGTCGATGATATACGACGGCGGTCCCTCCTCGCCGGCGTGGGCGATCCGGCGGAGCCCGGCGTCCTTGGCCCGGGCGAACAGCCGCTGGAACTTGGCGGGCGGGTTGCCCACCTCGGCCGAGTCGAGGCCGATGCCCGCGATCGGCGCGTCCATGGCGATCAGCTGTTCCAGCACCTCCAGCGCGGAGTCCTCGGACTGGTCCCGCAGGAACGCTGCGATCAGCAGCGTGGAAATGCCGAACTCCTGCTCCGACCCGGCCAGCACCGACGCCACGCCGTTCACGCAGGTCTCGAGGGCCACCCCGCGGGACAGATGTGCCTGCGGATCAAGCATGATCTCGGCGTGCCGCACCCCGGCGAGCGCAGCACGGGACAGGTACGCCCGGGTCATGTCCGCGAAGTCCTGTTCGGTCTGCAGCACGGCCATGTTGGCGTAGTAGAGGTCCAGGAACGACTGCAGGTCCGTGAACTCATAGCGGGAGCGCAGCTCGTCCAGGTCCGCGTACGGCAGCTGGATCCCGTTGCGTTCCGCCAGGGCGAAGATCAGCTCGGGCTCGAGGGTGCCCTCGATGTGCAGGTGGAGTTCCGCGACCGGCAGCGGGCCGTGCACCTCCTCAGGGATCTCGGCGAATTCGGGAACCTCGGGGGTGGGAGGTATTGGGCTGTCCGGTGCAGCGCCCTCGGGAGCAGCGGCGCCGTCGTTAGTTTCCATTCGGTAAGGATATGCCTGCGGGCGGCAGACCCGGATAGAGTCAATTGGATGCACATTGATCAGCATGCTTCCGACCCCGCCGGCCCCGCCATCCCAGGGCTGGGCGCCGGCCACCCCACCGACGGCTTTGTCCGGGTGCGCGGCGCCCGGGAGAACAACCTGCGGAACGTGGACGTGGACGTGCCCCGCGACGCGATCGTCGCGTTCACCGGGGTGTCCGGCTCCGGCAAGTCCTCGCTGGCCTTCGGCACCATCTACGCCGAGGCCCAGCGCCGCTACTTCGAATCCGTGGCGCCCTATGCCCGGCGGCTGATCCAGCAGGGCCACAACCCCAAGGTGGAAATGATCACGGGGCTGCCGCCCGCCGTCGCGCTGCAGCAGCGCCGCGGAACGCCGAGTTCCCGCTCCACGGTGGGCACGGTCACCACACTCTCCAATTCGCTGCGCATGCTCTTCTCCCGCGCCGGCAGCTACCCCGACGGCGCCAGCCCGCTCGACTCGGATGCCTTCTCCCCCAACACCGCCGCCGGGGCGTGCCCGGAGTGCCACGGCCTGGGCATCGCGCACACCGTCACCGAATCCTCCCTGGTCCCGGATACCTCGCTGAGCATCCGCGACGGCGCGATCGCCGCCTGGCCCGGCGCCTGGCAAGGCAAGAACCTGCGCGACATCCTCACCCACCTGGGCCACGACGTCGACACCCCGTGGCGGAAGCTGCCCAAGAAGGACCGCGACTGGATCCTCTTCACCGAGGAACAGCCCGTGGTGGAGGTGACGCCCCAGCGCGACCGGGTCGCCAAGCCGTACAAGGGCCGCTTCTGGAGCGCCAAAAGCTACGTGCTGCACACCCTCGCCGATTCCAAGAGCACCACCATGCGCGACCGCGTGCTGCGGTTCATGGAAACCGGCCCCTGCCCGGTCTGCGGCGGCAGCGGCCTGACCCCCGCCGCGCTGGCCGTCACGTTCGCCGGCAGGACGATCGCGGAACTCAACGCCGTGCCCATGAGCGAACTGGCCGAAATCATCCGCCCCACCACCGAACTGGCGGCCGCAGGCACCGCGTCGCGCAAACAGAGCTCCGGAGAGGCCAACGAGGTGGCCGTCGCCATCACCCGGGACCTGCTCCAGCGCGTCACGGTGCTGCTGGACCTCGGCCTGGGCTACCTGGCGCTCGGCCGGTCCACGCCCACCCTCTCCCCCGGCGAAATGCAGCGGCTGCGGATCGCCACCCAGCTTCGCTCCGGCCTCTTCGGCGTGATCTACGTGCTGGACGAGCCCTCCGCCGGCCTGCACCCGGCCGACGCCGAGCCCCTCCTCGCGGTCCTGGACCAGCTCAAGTCCTCCGGCAACTCCGTGTTCGTGGTGGAGCACAACATGGACATCGTCCGCCGCGCCGACTGGCTGGTGGACGTCGGCCCGCACGCCGGCGAGGGCGGCGGCGAAGTGCTCTACAGCGGCCCCGTCGCCGGCCTCGCCGACGTGGACGCGTCCGTGACCCGGCCGTTCCTGTTCCCGGACGGGCCAGGCAATGCGGACGACGACGGCGATTCTCGCCGTTCGCCGTCGGGCAACGCTGACCGCCGCCGGGAAGCTGCCGGCTGGCTGGAGCTGCGCGACATCAGCCGCCACAACCTGCGCGAACTCGACGCCGATTTCCCGCTGGGCGTGCTGACCGCGGTCACCGGCGTCTCCGGCTCCGGCAAGTCGACCCTGGTCAGCCAGGTCCTCGCCGAGGTGGTGGGCGCCCGGCTGCATCCGGAAGCCGGCGCCGCGGCGAAGGCCGCCGAGGACCTGGAGCCCGCCGACGCCGAGGCGGCCGGGCAGGCCAGCGCCCCGCTCAGCGTGGGCCCGGTCTCCGGGCTGGACCAGCTGGACCGCCTGGTCAAGGTGGACCAGAAGCCGATCGGCCGCACGCCGCGCTCCAACCTCGCCACGTACACGGGACTGTTCGACGCCGTCCGCAAGGAATTCGCGGCCACGGACGAGGCCCGGGCCCGCGGTTTCGGCGCCGGCCGTTTCTCCTTCAACGTCGCGGGCGGGCGCTGCGAGATCTGCCAGGGCGAGGGCTTCGTCGCCGTCGAACTGTTGTTCCTGCCCGGCAGCTACGGGCCCTGCCCGGAATGCCACGGCTCGCGCTATAACCCCGAAACCCTCGAGGTGACCTATCGCGGCAAAAACGTGGCGGACGTCCTCGGCATGACGGTCAACGCCGCCGCCGAGTTCCTGGACGCCGTCCCCGCCGCCGCCCGCAGCCTGCAGACCCTCCGCGAGGTGGGGCTTGGCTACCTCCGGCTCGGCCAGCCGGCCACTGAGCTCTCCGGCGGCGAGGCCCAGCGCATCAAACTCGCCACGGAACTGCAGCGCGCCCAGCGCGGGCACTCCCTGTACCTGCTGGATGAGCCCACCACGGGCCTGCACCCGGCCGACGTCGAACTCCTTATGGCGCAACTGCACCGGCTGGTGGACGCGGGCAACACCGTGATCGTGGTGGAGCACGAGATGGACGTGGTGGCCGCAGCGGACTGGGTAATCGACCTGGGCCCCGCCGGGGGCGACGCCGGCGGCAAGATCATCGCGGTGGGGACGCCCGCCGCCGTCGCGCGTTCCAAGAAAAGCCGGACGGCCCCCTACCTCGCCGCGGTCCTCGGCTGAGGCGGGGTCATGGCGCTCCGGGCGACTGCCGACTGATGTTAATCGGGGCGAAGCGGAAAATAACTTCTTGATAACGGCGGGGCCCTGTCTTAGCCTTGGGTTCATGCCCGGACACCGGGCATTGAGTGCCCGGTGCTGCCACCACCAGATACTGCCCGACCGGTAGACACCGTAATGACCTCTATTGTCAGGGGCGGGCAGTAGTGCGACAACGTCCGGGGACGGACCGAGCACCGGTGGCCCTCAGGAGCATCTGTCCCATGAAAAAATCAACCTACAGCACTGCCGCGCGCCGCGGCGTCACTCTGGCGGCCGTCTCCATCGCCGGCGTCGCCTTGTCCGCCTCGGCTGCCAACGCAGCCGTCCCCGCCTCAGCCCCCGCCTCCACCTGGGATTCCCTGGCCCAGTGCGAAAGCGGCGGCAACTGGGGCATCAACACGGGCAACGGGTATGCGGGCGGGCTGCAGTTCAGCCCCAGCACGTGGGCCGCTTATGGCGGAACGGGGTCTGCGGCCAACGCCAGCCGTGAGCAGCAGATCGCGGTCGCAGAGAAGGTCCAGGCCGGCCAGGGCTGGGGAGCGTGGCCGGCCTGTGCCGCGAAACTGGGCCTGACCGGGGGCGCAATCGCTCCGCAAAGCACGCCCAGGTCGCTGGCGCCTGCTTCCATTCCGGCGCCGGCCAAGGCGCCCGCCCGGGCCGCAGCCCCCAAGGCCGCCGCCCCAAAGGCGGCCGTGCCAAAAGCCGCCGCCCCCAAGGTGGCCGCCACGGCACCGCGCCACGTGGCGGCTGTCGCCCTGAGCGGCCAGACGTACACCATCCAGAGCGGCGACACCTTGAGCAAGGTCGCCGAGCAGCTCAACATTGCCGGCGGCTGGCAATTGCTGGCCGACGCCAACGCCAGCACGATCAGCAATCCTGATCTGGTGTTCCCGGGCCAGGTGCTGCAGCTGCCGGCCTGATCGGCTGGCTGTTGGCAGCAAACGCTTAAACCACGACGCCGGAGCGTTCCCTCGAGGGGACCTCCGGCGTCGTGCTGTGTTCTGCTGGGTTGTGGTGCGGTTACCGTCCGAACGGTGTCTGCTGAGTCCTAGGCGGCCAGCGGGATTTCGCGAACGATCCGCACTTTCCAGGCGGTGTCGTCGCTGGTGTCCAGCAGGGCCACGGTGCCCATGGCCAGGTGCAGAGCCACCCGTTTGGCGGCCAGGAGTTCGAGGTAGAGGTTCTCGTTCATGCGGGCCGGGGCGTCAATGACGTACTTCACGGCGTCGCGGACCTTGCGGTAGTTGTCGCTCTTTTCGCGGTGCAGGTGCAGTTCCAGCATCCGCCGCTGCCGGATCTTTGGCTCGTGGCGGTTCAGCCAGGACACGGCAGCGTGGACCGCCACGACGAGGCTCAGGGAGATGACGTAGATCTCCCAGCCGCTGGAGAGCAGGAACAGGGGAAGGTTGGCGATCGCCACTACCGCGATGAACAGGCGGAGTGCCAGCAGGCGCCGCATCGTCAGCGCCACGGAGGCCATCGCCGTCCGGAAGCCGTGCTGCTCCGAGCGGGCCGCCGCCGGATCAAGGGTGAACTCTTCCAGGACCAGGATGCCCTGTGCTTCCGGGCTCAACATGCGTCCGTACTTCGGCAGGTTTCCGGGCGCAGGCGGCGCCTCAGATGCGGTAACTGAACTATTTGACATGGGCGTGTCTTCCGTGCTCGCGGGGGTGTTTGTGCTAGTTTACGCGCCGAGTGCGGGGGCTGTCTGTCCCATTCCAAAATGTGAACACGCTCACCCGCGACCTCCCGCAATTGGTGCATTGGCTCCGTGGCCCCAAACTGGAGAGATGCAGACTTTTCTCCCCTTCCCCGATTTCCAGCAGAGCGCCGCGGTTTTGGACCGCGCACGGCTTGGCAAGCAGCGCGTTGAAGCGCTGCAGACCCTGCGTGCGCTGGTGATCCCGGAGTACGGCTGGCAGTCGCACCCGGCCATCCGGATGTGGATGGGGTACGTTCCCGCGTTGACCCTCTACGGCCTGGCCATGGTCGACGAGTGGACGGCCCGCGGCGGCGAGGACACCACCCGCGAGAAGATCATGGAATTCGCGCCGCAGGCGGCCCACCCCGACTACGCCTCGAAGATCCCGATGCCGCCGTGGCTCGGCGCCCCCGAAGTGCACCTCAGCCACCGCTCCCGGCTGATCGCCAAGGACCCGCGGTTCTACACGGACGTGTTCCCGGATACGGATCCTGACCTGGAGTACGTCTGGCCCGAGCCCAAGCATGAACTGGTGCCCGAGGACCCTTCCGGCGACCGCATGTGGGTCCTCCGCCTGCCGCTCGGTGACACGGGGCCGGACAAGCTGGACACCGTCAGCCTGCCGCCCGTAGGCAAGGCCAAGGCTGCCCCTGCTGGCGAAGAGGAATACCAGTTCGTGTACGCGGACTCCGGTTCCCGCCGGCCCAAGGTGCGCAAGCTCCCGCCGAAGCAGCTCGTCAAGAAGCCCACCCGCAAACGCCAGCAGCAGGAAGATGCGTTCACCACGCTTCCGGGCAACTCGACGATTGCCGTCCCGTTCGACGGCGGCGCGTCCTTCGCCGTCGGCAAGGTCCTGGGCCGTCCGATCACCGTGGAGGGCCGCTTCGCGCGAAACTTCAAGGTGGACGAGATCCTCAGCCGCTCGGACTTTGACTACCCGGCGCTGCTGCAGGATCCGCGCGTTTTCTTCCCGATCCCGGCGCGGTAGCCCTCACAGTAATTCGCGTGCCCCCGCCTGCAACCCTGGATCATCACGGACAGTGTGCGGTGAACGTGAGGGTGCCGACGCCGCGTCCCACCGGCTCTCCGTGGTACCCGCCGAATACGTCGTCGACGGCGAGTCCTGCGTGATCGAGCATGGCGCGCAGCTGGTCTTCCGATCGGAAGCGGAGGGGGCCGCACTGGACATGTTCGATCCCGTCCGGGCCGATCTCGTGAGCGCAGAAGTCCACCATCCCGGTCCCTTCATTGACCTGAGTGGTTTGGTACCAGTGCTGGCTGGCGCCTTGTGGGAGCTGGACGATCTTGTGCGTGCGTTCCTTCGTCCAGGCCTCCCACCCGCGGGCATCGGGGTCGCGTGAATCGAAGGCCAGGCGGCCTCCCGGGACAAGATGGGCGGCGATGTCGGCGAGTGACCGGGCGAGCTCGTCGTCGTCGAGAATCTCCTGAACGACGTTGGAGGTCATGAGGGCGACGTCGAAGCGCGCATCGGACGGAACGGCACGGGAGTTGCCGTCGATCCATGTGACCCTGCCGGCCCCCGGCTTCGCGCGGGCTGCCTGGAGGGATGGGTGGTCGGGATCAACGCCGGTTACGATGCAGCCTGCCGTGGCGGCGGCGATTGTCAGACCGCCGGTCCCGCAGCCGAGGTCAAGGACGCGCGCGCCGGGAACGGTGGTAGCGAAGCCCAGGAAAAAGTCATCGCTGGGGCCCCAATTGTTGACCGCGTCGTACAGGTCTGAAGCGTGGTTCTCCGTCATCGTGTCCACGCTATAGAACGCGACAGCGCCCGGGCCGGCAACCACCGGCAGATTCTGGCGTGTCGGCGCACCGGGG
>DATIUQ010000163.1:0-4330 GCA_035466775.1 Arthrobacter sp.
CTACGTGGACCGGATGGACGGCAGGCCGATGTACCGCATGCACCTGACCGCCGGTGCGGCGCAGCCCGGGGACGGGTCCGCGCTCGACGGCATCATCCGGGTGGGCGAGGGCGTCCTGGTGGCCGAGGTGAAATTCATCGAAAACCCCTTTGAGGATGACGCGGCCGCCAGGAAGTGGCTAGCGGGCAGTGAAGGACAAGCCCTTAAGGCTCTGCTGTTGAGCATCACCTACTGAGTCCGCGTTGCTTGTTTGAACGGGGCAGGACCACCACTTTGGCAATTACGTTACGAAAGGTTTGCTTAATTCCGCCAAGGATAGGCTACCCTTACTTGGGTTCGCATCATTGACCTAAGGAATCCCATGCCTCTCCCTACCCCGAGCCGCGCCCTGCCCGGACGCCGCTTCCTTCGCGCCGCCGGACAGGCAACTGCTGTCCTGGCCGCCGTCACCCTCTCGCTGACCGCGTGCGCCACCGGCCCGGCAACCTCGACCGCGGCAGATGCCCCCAGCCAGCCGGCCAGTTCCGCTTTCCCGGTGACCATCAAGCACGCGTTTGGCGAGACGACAGTCAAGGAGCAGCCGAAGCGCGTCGTCACGGTTTCCTGGGTCAATGACGATGTGGCGATTGCCCTGGGTGTGGTTCCGGTAGGCGTCCCGAAGAACGAGTGGGGCGGCAACGACCAGGGGTCCACGCCGTGGAAGGACGCCGCCCTCGAAAAGCTCGGCGCCGGTTTCGGTTCCGACAAGGCCCCGGCCCAGTTCTCCGAGGCCGACGGCGTCAACTTCACCGAAATCGCCAAGCTCGACCCCGACGTCATCCTCGGCGCCTACTCCGGCCTGAGCGAAGAGGACTACAAGAAGCTCAGCGAGATCGCCCCCGTCGTGGCCCACCCCGAGGTGGCCTACGGAACCTCCTGGCAGGACTCCACCGCCATCATCGGCAAGGCCCTCGGCAAGGAAGCCGAAGCCACCAAGCTCGTCGCCGACACCGAGGCCACCATCCAGGCCAAGGCCGCGAAGTACCCGCAGCTGGCCGGCAAGACCTTCATCTACGGCAACCTGGACCCTGCGGCCACCGAGAAGATCAGCCTGTACACCGCCAATGACAACCGCCCCCGGTTCCTCAGCTCCATCGGCATGACGCAGGCTTCCGTGGTGGACGAAAACTCCAAGGGATCCAAGGAGTTCTACATCCCGTGGTCCGCCGAGAAGGCCAATGAACTCGACTCGGACATCTTCGTGACCTGGGTCGCGGACGCGGCCGCAGCCGGGGCCGTCCAGGCCGACCCGCTGATGGCGCAGATCCCCGCGGTCAAGAACGGCGCGCTCGTCGCGGACACGGACAACACCCTCACGCTGTCCATCTCCGCCTCCTCGCCGCTGAGCCTGCCGTGGTCCCTGGACACCTTCCTGCCGAACCTCGCCGCAGCAGCGGACAAGGCAGCGAAGTAGCCACCGCGCCATGAGCCCACTGACGACGACGGCGGCCCCGGCAGCCGCCCGGCCCGCACCGGAGCCCGCCACGGCCTCGGCTGCCCCTGCCCGGGGCCCGCGCGCGCTCTGGCTGCTGGCCGCCGTCGTCGTCCTTGCGCTCCTGACCGCGGCGTCGCTCGCGGTCGGGGCCCGGGGCCTGGCCCTGGAAACCGTCTGGCAGGCGCTGACCCGGTTCGATCCGGCCAACGGCGACCACGCCGTGGTCCACGCCCGGATTCCGCGCACCGTCCTCGGGCTGCTCGCCGGCGGCGCCCTTGGGCTCGCCGGTGCGGCCATGCAGGGCGTGGCCCGCAACCCCCTCGCGGACCCGGGCATCATCGGTGTCAACGCCGGCGCCGCGCTGGCCGTCGTCACCGGCATCTACGTGTTCGGGGTGTCCTCGCTGACGGGCTATATCTGGTTCGCGTTCGTTGGCGCCGCGGCCGCCGCCGTGCTTGTCTACCTGGTCGCGTCGCTCGGCCGGGACGGCGCGACGCCGGTGAAGCTCGCCCTCGCGGGCGCCGCCCTGAGCGCGGGGCTCTTTTCATTGATGAACGTCATCCTGGTGTCCAGCCGGGACACCCTGGACCGCTTTCGGTTCTGGCAGGTGGGCGGGATTGCCGGCCGCGACTGGTCCGTGATCCTCCCGGCCCTGCCGTTCCTGCTGCTGGGAGCCGGGATTGTGCTCGCCACGGGCCGGATCCTCAACAATCTGGCCCTCGGCGACGACATCGCCCGCGGCCTGGGCCAGCGGGTGGGGCCGGCCCGCGGCATCACCGCCCTGGGCATTGTCCTGCTCTGCGGATCCGCCACGGCACTGGCCGGCCCGATCGGTTTCGTGGGCCTCGTCATACCGCACGCCGTCCGTTTCCTGACCGGGCCCGACTACCGCTGGATCCTCCCGTTCTCGCTGGTCCTGGCCCCGGCCCTGCTGCTGTCCGCCGACGTGACCGGCCGCGTCATCCTGCTTCCCGGCGAAGTCCCCGCCGGGATCATGACCGCGCTCATCGGGGCCCCGGTGTTCGTCTGGCTGGTCCGGCGCGGCAAGGGGGCCGGGCTGTGACACTCGCCGAAGCCAAAACCCCCGTTGACCTATCACTTACTGTTGCCAATACCGCGGCTGAGCGACCAAAACTGATAGTGCAACACTGGCGGACCGGCGTCCTGGCCCTCGCCGTCGTGGCGGTCTTCGCTGCGAGCGTGCTCCTGGGCAGCTACACCGTCACCGTCCCCGACTTCTTCCGGATCCTGGGCGCGCACCTCACCGGCGGGGAGAAGATCCCCGGCGCCAGCTTCATCGTGATGGAGCACAAATTGCCGCGCGCCGTCGTGGGAACGCTGATCGGCGCCGCGTTCGGGCTGTCTGGCGGCCTGTTCCAGATCATGCTCCGCAATCCGCTGGCCAGTCCCGACGTGATCGGCATCAGCTACGGTGCCAGCGCGGCGGCGGTGACGGCGATCGTCGTCTTCGGCGCCACCGGGGCCGCGGTTTCGGGCGCCGCCTTCGCGGGCGCGCTGGGCGTGGCCGCCCTCATCCACGCCATCTCCCGCAGCGGGTCGCTCGGGTCCGGCGGGCAACGGGGCGACGCCGCGGGCAGCCGGCTGATCCTCGCCGGCGTGGGAATCGCCGCGGCCCTCCACGCCGTGGTCAGTTTCCTGCTGACCAGGACGGACATCCGCACCGCCGCCGACGTCCTGGTCTGGCTTAACGGCTCGCTCAACTCCGCGAACTGGGACCGGGGCGGCGTCCTCGGCATCGCCATGCTGGTGCTGGTGCCCGCCGTCGCACTTCTCGCCGGTCCTTTGCGCATCCTCGAACTCGGCGACGACACCGCCGCGGGCCTCGGTGTCCGGGTTGGCGCGGCAAGGCTGGCCATTGTGATCACCGCCGTCGGACTCGCCGCAGCGGCGACGGCGGCTGCCGGGCCGGTGGCATTCGTTGCGTTCCTCGCCGGGCCGATCGCGCGCCGGTTCGTCCGCAAGGCGAGCCTGCCGGCGTCGGCCCTGACCGGCGTGCTGATCGTCCTGAGCGCCGACTACATCGCTGCCAATATCGCACCGCTGCTGCTGGACGGAACGGTCCTGCCGGTCGGTGTCATCACCGGGGCCCTCGGCGCCCCGTTCCTGCTCTGGCTGCTCGTTACTTCCAACCGAAAGGACGCCTGAGATGGCAACCCTTCAGACCGCCGGCCTGACGCTGAAATACGATCAGCGGACCGTCATCGAGGGACTCAGCGCGGAGATTCCCGAGGGCAAGGTGACCATGATTGTCGGCGCCAACGCGTGCGGAAAATCCACCCTGCTCCGCGGCCTCTCCCGGCTGCTCAAGCCTGCGGCCGGCACCGTCACCCTGGACGGCCGGGACATCCACAGCCGGCCGGCCCGCGAAGTGGCCCGCACCCTGGGCCTGCTCCCGCAGCATCCCACGGCGCCGGACGGCATCACCGTCCGGGACCTCGTGGGCCGCGGCCGCTACCCGCACCAGGGATTCCTCCGGTCCCGGCCGGCGGGCGGTTCGAAGGAAGACGAGCGCGCCGTGCAGCAGGCGATGGCCGCCACCGAAACGCTGGACCTCGCCGGACGCAACGTGGACGAACTCTCCGGCGGGCAGCGGCAGCGCGTGTGGATCGCGATGGCCCTGGCCCAGGAAACCGAAGTGCTGCTCCTGGACGAGCCCACCACCTACCTCGACCTCACCCACCAGGTGGAGGTCCTGGACCTCATCACGGACCTCAACCGGCGGCTCGGCACCACCGTGGCGATTGTGCTGCACGATCTCAACCTCGCGGCGCGGTACGCGGACCACATCATCGCCATGAAGAGCGGGCGGATCGTGGCCGAGGGTGCCGCCCGGAC
>DATIUQ010000164.1:0-15528 GCA_035466775.1 Arthrobacter sp.
CCTGCAGGGCCACGGCGAGGGCAGAGACGCTCGGGTTACCGTAGACATCCTTCATCGAGACCGTCGGTAGGTCCGGCTGCTTACGCATGCGGGCGCAGAACTTCGCCATGACCAGCGAGTCCGCGCCCAGGTCCTGGAAGAAGTCGGCGTCCACCGGGACCTGCTGCATGCCGAGTACGTCGGCGAGCACCTCGGCCAGCCGCTCCTGCACCTGGACCGTCGCCGACGCCTCCTCGACCGGTGCCAGGGCCGCGGCCAGCGCGGAGATTGTTGGGTTCTGGTAGATGTCCTTGATGGACACGGCGGGCAGGTCCGGCTGCTTGCGCACGCGGGCGCAGAACTGCGCCATGATCAGCGAATCCGCGCCCAGGTCCTGGAAGAAATCGGCTTCCACTGGCACATGCTCAATGTCCAGCACACCGGACAGCACCTCTGCCAACCCTTCCTGCACCTGGATCTGAACCGTCACCGACGCCACTTCCGCCGGTGCCAGAGCCGCGGCCAGCGCCGAGATCGTTGGATTCTGGTAGATGTCCTTGATCGACACCGCTGGCAAGTCCGGCTGCTTGCGCACGCGGGCGCAGAACTGTGCCATCAGCAACGAATCCGCGCCCAGGTCGTAGAAGAAGTTGGCGTCCACGGGGACGTCGTCCTTCTTTACCACCGACGCCAGAAGATCCGCCAGCCGGCGCTCCAAGGCAACGGCCGTACCCTTAGCCGGAGCGGCCGGAGAGCCGTTCCCGGCCGGAGCCGCGGTTGCATCAGGAATGGGGAGATCGATAGAAGATATGGAACGCGGAGCGCCCTGCAGGTTATCGAGACGCATTTTCACTTCACGAAATTCCCTAAGGCGGCGGTTGCGGCGTAACCGGCCACCGCTTCACGTGCCGGGTGCTGTGGCTCCGACACCGGGTCGGACCGTCGGCCCGGAGCCCCTGCCAAATCGTCGGCGGTTGCCAGCGCTTCGGCGCCGAAATGATCGTGCACCCAGTCAGGGTTGTAGACAGTGTCCAGGTAGGGTCGGCCCATGTCCGGGGAAATGGCAACCGCCGTCAGGTCCTGGGCGTCGTGTTCGGTGAGCCAAGACGCGGCGCCGTGGACCACGGTCCCGGTGGAGCCACCGAGCGTGAAGCCGGCAGTGGCGAGGCGGTGGCAGGCGCGCACCGTGTCCAGTTCTTCGACCATCACCACGTCATCGATCAAGGCCTCGTCGAGCTGCGGCGGCCGCACGCTCATTCCGAGTCCCGGGATCAGGCGGGCGGCGGGCTGGCCGCCGAACGAGACCGATCCTGCGGCATCGACCGCGACAATCCGGACATCCGGCCGGTGCTCACGGAAGTACCGCGCGCACCCCATCAAGGTCCCCGTTGTCCCTGCTCCCACGAACAGCACGTCCAGGTCGGGGAACTGATTGGAGATCTCGGGGGCAGTCCAGCGATAGTGCGCTCCCCAATTGCCGGGATTGGTGTACTGGTTGAGCCAGATGTACCGCTCGTCGGACGCACACAGGTCCCGCACGTGGTTGAGCCGGGCTCCGAGGAAGCCGTCGACGGGATCCGGTTCGGTGACCAGGTCCACCTGTGCCCCGAGCGACTCCATGAGTTGCCGGGTTGGCGGGTTACAGCGCGGATCGATCACACACACGAAGCGGTACCCCTTGCTGGCAGCGATCATGCTGAGCGCGACGCCGAGGTTGCCCGATGAGGACTCCACGAGGATGGAGCCAGGGCCGATCAACCCCTCCCGCTCGGCGCGCTCGACCATCTCCCGCGCGGGCTTAAGCTTGATTGAGCCGGCGAAATTGAACCCCTCAATCTTCAGAAAGAGGCGGCAGCCCAGCACCCCCTCCAGGTCGACGAACAGGCTCTGCTCGTTATACAGGTGCGGATCCCTGATGATCGGCATGATCTCCCTCGTTCCCTGTCATGAGCGTGGTCAGGGATGGGGGAGGCTCCTGCCAGCTTGTGTGTGACGGGTGGCGGACGTCTTCGTCCGGGCCCTTCTACTTTTCAAGGAATGCCGCGCAAAGCGGCACACTGCGGCCGCCGCTATTTCCCCCAGCAGCAATACCTGGCTTCCCCACCGCGGATACTCCGAAATGCAGTGGAGGCTTCAAACCTCTGTTTCGACAGTAGCCACGTTTAGTGGCCAACCGCAATGACTTCGAGCACCTGTATCCACCCCTCCCGGGTACCTGTATCCAAGCCCCGAGTACCTGCTTCCCCGTACTCGCGGCCCCGATGATACCTAGCGTAGGCGCCCGCTCCTCGTCCTCAGATGGCGAACCTCCCAGTCTGCCGCCCGCCTTCTCAGTGAGCCCTACCATCGCTAAACCGGGAGAGGCAGTGACGGTTACATCTTGATATTTCCATAAGCGTCAGGAGCATCGTGCGAGTAACCGCCATAGGTAATCGAAGGGCGGCGTGGGGAAGACATCCGTCATCCTCGGGCTGGCCACCGGGCTTCGATTGACCTGGGCGGATCGGGTAGTTGCAGTAACGGAACCAGCAGCTTTCTCCGCGAAGGGAGTGACAGAGCTCCTTAAAACCGTCAAAAGAGTGCAGTCCCTGCCGCATCTTAACCCTGCCCCGGAATGTCTTGGCATCATCATCAATGAACCAGCTCACCCCTGACCGGTGAGCACAATTTCCAGATCGGTGAGTTGGAATCCGAATATGGAACAGACGCCCGTGCTCCGCATCTGCCGCTTGGAACCGCGATGCAGGACTCAATAAGCAGCAAATCCCCCTGAGAAAATGAACATTAGGGGAGCGGTGGTCCTAACCGAGAAGTTCGTTTCCCACGCTCGCTACGTGACGCAGCAAAGTGATGGCAGTTGAGAGAGAATCATCTATCCATGCGCCAACGTCAAGACGTCGTCGACGTCTTGACCTCCAGAGCCCTGAGGCGGTTCCTCCGACTTCTGCCGCTGACACTACGCGTTCTGAATTACGCCAGGCCGACGTGAACCCTGTGGCCGCTGCCAGGGGACCAGGGCAGGGTTGCCCCAAGGAGCAAGAAAAGGATGGAGCCCTTCTCATCGAAAATTGAAATCGCGCTCCGTGACGAACTGCACTCCTACGTAGGGCCACGTTATTCAGCGAGACAGGTAACCAGGCGTTCCGACCCCAATCCACAAACTACCCGGTGGGCACATACCTTGCCGCCATAACCGAATATTGTTCCATCTACGACCACTATTTCTGGTAACACCAACGGCTCTGGAAACTGTTGACCGGTGCGCCCTTCGGAGGAACACCGTTTAAGTCGATGTTCTGGAGAATGTTGGGCGTCAAAGTCGGCAAGCGGCTCTAAGACCCCGGCGCTGGCATAATAGAAAAACACTCGTGACCATCGGTGATGACTGCGCACTCAACGAGGGATCGCTGCTCATCCAGGGCCATTCCATGGAAGGACCCCGCCACCGCGCAGCGACAGCAAGCGCCAGGAGGCCCCTGCTGTTGGCCGGGGCGGCACGCGGCACCCGTGCCCCGCGCCGCCACAAAGCAGTCCGGATCTGAGAAGAAGCCACGGACCAGCGACTGTTAGTGGGAACCCGAGGGGACCCGTGCGCCGTCGGGAACGTCATAGGGAAAGTCATCGGGGTCGGCCCCGGGGGCAGCGCGGCGGCCCCGGAGACGGGCTCCGGCGGGACCCGGGCCGGCACTGGCGCCGTCACCCGCACCCGGCCCGGCCTTGGCCAGGGCCTTCCGCTCACGCCTCCCCTCCACGAGCCGGTACAGCACCGGCACCAGGACCAGGGTCAGGGCCGTGGAGGAGATGAGGCCGCCGATCACCACGATGGCGAGCGGCTGCGAGATGAAGCCTCCGCCGCCGGTCAGGCCCAGCGCCATGGGAGTCAGGGCGAACACGGTCGCAAGCGCGGTCATCAGGATCGGCCGGAGCCGCTGGCGGGCGCCGTGTGTAATCGCGTCCGCCACGGTCATTCCGGGCTCGCCGTTCCGCGGCTGGCGATACTGGTTGATGAGGTCGATCAGCACAATGGCGTTCGTAACGACGATGCCCACGAGCATCAGCATGCCGATCAGTGAGGGCAGGCCCAGCGGCACCCCGGTGATGAGCAGCAGCCCGATGGCGCCGGTGGCGGCGAACGGCACCGAGACCAGCAGGATCAGCGGCTGGATGAGCGACTTGAACGTTGCCACCATGATCACGTAGACGATCGCGATCGCCGCCAGCAGGGCCAATCCGAGCTGGCCGAAGGATTCGGCCTGCTGGGTCGTGGCGCCACCGATCTCGGCGGTCACACCGGGCGGCAGCTGGACGGTCTTGAGCCGGGACTGCACTTCGGTGCTCAGCGCGCCGAGGTTGGCGCCCGACGGCGTGACGGACACCCGTGCGGTCCGCTGGCCGTTGCTGGCGGTAATGGACACCGGGACGTCGACCTGTTCCACGGAGGCGATGCTGACCAGCGGCACGGGACCGGCCGCCGTCGGCAGCGTGGTCTGCCGGACGGCGTCGACGCTCTGGAAGCGGGTGCCTTCGCCGATCCGGACCGGGAAGTCGTTGGTGTCGATGCGCACTGTTCCGGCCGGGATCGGGCTGATGGTGGAGGCGAGCACGCCGGCCACTTGTTCCTCGGTGAGGCCGGCGGCTATGGCCTTGGCCCGGTCCACTTTCACCTGGACCACCGGCTGGCTGGCTGCCAGGTTGGTGGCCACTTCGGAGGAGCCGGGAACGCCGTCCATGGCCTTCACCATGGCGTCGCTCGCGGCCCGGAGATCGGCGGTGGTGGCCGCCTTGAGGGTGATGTCCACGGTCGAGGACGTGCCGAAGCCGCCCTGCTGCGAGCCCACGGTGATCTTGCCGGCGTCCGGGATCCTGGCCAGTTCGCTGCGGACAGTGTCCTTGAGTCTTCTTTGGTTGGCCTTTTCCTCAGTCACCACGGTGAAGCTGGAGTTGGAGGCACCGGAGGACAGCAGCGCGGAGAATCCGGTCTGGGCATTGCCGGTGGTGACCTGGACGTCTTTGACGCCGTCGATCTCCCGCAACACCTCCTCGACCTTGACCGCCGAGGCGCTGGCCTCAGCCAGGCTGGTGCCGGCCGGGAGGGCTTGCCGGACGGTCATGCTGTTCTCGCCGGAGTTGCCCAGCAGGTCGGTGGCCAGCAGCGGGGTCATGGCGGCCGTGCCGCCGAGGATGAGCACGGCCGCGATCAGTGTCACGACCGGATGTTTCTGGGTTTTGGTCAGGACCGGCAGGTAGCCGCGCTGCAGGACGGTGCGCTGCTCGGCCTCGTGGGCCTTCGCCGCGATCTGCCGGGCGCTGGTTTCACGGCCAGCGGCGTCCTTGTCTGTGTCTTCCCGGGCTGTGTCTTCCCGGGCTCCGCCCGTCTTGTCAGCCGGGTTCCGCAGGAACCAGTACGCCAGCACCGGCACGATCGTCAGCGAGACGAGCAGGGAGGAGAGCAGGGCGATGGTGACGGTCAGCGCGAACGGCCGGAACAGTTCGCCGGCCAAGCCGGCCACAAAGGCGATCGGCAGGAAGACGGCCACGGTGGTCAGGGTCGACGCCGTGATGGCACCGGCGACCTCGCGGATGGACGTCTGGATTGCCGTGATCTTCGCCTCGCCGTAGCTCAGATGGCGTTTGATGTTCTCGATCACCACGATGGAGTCGTCCACGACGCGGCCGATCGCGATGGTGAGGGCGCCGAGGGTCAGGATGTTCAGCGAGTAGCCCGTGGCTGACAGCCCGATGAACGTGATCAGCAGCGACAGCGGGATGGAAACGGCCGTGACCAGGGTGGCGCGGACGGACATCAGGAACACCAGGATCACGGCGACGGCGAAGCCCAGGCCCAGCAGGCCCTCGGTGGTGAGGTCCTTGATGGATTTTTCGATGAACGGCGCTTGGTCGAAAATCGGGGTGAACCGGGCATTGGAGCCAAGCTCGGCCTCGAGCTGGGGAAGCACGTCCTTCACCGCGTGGGAGATGCCGACCGTGTCGCCCTCGGGCTTCTTGGTGACGGACAGGGCCAGGGTTTCCTTGCCGTTGGTCCGCGTGATCGACGTGCGGGCGTCCTCGGTGATGCTGACGTCGGCGACGCTGCCGATGGTTGCGGCCTTGCTGGTGCCACCGAGCGGGAGCGCCTTGATGGCGTCCAGCGAGTCGACCGGGCTGCCGATCTGCAACGAGAGCGTTTTGCCCTGCTCTTCGATGGTGCCGGCCGGAACGAGTGCCCCGTTGTTCTTGAGCGCCTCGCTGATGGACTGGATCCCCGCGCCGGAGGCCGCCATGGCTTCGGGGCGGGGGAGGATCTTGATGTGCTGCGTGGCGCCGCCGGTCACCTCGGCCCCGCGGACGCCGTCGAGCTTTTGCAGCCGCGGCACGGTGAGCCGGGCCAGATCGGCGTTCAGCTCGCTGAGGGGCCTGTCGGAGGAAACCGCGAGGAACACGATCGGGAAGTCGCTGATGCTGCCGGCGATGGCCTGGGGCTGGACGTCCTCCGGCAGTGACCGCTTGGCGTTGGAGATGGCCCGGTCAATCTGGTTCCGCGCACGGTCCAGGTTCGAACCGTAGGTGAACACCATGCTGATCTGGGAGACGCCGTTGCGGGAAGTGGACGACGTCGACTCCAGCCCTTCGACGCCGTTGAGCGCCGTTTCCAGCGGGCTGCTGATCTGCTTGTCCACGACTTCGGGCGAGGCCCCCGGCATCGAGGTGATGACGGTGATCTGCGGGAACTCGATGGAGGGAATGAGCTCCTGCTTGAGCGAGGACATCGTGATCACGCCGAAGACCGACGCGAAGACGGTGATCAGCGCGATCAGTGCCCGGTTTGCCAGCGACAGCTTTGCGAGCCGGAACATCTCATGGTCTCCTGATGGGTCGGCGGACGTACTTCAACGGAATCTAACCTGCAAGGGACCAAGACTGCCGCAACCCGGAGCGGGCGTCAGTTGCGCGCGGCGTTGACCGGTTCCAGCTGCAGCGCCTTGGCGGTGTCGGCTTCGAGCTGGGCGGCGAGGTCCGGGTTCTCGTTGAGCTTGACGCCGTAGCCGGGCATCATCTCCTTGAACTTGGCCTGCCAGCCCTTGAACTGCTTCGGGAAGGACTTCTGGAGCAGCTCGATCATGATCGGCACTGCGGTGGACGCGCCCGGGGACGCGCCCAGCAGCGCGCCGATGGATCCGTCGCGGCCGGCGATGACTTCGGTGCCGAACTGCAGCACGCCGCCCTTCTTCGGGTCCTTCTTGATGATCTGGACACGCTGGCCGGCGGTGATGAGTTCCCAGTCGCCGTCTTGGGCCGCGGGGTAGTACTCACGCAGGGCCTCGACCTTGGCCCCGTGCCGCTTGGCGACCTCTTTGACCAGGTACGCGGTCAGGTCCATGTTGTCCTTGGCCACGGCCAGCATCGGGATGATGTTGGAGGGCCGGATGGACAGCGGGAGGTCCAGGTAGGAGCCGTTCTTCAGGAAGTTCGTGGAGAAGCCGGCGTACGGGCCGAACAGCAGGGAGCGCTTGCCGTTGACGTAGCGGGTGTCCAGGTGCGGGACCGACATGGGCGGGGCGCCCACGGAGGCCTGGCCGTAGACCTTGGCGCTGTGCTGGGCCGCGAGCGTCTCGTCGGTGCAGCGGAAGAACTGGCCGGAGACCGGGAAACCGCCGTAGCCCTTGCTTTCCGGAATGCCGGAGGCTTGCAGCAGGTGCAGGGCCCCGCCGCCGGCGCCCACGAAGACGAACTTCGCGCGGATCGAGCCGTGTTCGCCGGACGTGGGGTGCTTGAGCGCCAGGTCCCAGCCGCCGCCGGGGGCACGCTTGATGCCGGAGACGTCGTGGCCGTAATTGACCTCCACGCCATTGTTGCCGAGGTAGGCGGTCAGCTCACGGGTCAGGGCGCCGAAGTCGACGTCGGTCCCTTCCGCGGCGCGGGTGGCGGCGACGCGCTGCTTCGGGTCGCGTCCCTTGACGATCAGCGGGGCCCACTTCGCGATCTGGGCGTGGTCTTCGGAGTATTCCATCGAGCGGAACAGCGGGTTCGGCTTGAGCGCCTCGTAGCGGGTGCGCAGGAACTTGGTGTTGTCCTCGCCGATCACGAAGCTCATGTGCGGAACGGTGTTGATGAAGCCCTTGGGGGAGCCGATCATGCCGTTCGTGACGAGGTGGGACCAGAACTGGCGGGACAACTGGAACTGCTCGTTGATCAGGAGCGCCTTCGCGGGGTCCACCGAGCCGTCTTTGGCAGCGGGGGAGTAGTTGAGCTCACACAGCGCGGCATGTCCGGTTCCGGCGTTGTTCCAGGGCCCGGAGCTTTCCAGCCCGGGCTCATCCAGCTTCTCGAACAGGGAAATCGTCCAGTTCGGCTCAAGCTGCTTCAGGAAGGCACCGAGCGTGGCACTCATGATGCCGCCGCCAATCAGGACGACGTCGGCATGTTGGGTCTTGGAAATGAAAGTCACAATCAGTCTCCGATAGCAGCGGGTCTGGCTGTCACAGAATATCCCGCACCGGCCTCTTACTGAAATTGGCTCCGTCCGTCAAGGCTTTAGCTCGACCTTTGTGAAAACTTCGTTCAGGACGGGCGACGCCGGATACTTCAGCACGCGGTCGGAGAGGGCCAGCGCCGAGATCGGGAAAGCGATCGGCACGGCGGGCACCGTGGCGGCGATCTGCGCGTTGATGGTCTGGTATTCCTCCGTCCGCTCCTTGCCGTCCGGCAGGCCGCGCGCCCGGGCGATCTTGGAAAAGACCTGCGGGTCCTGGTAGCCGAACTCGCCGGTGTTCTCGCCGAAGAGCGGGCCCACGAAGTTGTCCGGGTCGGCATAGGAACCGTTCCAGCCCAGCAGGTGGAGGCCATGGTCGCCGGGGGACGTGACCTTCTGGAGGTACCCCTCGGACCATTCCACAGGCACCGGCTTGATGTTCAGCCCGACGGCGGTCAGCTGCTTGCTGATTTCCGCATAGACCTTTTCCGGCGTCGGGAGATAGGGCCTGGTGACGTTCAGCGGGTAGTAGAACTTCAGTTCCTCGCCCTGGTAGCCGGCCTCGGTGAGCAGTTCCTTGGCCTTCGCCGGGTTGTGGCCCAAGGCAGGGGCGTTGTTATTGAAGCCGCTGAGCTTCGGCGGGACGAACTGCGTGGCCTGGGCTGTGTTGTCGATGAAGAATTTGCGGATCAGGGTGTCCTTGTCCAAGGCCATTTCGATGGCCTGGCGGACCTTGACGTTTTGCAGGATGGGCACTTCCTGGTTCATGCCCAGGTACATGACGGAGAACGGATCGCGCTGCACGATCTGCTGGCCGCGCTTGACCAGCTGGTCGAAGTTGCCGATGGTCACGGCGTCGTAAGCGTCGATCTTCCTGTCGAGCAGGGCCTGCATCCGGGTCTGGGTGTGGTCGTAGGTGACAAAGTTGATCGTGCCGATCTGGCCTTTGTCCCCCCAGTAGTCCTTGTTGCTGGTGAGCGTGATGCTGTTGGGGTCCCAGGAACTGAAGACGTAGGGGCCGGTCCCGACGGGATGGAGCCCGTAGGCGGAGACAGGCTGGCCGTCGCGGCTCTGGTTCAGCTCATCGGCGTTCCTGGACGCGAGGGCCTGGGGCGAGGAGATGGCGAAGGCGGGCAGCGTGAGGGCCTGCAGGAATCCGGTGAACGGCTGGGTGAGCTCGATCGTGACGTTGTCCGGGGCGACGGCGGCGCATCCCTTGTAGGTGGAGAGGGCCGCCTGGTCGGCGTGGGCCTTGAACACGCCCTTGAATGTTGTCCCCGGAGCCTGCTGCCGCAGCGTGTCGGAGAAGTTGAACCAGCGGTCGAAGTTGCTGCAGACTGCAGCGGCGTCGAAGGCAGTCCCGTCCTGGAACGTCACCTTCTCGCGGAGCTTGAACGTGTAGGCTCGGCCGTCGTCGCTCGTCTTCCATTCTGTTGCCAGCAGCGGCGTGGGCTGCCCCGTGGTCTGGTCCACGCCGACCAGTCCCTCCAGGACCTGCCGCGTGATCCGGTAGGACTCGATGTCGGAGACAATGGCCGGGTCCAGTCCGAGCGGCTGCGAGGCGGTGCCGAAAGTGAAGACGGCGCTGGGGCCGGAATCCGTGGGGCTGGCGGTGGCGGAGCCCGGGCCGGGGCCGGGCGTGCCGGTGCAGGCGGCGAGCGGCAAGGTCAGGAGCACGGCCACGCCAGCTGCGATGCGGCGCAGCGCGCGGGCCCGCGCACCACTGCCCTGCATATTACGGGGGCGCACGGTACGGCTGGGCACGGTACTTCTGGGCACTCGGGAATCACCTCTGGGGGACTGGATGGACCGCCGGCTGCGGAACAGCCTCATTCTAGTTGACCGGCCCGGGCGATCCCTGTGAGCGGCTGCGCCGCCGGTCCCGGCAGAAAAAAGCGAAGGCCCGCACCAGCGGTGCGGGCCTTCGTTTCTCCTAGTTGGTCCAGTGAGTCAGGCTGGAACCGAGGCAGGAGGGCTTGGTGTTGCCTACTTGGGCATCAGGACCGAGTCGACCATGTAGACAGTGGCGTTGGCGGTCATGACGCCGCCGCAAACAACGTTGGCGTCGTCGACCTTGAGCGCGTCCTTGGAACCGGTGACCGTCACGGAACCGCCCTGGACTGTCTTGTGGGTGCCGACGATCTGGTCCGGGCTGATCTTGCCCGGAACAACGTGGTAGGTCAGGATCTTGCTGAGCAGGGCATCGTCCGTCTTCAGCGTTTCGATCGTGGCGGCGTCGATCTTGGCGAAGGCGTCATCCGTCGGCGCGAAAACCGTGAATTCGCTGCCGTTCAGGGTGTCCACCAGGTCCACCTTGGGGTTGAGCTTGCCGGACACCGCGGCGGTCAGCGTGGTGAGGATCGGGTTGTTGGATGCAGCGACGGCTACCGGGTCGAGGGCCATTCCGGAGACGGAGCCGGCGCCGGTGGGAACCTGGGCGGCGTAGCCTGCGCAGCCGGCGCCAACGAGGTTGGCGGCCGGATCCATGGCTGCAGCCGAGCTGGGGGACGGCGACGGCGCCATGCTTGTTTCCATCGGAGTGGAGGCCGGGGCCGAGGAAGCGGGTGCCGTGGTGGCTGCTCCGCCACAGGCAGTGAGGCTGAGCATGGCTGCAGCAGCGATTCCTGCAACGGAAAGAGTCGTGCGCTTGATGGTCTGCATTTCGGTTTCTCCTTTGTAGTGCCGATCGTTGCCAGCGGCGCTATTGCCGCTCTGGCCCTTGTCCGACTTGTTGGGCACCGACCCTTGGTTGGTGTCTCAATGGGTATTCGCGGGCTCGGGGGAAACGGATGGGTGCGGGATGGAAATTCTTTTTGCAGAATCGATTGGCGGCCCAACCGGCCCGGTTTTGAGGGGTTTCCCGGCCGGGGGCGTGCGGTTCCGGCCGCCAATATCGGGCGGTTTTGTTGACGGCGGTTTCACGGCGGCCGGTAAACACAGGCGGAAGCCGCGCTAACCAGAGCCGCGGTTAAACAAAAGAGCCCCGGTCCGAAGACCGGGACTCTTTACTGTGTGCGCAAGGGGGGACTTGAACCCCCACGCCCGAAGGCACAGGAACCTAAATCCTGCGTGTCTGCCAATTTCACCACTCGCGCGCGGCGCCCGCCCTGGCCGGTCCAAGGATCGGCAAGGCGGATACCAGGGTCCATTGTACATTTCACGGCCCACGTCTCGGTGACAAGGTTGACCTCGGGTCCCGGGCGACAGACGCCGTCGTCGGGAAGACCGCGGCGTCTGGCCGCCGGGGCGAGCAGCCGGCGGCACCCGATGGCGAACCTAGATGGCGGCGAGGCCCTTGCCGATCATGACCGCGCCAATAATGGCAAGCACGACGGCGATGATGATGTCGTAGTAGCGAACCAGCCATGCCTTGGCCGGTTCCAGCACACGGCGCACCGGAGCGCCGAGCAGGAGATAGGCCACGACCGGCACCACGACGGTGATCGTGGCCATTGCCGTATAGATGAGCAGGGCGGCAGCCGCCATTCCGGGCGGGATGCCGGCGCTGCCGATCACAATGCCGGCCGCGAGGCCAAAGATCAGTTCCTTCGGATTGATCGCGGTTATAAGGAATCCCGTCCGCAGGGCCTTCGCGGGCGGCATGCCGCCCAGGGCCTGCATCCACTCGGGGGATTTTGGCACGGCGGCGCCCTTCGGCCGCGAGCTGAACTTGTAGACCGCCAGGACCATGAGTCCCACGCCCAGCACGAGGCGGATGACCGCGCCGACGCGTGTGCCGCCTGACCCCTCTGTCGCTAAGTCGGACAGGGCCGCCACCGCAAGCACCGTCACCAGGACCGCGAGGACCCTGCCCACGGCAAAGCCGATGCTCCTGCCCCGGCCATTCGGAGAAAGGATCATCAGCAGCACGGCGATCAACGGGAGCGGGCTGGCCGCCATGCCGATGGCCTGCGGCACCAGCTCGGCGATCACTTCAAGCACGCTGCTCCATCCCGTGACGCCACAGAGGCGCGGACCTTCAGCGACTGTAGGCCGGCCGGCAGCCTGGACGCATCACCCACAGGGGATGAGCGCGAGGCCCTGGACCGCGAACCCGGAGAGCCGCCGCGGCCGGCACTGTCCCGGGCCGCGTGGGATTCGCCGGTCAGGAGTCGATTTTGAGGTCCCGGCGGAGCTTGGCGACATGCCCGGTGGCCCGGACGTTGTACTGGGCCACTTCGATCTTCCCCTCGGGATCGACAACCACCGTGGACCGGATAAGCCCCTGGTACGTCTTGCCATAGTTCTTTTTCTCTCCCCAAGCCGCGTATGCCTCGGCGACGGCGTGGTCCGGGTCGGACAGCAGCGGGAAGTCCAGGCCTTCTTCAGCTGCGAACCTGGCGAGCTTGTCCACGGGGTCGGGGGAGATGCCCACCACGTCGTAGCCGGCCTGCCGCAGGGATGCCAGGGAATCCCGGAAGTCGCACGCCTGCTTCGTGCAGCCCGGAGTGGAAGCCGCCGGGTAGAAGTAAACCACCGTGCTGCGGCCAAGATAGTCCCCCAGGGAGACCTCGTGCCCTTCGGAATTTTTCAAGGTGAAAGCCGGCGCCGTATCACCGGGGATGAGTCGTTCAGGCAAGGAGTGCTCCTTCTCGGGGCTGTTTCAGGGTGGCGATATTCAAGCCTAGTGAGCGTTGGTGCGGCCGCCGAATCGTGTGATCGCTATACTCGTTGGTATGCCTGATATGGATCGCTGGCCCACTGGGCGCCTATTGTCCACGGCAGCACGCCTTGTTGAACACTCCTGGAACGAAAAGTTGGGGGCTATTGGCCTGACCCATGCCGGTGTCATCGCCATGGAAGTGCTCTCCGTCAACGGCCCCATGACACAGGCCCAGCTTGCACAACTGGTGCGCGTCCAGGCGCAGACTATGGGAAAGACTCTCAGCCGTCTGGAGGCCCACGGCCACATCTCCCGGCAGCGCAGTGCCTCAGACCGCCGCAGCCACGTTGTGTCCCTGACGGACCGGGGCCGCGAGGCCGTTGCCGAGGCCGCGGATATGGAACGTTCCGTGCTTGCTGCCGCCTCAATTGACCCGGATGTGCTGAGGCAGGAGCTCCGGGCGGTCGTCACCGAACTGGCTACCAAGATGTCCTCCACTGAGGCAAAGGCGATCGTCAACGCTCCGGAGCCGGGACTGCCCGTCGAGGCCAACTAGGCCGGCGCCGCCGACGGCGGCAAAGCAGCTTTCCTCCCCGCCGTGTCCCTCAGCGGACCGTGCGCCCGCTGCGCATAGGCTCAAGACATGGACTCGAACCTGACTATGGAACTGGAAGGGCAGACCTCGATCAACGAGCTGCTTGACGAGCCTGTCGGTGTGTCTCCGGTCCAGCTGGCGTTGCCTATCCACTTTCAATTGGCCGCCGCAGCCCGGAGGGAATCCTGACGCACCTGGCTTTCTCTGTCCCGTATCGGACCTCTCGCTTCGGTCAGCGCGCCAAATTCCTGGGCAACGTGGAAACGCCATCCATCAGGCCATAAAGCCTGGAACACGGGTCTACTTTCCCGATAACAAACTTGCGGGCGATATTGCCGGATGAATGGCGGCGCCGTTGGGCGGCGGTCCCCAACCCTGCATATTTCTAGATCAGGGGCGCGGTGCGCACTGCGGCGGTTGTTTTGATCCCGCCGTTGAGGCTTCGCTGGGGCCATGCGCTGAGGCGGCGGCGCGCCGGACCTCGCACCCCGGCTTGACCTGGCGACGCTTGAAAGACGAAGGGCGAGTATCCCGGTAGTCACCGAGTGGATCCACCGGGGAAAGCAAGTATGGCCTACTCGTGACACCCCCTCGAGGCCGACCATAGGCTCTACGACACGGGGAATGCTAGAGGGCTGGGGACACAGACCAGACTATGAGCGGACAAGCCCTGCTTTCGCGCGGCCAATAGCGCGATGTCGTTTGATATTCCGTAATTGTCATGAAGTGGTGATGCAATTGTCCCAGCTTCGAATATTCGCCTCCGAGCTGACTATCAAGTCGCCGAGAGCGTTAGTAAGTGCGGCCATCCCCACCCCAAATAAAGCATCGAATGTTCCGTGGGGCATTTGCCGCATGCCCTCCTGTGCGGACCAGGTTGCCATCACAGGTGGGCGCTCCCATGATCACGCCGTCGACGTCGTTGTGACGGGCCGCCAGCGGGCGCCGGGACCGAAACTCCGCTATTCAACAGGGTTGCTACCACGGGCTGTCCCGGCCGGGGTGCGTCACAGGCGCAATTGAAGCACCCCCGGGGACTGTGCCGCGCGCGGTCGTTCTCGCGGTATCTGCACCGTCAAGGTTTCACAGATTGAATGTCGGAAGGATGAAAACATGAGCAACCATGATTGTCGACGAGGGTCTCGGAATCTGCGGCTCCATGCACTGCTGGCAGCGCTGCTGCTTGCCCTGGGTGTTCTGATGGTGCCGGTTCCGGCGTCGGCTGCTGTGGGTGATGTTGGGGTTGAGGGACCGTCGCATTCGGGGACGGGGACGCCGACCGGCACGAAGCGGGCAACGAGTGCCTTGTGGTTCAACGACGGGCTCTGGTGGGGGAACCTGTGGGACACTGCCAGCTCGGATTTTCATATCTTCCGCTACAACAGCTCAACGAGCTCATGGGTCGACACAGGTGTGGCGACGGACACTCGGGCAAACACTCATCATGACGTGTTGTGGGACGGGACGAGGCTGTATGTGGCGAGCTACCGGTTCGTTAACGACGGTTTGCCGGCTGAGCCGAACTTCCCGACGATGATGCGGCGGTACAGCTACGACGCGAGCAAGAAGACGTACACGCTGCTCAGTTCTGAACAGATCAACAACCAGCGCGTTGAGACCCTGACCATCGACAAGGACTCGACGGGTCGGGTGTGGGCCACGTGGCAGCAGGCGAACCGGATCTATCTGAACGTCACCGACACGGCCGGCGTGAAGTGGGGGACGCCGTTCCAGCATCCAGCGTCGTTGAGCAACGTGTCTGTGGACGACACCTCGGCTGTGATCGCCTATGACGGGAAGATGGGTGTGATGTGGAGCCGGCAGGTCGGCGACGCAACCGACGGCATGTACTGGAGCTACCACGTCGATGGGGCGTCCAAC
>DATIUQ010000165.1:0-16277 GCA_035466775.1 Arthrobacter sp.
GCGGCCGGGGTGCCGAGCTTCAGCCCGCGGCGCTGGCCGACCGTGAACGCGTTGGCGCCGGGATGCTCGCCGACCTTGGCACCGGACTCGTCCACGATGTCGCCGGTGGTCATCTCGATCTTCTCGGCCAGCCACCCGGCGGTGTCGCCGTCGGGGATGAAGCAGATGTCGTGGCTGTCCGGCTTGTTCGCCACGGACAGTCCCCGGCGTTCCGCTTCGGCCCGGACCTCGGCCTTGGACGGAGTGTCCGCGAGCGGGAACATGGAGTGCTTGAGCTGTTCGTGCGTGAGGACGCCCAGGACGTAGCTCTGGTCCTTCGCCCAGTCCGCGGCGCGGTGCAGTTCGGGGTTGCCGTCGGCGTCGCTGATCACCTTGGCGTAGTGGCCGGTGCAGACGGCGTCGAATCCCAGGGCGATGGCCTTCTCCAGCAGCGCGGCAAACTTGATCCGCTCGTTGCAGCGCATGCAAGGGTTCGGCGTGCGCCCGGCGGCATATTCGTCGATGAAGTCTTGGACGACGTCTTCCTTGAATCGCTCCGAGAAGTCCCACACGTAGTACGGGATACCGAGCACGTCGCAGGCCCGCCAGGCGTCGCGGGAGTCCTCGATGGTGCAGCAGCCGCGGCTGCCGGTGCGCAGGGTGCCCGGCATCCTGGACAGCGCAAGGTGGACGCCGACGACGTCGTGTCCCGCCTCGACGGCGCGGGCTGCGGCAACGGCGGAATCGACGCCGCCGCTCATGGCTGCAAGAACTCGCATACTGACTTTCTTTAGGGTTCAGGGGTTGTTGCCGGCACCGGCGGCTGCTGGCCGCAGAAATAGCACAATGCCTGCCGCCCCATTCTATCGCCACGCCGAATCCTCACCCAAAAGGCCTTGACGGCCGCTGGCGGTGATTCTAAAGTCAAAAACAACGGTTTTAGATGGACCTCCCGCGACAAGCGGCTCCGGTTGCGCCGGCGGCCGCAGGAATCGAGCACCCCATGGCCTCCGACAACATTGTGATCGTGGGCGGCGGACTCGCCGGCGCCACAGCTGCCAAAACCCTCCGCACGGAAGGTTATGGCGGACCGGTGATCCTGCTGGCGGAGGAGCGGCACCATCCCTACCTGCGTCCGCCGCTGTCCAAGGAATACCTCCTGGGCAAGGCCGAAGAGGATGCCCTGCCCGTGGTTCCGGCCGGCTGGTACGCGGAGAACGGGGTTGACCTGCGGCTGGGCGCTGCCGTCACGCGGATTGATCCGGCCGCCCGCAGCGTGACCCTCCGGGACGGCCGGACCCTGGGCTACGCCTCCCTGCTGCTGGCCACCGGCGCCCGCCCCCGGCGCATTCCGCTGCCCGGAAGCGACGTGGAGGGGGTCAGCACCTTCCGCACAATGGACGACTGCCGCCGCCTGCGCGCCGGACTGGCCGGCGGCGGACGGAATGTCGTGATGATCGGTTCGGGCTGGATCGGGATGGAGCTCGCAGCGGCGGCGAGCGCGTATGGAAACTCCGTCACGCTGCTGGGGCTCGAGGACGTGCCGCTGGGCGCGGCGATCGGGCCGGAGCTGGGCGCGTTTTTCCGTTCGCTGCATGAGGCACACGGCGTCCGGTTCCGGCTCCCCGCCTCGGCTGCGGAAATCAGGGAGCAGTCGGGCCGGGTCACGGGCGTGGTCACGGATGCCGGGGAGGTCCTGCCCGCGGATCTTGTGATCATCGCCGTGGGAGTGGTCCCCGAGGTCTCGCTGGCGGAAGAAGCGGGGATCGCCCTGCGGAACGGCATCCTCACGGATGCCTCGCTGCGGACGTCAGCGCCCGGAATCCTTGCCGCCGGGGACGTCGCGAACGCCCTGCATCCCTTCACCGGGGAGCACCACCGCAGCGAGCACTGGTCCAATGCCCTCAACGGCGGCAAGGTGGCCGCCAGGGCGATGCTCGGCCAGGACGCCGTGCTGGACACGGTCCCCTACTTCTACACCGACCAGTTCGATGTGAGCATGGAGTTTTCCGGTTTCCCGGCGCTCGTCTCGGGCCCGCCCACGATCCGCGGCTCCCTCGAGGGCAAGGAGTTCCTCGCGTTCTGGCAGCGCGAAGGCCGGGTGGTCGCGGGAATGAGCGTGAACTGGCCTCGCTCGGGCAAGCCGCAGAAGATGATCAAGCAGCTGATCTCGGCAAAAACCGCCGTGAGCCCGGCTGCCCTCGCCGATCCGGGCGTCCCGCTCGACAGCCTGCTGCCGGAGTCCCAGCTGCACTAGCCCTTCGCGGCAGCGTGGCGGGCGACGGTTCCGGCGGTCTGGATGCTGGACTCGTGGCCGGCCATGCCGGCCTGGCGTGCGCGGGTGTAGGCGCCGGGCAGGGCGGACAGCAGGGCGTCAACGTCGGCTGCGGTGGAGGAATGTCCCAGGCTGAACCGCTGGGCGCCCCGGGCCGTGTCCTCGTCCAGTCCCATGGCCAGCAGCACGTGGGACGGCCGGGGCACACCCGCCGTGCAGGCCGATCCGGTGGAGGATTCGATCCCTGCCAGATCGAGCAGGAACAGCAGTGAGTCTCCTTCGCAGCCGGGGAAGGTGAAGTGGGCGTTGCCCGGCAGCCGTCCGGTACCGGGGGCCCCGCGCAGCACTGCCTCCGGCACCGCTGCCAGGACGCCGTCGATCAGCCGGTCCCGGAGCGCGGCAATGCGTTCGTGTTCCTCCGGAAGCTTGGTTGTAACCGCCTCGGCGGCCGCGGCAAAGGCTGCAATGGACGCGGTGTCCAGGGTTCCGGAGCGGACGTCGCGCTCCTGTCCCCCGCCGTGCTGGACCGGGGTCAGCTTCACGGCGCGGCCGAGCAACAGCGCCCCGACGCCGACCGGACCGCCGATCTTGTGGCCCGAAATGGACATGGCATCCAGCCCAATGGCCCGGAAATCCACGGGCACCGAGCCGAAGGCCTGAACAGCATCGGAGTGGACCGGAACGCCGGCCCGGTGTGCCAGTTCGACGATCTCCGCCACGGGCTGGATGCTGCCGACTTCGTTGTTGGCCCACATCACCGTGACCAGGGCGATCGAGGCAGGGTCCCGGGAGAGCTCCGCGGCCAGCACGTCAAGGTCCACGACCCCGTCCGCATCCACCGGCAGCCACGACACTTCCGCGCCCTCGTGCCGCTCGAGCCATTCGACAGTGTCCAGCACGGCATGGTGTTCGACGGCGGAGCACAGGATGCGCGTCCGGGCGGGGTTCTCGGTGTGCCGGGCCCAGTACAGGCCCTTCACGGCAAGGTTGTCGGCCTCGGTTCCGCCGGAGGTGAAGATGACTTCGGAGGGGTGGGCCCCGGCCGCTGCCGCCAGCACCTCGCGGGCGTCCTCGACGGCACGGCGGGCGCGCCGGCCCGAACCATGCAGCGAGGAGGGGTTGCCGGTCCGGGCCAGTTCACGCGTCAGCGCCGCCAGGGCCTCCGGGGCCAGGGTGGTGGTTGCGGCATGATCAAGGTATACGGGCACAGGGCAATTCTACCTGCGTGGCGGCCGCCGCCCTGGTGTACATTCGAGCGGTGAAAGCGTCCCTGTACCTCGTCCTGGCCACCCTCTTCTGGTCCGGGAATTTTATCGTCGCCCAGGCCGCAGTCGCCTCCATGACGCCCCTGGACCTGACGTTCTGGCGCTGGGCGCTGGCCGCCGTGCCTTTGCTGCTGCTGGCCCACTTCGTGGAGAAGCCGGACTGGCGCGCGGTGTTGCGCCGCTGGCCGGTGCTGCTGCTTCTGAGCGTGCTGGGCATGAGCGGCTACACGCTCCTGCTGTACGGGGCCCTGGGTCACACTTCCGCCATGAACGCTTCGCTGATCACGGCGGCCAACCCGGCCCTGATCGTTGTGCTGGCGATGGTCCTGACCGGGGAGCGGACCACACGCCTGGGCTGGATCGGCATCGGCCTTGGCCTGCTCGGTGTCCTGCTGGTGCTGACCCGGGGCGAGCTGCAGCGTTTGATCAGCCTGTCCCTGAATGTTGGTGAACTCCTGATGATCGGCGCGATCCTCGTCTGGGGCTGCTACACGATCATCGCCCGCAGGCTGGAGGTCCCCGCCATCGCGGCCACGGCCGTGCAGGTGGTGATTGCGGCCGTGACGCTGGCGCCTTTCGCCCTTGCCATGAACGTGAAGCTTCCGGAGACTCCGGCCGAGGCCTGGTCGCTGGCCTACATTGTGGTCTTCCCGTCCCTGGGTGCCTACCTGCTGTGGAACCTTGCCCTGAAGACCACCCCGTCTGGCACTGCCGGGAACTATCTCAACCTCATTGTGCTCTTCACTGCGGTCATCACCGTGGTGCTGGGGACGCCGCTCACGCTGGTCCAGATCGCGGGCGGCGCGCTGGTGATCGCCGGGGTGCTGCTGACCGGAATGAAGGGGCAGGCGAAGCCCCCGGCGGCCGCCGAGCCGAACCTCGCCCACGGCCCCGCGTCGACGGGCCTGGCCCCTAAGGCCTGATCCGGGCGCAGCACTGCGACGGCCGCGCGGCGCCCTGCGCGCGAAGCTCGTCGATGGCGAGGGCCTGCACGCGGTCCGGATCGATGCCGCAGCCTGCCGCGGCGCCGCCCAGGAAGGCGCCGTTCATGGCGCAGACCACATCGGCATGTCCCTCGGCGATCCGGTGGAACGGACAGTTGAGCAGCACCAGGCCGCCCTCGCCGTCGCCCTCGGGACGGTAGCCCTCTGCGGCGAGGAACCCGGCAAAGTCTGCGTCCGTTGCTTCCCCTGGGGAATCCGGCTGCCCGGCCGGGGCAACCTTGGCCCGGGCGGCGGCAAGCCCCCGTGCGTGGGCGGTGCGCACCAGCGCCTCGCGCGCGGAGCCGCCGCGGGCGGTTGACTCCTCGATGGCCGAGACCAGCAGCTCCGCGGCCAGGTCGTAGTTGCGGTCCGGCACCGACGCAGCGACCTCCCGGACGGCGGCCAGGTAGAGCTTGGCCGGGCGGCCGGACCCGGGCCCGCCCCTGCCGCCCAGCTTGCGGAATTCCACGGCCAGGAGCCCGTCCTGCACCAGGCGGTCCAGCTGGAAAGACGCCGTGCTCCGGGGCAAACCGAGAGCGCCGGCGGCGTCGTCGCGGCTGACGGCACACCCCGCCGAGGCGACGAAGTCGAACAGCTTCCGGCGGTTCACATCACCCAGGGAGGCGACGGCCGCAATCCTGCGGGTCCACGGGGCTCGGATCATAAAATCAGCCTAGCTCTAAAAACAAGATTCATTGCTTAACTACCGGGTCCATTCTAAAATCAAAGTATCTATTTTTAGAAGGAGTAGTGATGAAATCCCCTGCATCCCTTGCCTCGCCCGCCGGGCCCCTCGCCGCGGCCCCTGAGCGCCAGGCCTTCCTGCTGCTGCGGACGGTCTTCACCGTTGCACCGGTGGTGTTCGGCCTGGACAAGTTCACCAATGTGCTCACCGACTGGACCATGTACCTGGCTCCTGTGGTCACAGATGTTGTGCCGCTGCCGGCTCAGACCATCATGTACGTCGTGGGCGTGGTGGAGATCTCCGCCGGCTTGGCGGTGGCACTGAAGCCGCGGTTCGGCTCGCTGCTCGTGGCGGCCTGGCTCCTCGGAATCATTGTTAACCTCCTCATCCTGGGCAGCTTCTACGACGTGGCCCTGCGCGACTTCGGCCTGCTGGTCGGGGCGCTGGCCCTGAACAGGCTCTCGCAGACAAAGCAGGGGTGAAGGGTTCCGGCGGACTTACGGCGACGGCGGACCTGTGCGGACAGGGGCCCTAGGCGGACGGAGGAACGACGCCGATCCGTGCTTCCGTCTCGGACCGTGCCGCCGCAAGGGCCGCGGCGTCGGGGCAGGACACGGAGAGGTACACCGAGGAACCCGACTTGCTGAACAGCCGGGCGTAGATTGCGGTGGCCCTGGCGCCGGAACGCTCTCCACCCTTGAACACCAGCACCTCGACGGCCGGGGCCGGCCCGCCGGGTTCCCCGCCCCAGCGCAGGGTCGCAGGTTCCAGGTAGGCGGGAAGAATGCTGGCGTCGAGGTACTGGAAGAGGGCCTCCGTGGACGCCCTGTCGTCCCCCGGGACGGCCAGGGCTGACTGGTTGGTCCGCACCTTTGCCGAGACCACACAGCCGTCTTCCCTCACGTACTCACTCGCCCCGGCCAGGTTCTCCTGGACGGGCTCCCATCCCGGCACGTCGCGCAGCCCGTCGGAAAGCTGGACGGGCACCCCGGCGGCCAGGGTCCCGCCGGCGGTGAAGGGCATATCCTTCGCCGCGACGGCGGCTGCGTCGTAACCGGGCGTGATGGTGGGGGTGGCGAGGGTCGGAGTCGCCGGAGCCGCTGCGGGGGCGGCGGGGTCGGGGATGCCGACGCTGCAGCCCGCAAGCGTCGCCGCCATGACGAGCGCCAGGAATGCGCGGCTCCCCCGGCTCCTTCGGCGGGCACGGCCGGCCCGGCGGGATCCGGTGCGGGCGTCAGTGCCGGCCGTTGCCGTCACCCCGGACTCCAGTTTGCTGCCCATACTCCCGCCCCAATGCCGCCATGCCGGTTCGCCTTTTTCGCCCCGGCCTCCGCATGATTCTAGACTCTCTCCACGACGCCGCCCCGCCCCGGCGCCGGCCCTGCTGACACGCCACGGGCCACGGGCTACGCCAGGACACGTACGGCCCCGGGAACCACCTCGATGGTGAGGGGCAAGGGACCGATCCGCTCCCCGTCGGCGTAGGCCACCACGTGGTCCGCCGACAGCTCGACTCTGCGGACCCGTCGGATATGCACCGCCGGATGGCCGAGGTGGCCGCCGGAAAAGACCTTGGGAAAGACCTTCAGCAGGCCCGTGCGGGAGAGCGGGCCGACGATGAACAGGTCCAGGTAGCCGTCGTCGAGCACGGCGTCGGGCGTTACTTTCATTCCGCCGCCGATCGATTGGCCGTTGGCGACGGAAATCAGCATCGCGCCCTGCTGCCAGGTCTCGCCGTCGGCAGTCACGGTGTAGTTGATGGCCCGGAAAGAGGCGAGTTCGCGGAGCATCGCCAGGTGGTAGCGTGCCTTGCCGCGGGGCCACCGCCAGGCGTTGGCCCGTTCGTTGACGGCCGCGTCGAACCCGGCGGACACCACGCCGGCGAACCAGCGTGACGTCCCGTCGGAGGAGGCACGTCCGGCGTCGATCAGCCGCCCGCCGGATTCCAGGGCTGCGAGCACCGTCGCGCAGGCAGCGGGGATATCGTGGGCCGGCACGCCGAGCGCCCGGGCCATGTCGTTGCCGGTGCCGGTCGGGACAATTCCCAGCGGGACCGCCCCGAAGGGCATGCCGGATCCGGCGAGCGCATTGACGCCGAGATGGACCATTCCGTCACCGCCCACCACAACGAGGGCGTCCGCGCCTGAGGCCAGCGCCTTGTCCACGGACTCTGCAAGCGCGGCATAGCTGTCCTCACAAAGGAGCGCGACGTCGGCTCCGGCGGCCTCGAAAAACGCGGCCGTTTCGTTGCCGGCATGCAGGCCGCGGCCAAAGGATGCCCGGGGGTTGACGGCAACGGCGATAAACATGCGCTGAATTATGCCAGCCGTCGGGAACCTTCCGTGCCGGTACGCGCGTTCTTCCCCTAGCCGGTTAAACTGGCCAGGCCGGACGTCCAGGCTGGGCTGGCACCATCGATGCAAAGGATTCTTGCTTGACGCAGGGCAACAGCTCGCATTACCAGGTCCTTCGGATCCCCGTGACGGCGACGGATAAGGAAATCAAGGTGGCCTACCGCAAGGCCGCCCGGACCGCGCACCCGGATCACGGCGGCGACCCGGCTGCCTTCCGGCGTGTCACGCTCGCCTACGAGACATTGATCGATGCCAAAAGCCGCGCCGACTACGACCGTTCCTACGGCAGCGGCCGCGGCGCCTTCGCCGGCCCGCCGGCCGACGAGGGTGCACACTTTGACGCCCCGGCGGCCGGCAGCCGAGCGTCGGCCAACGTCAGGCGCCCCAACACGCCCCGGAACACTGCCTCCGACGCGCCGGTCTACCTTCCGCCGTTCGAGCAGTACGCCGGGACCGGTGAAGTGCCCCTGATTCCGGAGGACCTGGCCGTACAGCAGGTCCACGGGCTGCCCCGCAAACGGGGCATCTTCGGGGCGGAGGCAAGGATCCAGCGGGAAATGCGGACGGTGCAGCTCATCAGCCGGCAGGTTCTCCCCGCCATCCCGGCGGCCCGGCTCATCAACGGGCTGCAGTCGCCGGCCGACAACAGCCACATCGACCATGTGGTGCTCTCCGGCTATCGCATGGCGGTCATCGGCTCCATGCTGCTGCCGCCGGGCGCGTACGCCTGGAACGGCAGCGCCCTGACCCACGGCGGCCGGTCCATCGCCCCGCCCCAGCTGGCCCACGTGGTGCGCCGGATGCAGGACATCTTCCCGGAACTCAACGTCACCGGCTGGACCGTGGTCCACAGCACCGACGGAAACCTGCACGAACCGGTGATCGACCGGCACCGCCGCCCCCCGGGCAGGGACGACAGGCACGAGACCGTCCAGGTGGTCAACGCCGCCGGGCTGGCGCGCGGCCTCAAGCAGTTCCTGAGTTCCGGCCCGGTCCCCAACACCGTTATCGTTCCCGTGCTGGCCCGGCTGCTGCGCGGGATGCACTAACAGGCTCGCTAGGATGGGACGGTGTTCCGCATCCTCTTCCACACCCCAGAAATCCCCGGCAATACGGGCAACGCGATCCGGCTGGCGGCCATCACCGGCGCCGAGCTGCATCTGGTCGAGCCCCTGGGCTTCGACTTCTCCGACGCGAAACTGCGGCGGGCCGGCCTCGACTACCACGACCTCGCCGTCGTGACCGTCCACCGGGACATCGACGCGGCCTGGGCAGCCCTCGCACCGGAGCGCGTCTTCGCCTTCACGTCCGACGGCGAGGCGTCCTACACGGACATCAGTTACCGTCCCGGTGACGTGCTGATGTTCGGCCGGGAATCCGTGGGCCTGCCCGAGGACCTCAAGCACGACCCCCATGTCACGTCCCGGGTCCGGCTGCCGATGCTGCCCTCCCTGCGTTCGCTGAACCTTGCGAACGCAGCCTCGATCGCGGTCTACGAGGCCTGGCGCCAGAACGGATTCGACGGCGCCAAGCTCTAGCCCCCCGCAATTTTTTCCTGCGCCCCGCCCATCCGGGTCCCGCCCTGCGCCGAATCACCAGTGAAGCCCAGTTGAACCAGCGGGAGCCGGGAGAGGAGCGAGGAGCGTCAGGTGACAACAGTGCACGTGGACAGCTTTACCGACCGGCGGTTTACGGGGAACCACGCCCCCAGAGGAGCCCATCCTGACCCGCGATCGGCGGCAGGCACCTTATGCTTGAAGGTGATGGAAACTCCCAACGCCCCGAACCCCGAGGCCACCGCTCCCCCGGGCACTCCAGCCGACGTGAACCGCAGGCTCGGCGCATTGCTGGAGCGGATTGCCCGCGGCGACCAGGCCGCCTTCGCAGAATTCTACGAACTCACGTCCCGGCGCGTGTTCGGCATGGCCCGGCGGGTCCTGATCGACGTGGAACTCAGCGAGGACACCACCCAGGAGGTTTTCCTCCAGGTCTGGCAGAACGCCGCCAAATTCAACCCGGAGGCGGGGAGCCCGCTCGCCTGGCTGATGACCATCTCGCACCGCAGGGCCGTGGACAAGGTCCGTTCCTCGCAGTCGTCCACCGACCGGGAAGCAAAGTACGGCGCCAGCAGCCAAGACATCGACCACGATTCCGTCTCCGACGAGGTCGGCAGCCGGCTTGAAGCCGAGGCGGTGGTCCGATGCCTGGAGACGCTGACCGACACACAACAGGAGTCCGTGCGGCTCGCCTACTATGGCGGCCTCACCTACCGGGAAGTCGCAGAAAAGCTCAATGCTGCGGTGCCCACCATCAAGTCCCGCATCCGCGACGGACTAATCCGACTGAAGACCTGTCTGGGGGTGAGTTGAGATGACCGACATGAACGCACACGACGATATCGCCACCGACCTTGCCTCGGGCCGCGCGGCTGACCTCGCCGAGCTGTACGCCCTGAACGCAGTGGACGACGCCGAGCGTGCCGCCATCGAGGGATACCTCGCCTCGGCTCCGGCCGCCGAACGCGCCGCCTTCAACGAGCGCGTCCGCCAGGCCCGCGAGACGCTTGCCACCAGCTTCACGGCCGAGGAAGAGCCTCCCGCCGGCCTGCTGGACCGGATCATGGCTTCCCTCCCCGCCCAGGACACAGCCGCTGTGGCCGGCGCATACCCGGGGCAGGCGCCGGCAGCGGTTCCGCCCGTGGTGGCCAGGCCCGTCCGGGAAGCGACGGACCTCTCCGTCACCGACGAGCTTGGCGCCGCACGCAAGCGCCGGGACGAACGACGCCGGCCGCAGGGAATGCGCAACTGGCTTGTCGGCATCGCTGCCGCTGCCTTTATCGCCCTTGGCGGAGTCGGAGTCGGCGCCTACGTGGCGAACCAGAACGATCCGCTGAACCAGGTGCTGCAGGCCGGCGATGTGCGGCAGGCGACTGTCAATGTCACCGGCGGCGGCACGGCCACCGTGTCCGTCTCGCCGTCGAGGGACGCAATCGTTGTCAAGATGAACGACGTCCCGGCTCCTCCGCCAGGCAAGGTCTACCAGATGTGGCTGATCCCCAAGGACGGCTCGGCCCCGGTGTCCCAGGGACTGATGGACGCTGAAGCGCTGTCCAAGCCGGCCGTCGTCAAGGGCATCGGCTCCGCGGCAGCCCTGGGCATCACGGTGGAACCAACCGGCGGTTCGGCCTCGCCAACCACGCCCACGGTGGCGGCCGCCACGCTGGGCGCATAGCGGCCGGACTCCGCGAACACAGCCGACGAAGCCGCGCAGGCCCTGAACCCTCCAGGGGTCAGGGCCTGCGCGGCTTGTGTTGTTTAATGCGGCCTTACGGCCGAACGGCGTCGAGGTGGAGCCGGTCGATGATCTCCTGCGCTTCCTCCGACGGTGCCGAGCTGGCGCTCAGCGTGATGGAGTTTTCCTCAGGTGTGGGGGCTTCGAGCGCCTCGAACTGCGATTCGAGCAGGGCCGCGGGCATGAAGTGCCCGTGCCGGGACGCCAGCCGGCCCGAGATCCGGTCCTTGCTGCCGTCGAGGAAGACGAACACCACGCCTTCGCCGCGCAGGACATCCCGGTAGCGCTTCTTGAGTGCCGAGCAGGTGACGATCCCGGGCGTACCGGTCCCGGTGTGCTGCCGGATCCACCCGGCGATGCTGTCCAGCCAAGGCCAGCGGTCTTCGTCGGTAAGGGGCTGGCCTGCCTGCATCTTCGCCACGTTCGAGGCGGGGTGCAGATCATCGCCTTCCGCAAAGTCCCAGCCCAGCCGGCCGGCCAGCAGGCCGGCCACGGTTGACTTTCCCGATCCCGAGACGCCCATGATGACGAGCACGGGGTGCTGCGCAGTCTTCGCCATTAAAGTCTGCCTTCCTCAATTAAATATGATTTAAACAGACACCAGCTTATGGGAGTGGCCCGCAGGGGGCAACACTAGAAGCCGGCGATGGTCCCCACGCCGTTGACTGTGACGACGTGGAATGCCTCGGCGCTGCGGCCGGCCGGGAGCCCGCCGCGCTCCGCAGTCCGGACCATCAAGCCGCGGACGGTGCGGTCCATCGCCTCGATGTCGGGGTGCTGGCTGACGTGGATGTGGATCGCGGCGAGTTTGCCCTCGACGTGGTCCGTGACGTCGACGAAGTGGTTTTCGCGTTCCTCCGGTCCTGCGAAGAGCCACAGCCACGGCAGCTTGTACGCCTCCAGCCCGGCCTCGGCCAGCTCCGGGTACGCAAACGGGTTCTCCAGGGCCGGATACACGGCACGGGTCACGGCTTCCCCCACCGCGAGATGGTCCGGATGGCTCTTTTGGATCCGATTCCAGTTCCGTTCGGGGTGCATCGAAAGCACGACGTCGGGCCGGAGCTGCCGGATCAGCCGCACGACTTCACGGATCACCCCGTGCGATGGTTCGAGATACCCGTCGCGCTCGTGCAGGTAGTGAATGTCGGTCACCCCGACGAGGGCCGCGGCACGGCGCTGCTCCTCATTCCGCAGCCGGACGATCTCGTCCCGCTGCGCAGGGTCGAAGCCGCCGGCGTCGCCGTCGGTCATGATGCAGTAGCTGACCTCGACCCCCGCGGCGGTCCAGGCGGCGATCGTGCCGGCGGCGCCGAAGTCGACGTCGTCCGGGTGGGCAGTGAAACAAAGCACCCGCCCGATCCGGTGCTTCTCCGGATCGAACGGGCTTTGCGCCTGCGGGGCGAAGCTGTTCAAAATATCAGCCCCGGCGCTTCTTGATTTCTTCGGTGGCCTGCGGCAGGACCTGGAAGAGGTCTCCCACGATGCCGAAGTCGGCGATCTCGAAAACGGGCGATTCGGCGTCCTTGTTCACAGCCACGATCACCTTGGCGGTCTGCATGCCGGCCTTCTGCTGGATGGCCCCGGAGATGCCCGCGGAGATGTACAGCTGGGGCGCCACGGTCTTGCCGGTCTGCCCGATCTGCGCGTCGTGGCCGATCCAGCCGGCGTCGGTTGCGGCGCGGGAAGCGCCGATGGCGGCACCGAGGGCGTCGGCGAGGTCTTCCAACGGGCCGAAGTTGCCGTCGACCCCGCGTCCGCCGGCCACAACGATCCGCGCCTCGGTGAGGTCCGGGCGGCCGCTGGCGGCCTTCTCGGTGCGGGCAGTGATCCGTGCTGACGCCGCGGTGGCAGTCCCGGGCACCTCGACGGTGACGGTCGCGGGCGCCGTGCCGGTGACGGCGGGTTCCGGCGTGACGCTGTTGGACTTGACGGTCAGGACCGCGACCGGAGTCGTGGCCTTCGCCGTCGTGGTGTAGGAACCGGCCAGCACGGACTTGTGCGCCGTCCCGTCCGGGTCCACGGCGACGACGTCGGTGATGACGCCGGCACCGAGCTTGATGCCCAGCCTCGCCGCGATCTCCTTGGCCTCCGCCGAGTTCTCGGTCAGGACGACGGTGGCGCCCGCGGTCTGCACGGCGGCGGCAAGATAGGACGCTTTGGGCCCCACGAGGTAGTCGTCGAGGTCGGCCGCGGAGGGCCGGTAGAGGGTTTGGGCGCCGTAGGCGGCCAGGGCACCCGCGACGTCGTCGTGCAGTTCGCCGTTGAAAGCGACCGCAGGCTCCCCCAGGGAACGGGCAATGGTGAGCAGTTCCAGGCTGGCCTTCTTCAGGGCCGAGCCGGGATTGTCAATGAATACGAGTACTTTTGCCATGTCGGAGAATCCCCTTAGAGCAGCTTCTGGGCGGCCAGGAACTCAACCAGCTTGATGCCGGCGTCGCCCTCGTCGGTGATGATGGTGCCGGCGGTGCGCGCCGGGCGCACGTCCGCGGAGTCGACGGCGGTCCAGGAGCCGGACCGTCCGACCTGCGCGGGGTCGACGCCGATATCGGCAAGGGTCAGCGTGGTGATGGTCTTCTTCTTGGCCGCCATGATGCCCTTGAAGTTCGGGTACCGGGGGTCATTGACCTGGTCTGTGACCGAGACGAGGGCTGGCAGCGTCGCCTCGAGGGTATCGGCGTGGGTGTCGCCGTCGCGGCGGGCGGTGAGCCGGGCGCCGTCGAGCTCCAGCGACGACGCGAACGTGACCTGCGGCAGGTCCAGGCGCTCGGCGAGCTGGGCGGGCACCAGGGAGGTCTCGCCGTCGGTGGAGGCCATGCCAGTGAGGATGAGATCTGCGGGGGTATCCGCGCCGAGGTGGCGGACGGCTGCGGCCAGTGCCAGGGATGTGGCGGCGGCGTCGGATCCGGCGAGCGCGTCGTCGCTGAGGTGGACGCCCTCGCTGGCGCCGATCTGCAGGGCCTTCTTCACGGCGTTGACCGCGCCGGCGGGGCCCATGCTCAGGGCGATGACCTTGTTACCGGCCGCCTCCCCGCCGCGGGCCTCGATCAGCTGGAGTGCGGCCTCGAGGGCGTACTCGTCCAGTTCGGAGAGGATGCTTTCGGAGCGGTCCATCGTGTTGCCCTCGCCGGTGAGGTGCCGGTCGAACTGCGCGTCCGGAACGTGCTTGACCAGCACGATGATCTTTAGTGTCTCTTCCACTGTGTTTACAGCAGCCTTCCATGCGGGTGGACAGCCAGCCGGGTGGGGTCGTGGCCACGGAACGCCCGGGGCGCCGGGCTGCTCCTAGCTAACCATATCGGGGGCTGCCGGCGCGGCTTGGGTTAAGGCCTGTGTCAAGGCGCAGCTTGGAGCAGCGCGGCGAAGGCCGGACCGCTCCTGGTGGAGCGGCCCGGCCTTCGCTGCTGCTACTGCTCGGCGGCCGCGCCCAGGGTCACATTGAGCTGTTGTTCCTTGCCGTCGCGAAGGACGGTGACCTTTACCGAGGCTCCGGCGGGCTGCTCGCGCACGGCGGCCGTCAGCTGGTTCGGGTCGCTGATGGCGAGGTCCTGGAACTTCGTCACGACATCGCCGACCTTGACGCCGGCCTTGTCTGCGGCGGAGCCGGGCTCGACGGTGGCGACTTCAGCCCCGACGGAGAAACCGGAAGCCGAGGAGCTCGCGGTCTTCTGCTTCACGCTCACGCCGAACTGGCCGTGGGTGGCCTTTCCGGTGCTGATGATCTCCTGTGCGACGCGTTTGGCGTGGTTGATCGGGATGCTGAAGCCAACGCCGATGTTGCCGCTGCTGGCAGAGTCGCCGCCGGCCGAGGCGATGGCGACATTCACACCGATGATCTCACCCTTGGTGTTGACGAGGGCGCCGCCGGAGTTGCCGGGGTTGATGGCGGCGTCCGTCTGGATCACGTTGATGGAGATGCTGCCCTGGTTGGCGGTGCTCTGGCCCTGTCCGCCGTCCGGCGGCGCGAACTGGAAGCCCTGGTCCCCACCTTGCGGGTTGTCGGCGCCTTCCTTGGGAGCGGCCGAGGAGGCAACGCTGATGGTGCGGTTCAGGGTCGACACGATGCCGTCAGTGACGGTGCCGGTGAGGCCGAGGGGCGAACCGATCGCGACGGCGGTGTCGCCGACGTTCAGCTTGCCGGAATCGCCCAGGACTGCCGGAACCAGCCCGGAGCCGTTCTGGATCTTCACTACAGCGAGGTCGGAGAGCGGATCCGTGCCGACGATCTTGGCGCTGTAGACCTTGCCGTCACTCATGCGGACTTCGATCGCGGCGTTGGCCGCCGTGCCATCGAGGGTGACGACGTGTGTGTTGGTGAGGACATGGCCTTCACCATCAAGGATGATGCCGGAGCCGGTGCCGCCCTCACTGCCGTTCGTTGCCTTGATGGTCACGACGCTGGGCGTGGCCTTCACTGCGGCCGCGGTGATGGCGTTCACGTCTTCCCTGTTGTTTACGATGACGGGGCCGGCCTGGCTGCTGTTGCTGGATCCCGTGGACGTGACGGCCCGGTCCCCCAGCAGTTGCGTGGTCCCGGCGACGACTCCGCCGCCGACGAGGCCGGCGGCAAGAATGCTGGCCACGAGGGTGGGGACACCGAAGGCGGCCTTGCGCTTCGGGGCGTGGGCCGGGTTGGAGGCGTAGGGGGAACCGGGCTGGTTGCCGCCAAAGCCGCCGTGCTGCGGCTGGCCGAAGGAACCCTGGTTGTACTGGCCGTTCGGATGCTGGCTGTGCGGCTGCTGGGACTGGCCGAAGCCGGAGTTCCCGGCTGCCTGGCTGTAACCGGGCGTGTGCTGGGGGTTCGGCTGGCCCGTCGTGTGGCCCTGTTGCGCCCCAAACTGCTGGGTTTCCGAAGCCGGGGGGCGGCCATAGGACGGCTGGTGCTGCGGGTAGACCGGCTGCGGGGGATTGTCCGCGGCCCGGTCCAGCCGGAGGGTCGGATTCTCGTGCGCTGAGTCCGGCGCGGGGGCAGCCTGCGGGTGCCCTGAAGGGCCCTCGTTCGGCGTGGCCGGCTCCCGGTTCTCTGGTGAAGCGCCCTGCGCTGGGTTCTCAGTCATCAGACTTCCTTTCATCCTCGTCTTCATTAACTATGGACGATTTCACTGAGACTAGGGCACACGTTTGCTGGGAGGTTGCTGTACATCCGGACGGGGTTCCTGCCGGGCTTCCCCGACGGTGCCGTCACCCGTTCAGCGCTTTTCGCTGGTGGCATATTCCCGCCGGTGGACGGCCTATTGGGTGCACCATAGAATCAAATGGAATCGCCACAGCGACCTGCGGCTTTACATCTGCGTGGGGGCGCTGCTGCATTCTGTGACGACCGGTTCGGCCCGAACTGGTCGCAGAAGTGCTGAAGGGTTGCACATGCGGTCTACCTATAAACGTCTCCTCGCCGTTCTGGGCGTCGTCGGACTGCTGGCGCTTCCCGCCGCTCCGGCCCTCGCCGAA
>DATIUQ010000166.1:0-10613 GCA_035466775.1 Arthrobacter sp.
GCTCACCACCCCACGGGACATGCCCAGTCCTGGCCGCGGGCACCGGACATAATGCCCACATGTCCATGCCCGGGCACACAGGGAGGGCATGTCCCACGGGGTTCGCTCACCACCCCACGGGACATGCCCAGTCCTGGCCGCGGGCACCGGACATAATGCCCACATGTCCATTGCCGGGCGCACAGGGAGGGCATGTCCCACGGGTGGCGCGGCCCCGGCGGCTATTGGGCCCGCTTGGCCCAGCCTTTTTCGTCGGGGCCGCCGGACTCGCCTTCCTCGCAGAGTTCGAGGACCTTGTTCGACGCCGCGTGAACGGCGTCGTGTGTGCTCTTCCGGCCGTCGGTCGATGCGGTTCCCGCGGCGTAGCCGACGATGAAGGCGCTGATGGCGTCCGCGTGCGGGCCGACGGCTTTCAGCGACTGGTCCGCGACCTGGACAATCTTCTCGTGGTCCACTTCGAGGTCGAGGATCTGCAGGGCCTGGATCAGGCGGGCACTCCAGTGCCGCAGCGCACTGTCTTCGTCCCGGGGCAAAGTCATGGTTACTCCTCTTCGTAGGGCACGTCGGTTGATGATCCAACCCCACAAGGGTTAGCACCGTCACCTGCGTTCCGCAACGCGACACAGGCAATCCCTCCGGGGGAATGCTGGCGAACCCGGAACGGCCTCAACTCCACAGCGCGACATGGAACTTCGATCCGCGGCGTTCGAGGCCCCGTGAGCCGCCGGGCGCAACCATCGCGGCTGTCGCGTCTGCCGTGCCGGCGAAGCGCTGCAGCGTCTGCGCCATGGTGGTGGTCCGGCGATGGTCCAGGGTGCTGGCCCACCACAGGCCCGTGACGGGGGTTCCGACGACAGGCAGCCGGACGAGTGCCCCGCTCTGGAGTTCGTCCCGGACGATGTGGCCCAGTGCCAGCATGATGCCCTCCCCCGCCCTCACCGCGGCCAGGGCTTCCGTCTCGCTGCTGAGCCTGATGATCTCCGGGGCCACGCCCATCGACGCCAGCCAGCGGCCTTCCTCCGTGCGGTCCTGGATCCCCGCGGGCCCGGCAAACCAGGGCCGGTCCAGCAGCCGGGCCACGGGAACCGGTCCGTGCAGTGGCGCCAGCGGGTGCCCCGCCGCTGCCACCAGGGCGCGCTGGTAGCGCAGGAACGGAACGCACTCCAGGCCGGGCTCGGTGAGGGCCGCGCCGGCGGGCGCCGGCCGGGCCCCCAGCGCGATGTCGTACGCTCGCTCCTGCAGGAGCGAGCCAAGGTCCTCAGCGGACTCGACCACCACGTCCACCGACGCGCCGGGGACCCGTTTGGTGAACAGGTCCAGCAGGCGGCCAGCGGCATGCTCGGCAAATGGCGCGGTCGAAACGATCTTCAGCCGGCCGGCGTCGTTCTGGGCGTTGGACACTTCCCAGCGGGCCTGGTCCGCCAAGCCCACGATGTCCTGGGCGTAGTCGGCCAGCGCCCGGCCTCCCGGGGTCAGCGCGATCCCGCCCCCGGCCCGGACGAACAGCGGATCGCCGAGGTCCTGCCGGAGTGCCGCCAGAGCTGAGGACACCGCCGGTTCGCTGACGCCGAGGGCCTCCGCGGCAGCGTGCAGCGAGCCCAGGCGGGCCACCAGGGCGAACGTGCGGAGCTGGCTCAATGTCATCGACACGGCGTCATAACCTTTCGCTTATGACGATATTGACACTCCGTATCAGGCGGGGCAAGACTGACCTCACACCGGTGCTGCGCGACGTTGCCAGCGCCCTGGAGTGAGGTAGGGACTATGCAGATTCCGGCTCCTTTCGACTATGTGCGGGCCACGTCCGTGGACAACGCCCTCGAACTCCTCTCGCGCCACGGCCCGGAATCGAGGGTCGTCGCCGGGGGCCACAGCCTCCTGCCGATGATGAAGCTCCGGCTCTCCCGGCCCGAGTGGCTGATCGACATCAACGACCTCTACGAACTCGACTTCATCCTGCGCGACGGCGACAAGCTGCGCATCGGCGCCCTGACCCGGCACACCACGCTGCTGGAGTCGGACGAAATCGCGGCGCTCTTCCCCATCGTCCGGGACGCGGAGGCCGTGATCGCGGATCCGATCGTGCGGAACCGGGGAACCATCGGCGGCTCGCTCTGCCAGGCCGACCCGGCCGAGGACCTCTCCACCGTCTGTGATGTCCTCGGCGCGGAAGCCGTCATCCGGGGACCGGGCGGCGAGCGCATCCTGTCGATGGCGGACTTCCACCGCGGACCCTATGAGACTGCGGTGGGCCAGGACGAACTGCTGTGCGAGCTCCGCTTCCCCGTCCGGCCCCGGTCCGGCAGCGCCTACGAGAAAGTCGAACGCCGCGTCGGCGACTGGGCCGTCGGCGCCGCCGGCGCGTCCGTGACCCTCGCGGAGGACGGGACCATCGCCGATGCCGCCGTCGGGCTCACGGCCCTCGGGCTCGACCACACGGTGGCCGGGACAGCGGAGCTGCTTCGCGGCCGGCAACCCGGGGAGGAACTGTTCGCCGAGGCGGCCCGGCTGGCCGCTGCAGCCAGCGACCCGGTGGCCGACCAGCGCGGCCCGATCGACTACAAACGGCATCTCGCCGACGAACTCACCCGGCGGGTCCTGCGACAGGCCTGTGCCCGCGCCGCCCAGACACAGGAAGGCTGAAGCGGATGCAGATCAGCATGACCGTCAACGGCAACGAAGTCACGTCCGACATTGAGCCCCGTGTGCTCCTGGTCCACTACATCCGCGAGGTCCTTGGCCTGACCGGTACCCACTGGGGATGCGACACCAGCAACTGCGGCACCTGCGTGGTCCTGATGGACGGCCAGCCGGTGAAGTCCTGCACGGTCCTCGCTGCCATGGCCGCAGGACACGACATCCGAACCGTCGAGGGACTCGCCAGCGGCGGAACGCTGGACCCCGTCCAGCAGGGCTTCATGGAGGAGCACGGGCTGCAGTGCGGATTCTGCACCCCCGGCATGATGCTGACCGCCCGGGCCCTGCTCGACAAGAACCCCCACCCGGACACCACCGAGATCCGGCAGGCCATCTCGGGCCAGATCTGCCGGTGCACCGGCTACGCCACGATCGTCCGGTCGGTGCAGTGGGCCGCCGCCCACCCGGCGGGCGGCGGGAGCGACGCGACGGCGGACGAGGTCATCGAGGGCACGGACACCGTGATTGAAGACATCCCGGCCGAAACACAAGACGCAGAGGTGAAGGCATGACCGTCATCCACGAACGCCCCGGCAATCCGGCGGCCGGCGACGAGGACCGCCCCATCGGCTTCGGCCGGATCCAGCGGAAGGAAGATCCGCGCTTCGTCCGCGGCAAGGGCAACTACCTCGACGACATCGTCCTGCCCGGCATGCTGCACGGCGCGATCCTGCGCGCTCCCGTGGCGCACGCCCGGCTCGTCTCGATCGACACCACCAACGCCCTGGCCCACCCCAAGGTCCTCGCCGTCATCACCGGAAAGGACCTGCTCGGGCTCAAGCTCGCATGGGCTCCCACCCTCTCCGCGGACGTCCAGGCCGTCCTCGTGACGGACAAGGTGCGCTTCCAGGGCCAGGAGGTCGCGTTCGTTGTGGCCGAAGACCGCTACGCCGCCCGCGACGCGCTGGAACTGATCGACGTCGAATACGACGTCCTGCCTCCGGTCATCGACGCCCGGAAAGCCCTCGACGCCGATGCCCCCGTGATCCGCGACGAGATCGAGGGCCGGACGGACAACCGCATCTTCGACTGGGAGATGGGCGACAAGGCCGAAACCGAGGCCGTCTTCGCGAGCGCCGACGTCGTGGTTTCCCAGGAGATCGTGTACCCGCGCGTGCACCCGGCCCCGATGGAGACGTGCGGCGCGATCGCGGACTTCGACGCCGTCGACGGCAAGCTGACCCTCTACGAAACCACCCAGGCCCCGCACGCCCACCGCACCCTGTTCGCGATCGTCGCCGGAATCCCGGAGCACAAGATCCGCGTCGTGTCCCCGGACATCGGCGGCGGCTTCGGCAACAAGGTGGGCATCTACCCCGGCTACATCCTCGCCGTCGTTGGTTCGATCGTCACCGGCAAGCCGGTGAAATGGGTGGAGGACCGCTCGGAGAACCTGATGTCCACCTCCTTCGCCCGCGACTACATCATGCAGGGCGAGATCGCAGCCACCAAGGACGGCAAGATCCTCGCGGTGCGCACCAACGTCCTGGCCGACCACGGTGCGTTCAACGCCACCGCGCAGCCGACCAAGACCCCCGCCGGCTTCTTCTCCATCTTCACCGGCAGCTACGACCTGAAGGCCGCCTACTGCAGCGTCACCGGCGTCTACACGAACAAGGCACCGGGCGGCGTCGCCTACGCCTGCTCCTTCCGCGTCACGGAAGCCGTGTACCTCGTCGAGCGGATGGTGGACATCCTGGCCCGCAAACTGGAGATGGATCCGGCGGAACTGCGGCTGAAGAACTTCATCAAGCCCGAGCAGTTCCCCTACGCCAACAAGACCGGCTGGGTCTACGACTCCGGGAATTACGAACCTGCCATGCGGCTGTCCATGCAGCTGGCCGGCTACGACGAACTCCGCCGCGAGCAGCAGGAAAAGCGCGAGCGCGGGGAACTGATGGGAATCGGCGTCTCCTTCTTCACCGAGACGGTGGGCGCCGGCCCGCGCAAGCACTTCGACATCGTGGGCCTCGGCATGGCCGACGGCGCCGAACTGCGGGTCCATCCCACCGGCAAGGCCGTCGTCCGGCTCTCGGTGCAAAGCCAGGGCCAGGGCCACGAGACCACCTTCGCGCAGATCGTCGCCGAGGAACTCGGCATCCCGCCTGAGGACATCGACGTCGTCCACGGCGACACCGACCAGACGCCGTTCGGCCTCGGCACGTACGGCAGCCGTTCGACGCCGGTGAGCGGCGGCGCCGTCGCCCTCGTTGCCCGCAAGGTGCGGGAGAAGGCGAAACTGATCGCGGCCGCCATGCTGGAGACCCGGCCGGATGACCTTGAATGGGAGAAGGGCCGCTGGTACGTCAAGGGCGATCCCAGCGCAGGGAAGACCATCTCCGAGATCGCCATGGCCGCCCACGGCACCATGACGCTCCCCGAGGGGGTCGACGGCAACCTCGACGCCGAAGTCACCTACGACCCGCCGAACCTCACGTTCCCGTTCGGCGCCTACATCTGCGTGGTCGACGTCGACCCGGGCACCGGGCACGTCAAGGTGCGCCGCTTCATCGCCGTGGACGACTGCGGCACCCGGATCAACCCGATGATCATCGAGGGCCAGGTCCACGGCGGCCTGACCGACGGCGTCGGGATGGCGCTGATGGAGATCATCGAGTTCGACGCCGACGGCAACTGCCTGGGCGGGTCCTTCATGGACTACCTGATCCCCACCGCGATGGAGGTGCCGGACTGGGAAACCGGCTTCACCGTCACCCCGTCCCCGCACCACCCCATCGGCGCGAAAGGGATCGGCGAGTCCGCCACGGTCGGCTCGCCGCCGGCGATCGTAAACGCCGTCGTCGACGCGCTCGCCCCCTATGGTGTGGTCCACATGGACATGCCCTGCACCCCGGCCCGGGTCTGGGCCGCCATGCAGGGCCGGGCAACGCCGCCGATCTGACATGGCACCGACCGGAGATTCCCTTGCGGCCCGGGCGAATGACCTCGCTTCCCGCCGTGAGCCGTTCGTGCACGCCACAGTGGTCCGCGCCCAGCGTCCCACCAGCGCCCACGCCGGGGACACCGCCCTGGTGCTGCCCGGCGGCGACATCCTGGGCTTCGTCGGCGGGAACTGCGTCGAGTCCTCGGTGCGGGAGTACAGCCTGCAGGTCCTGGCGTCCGGTGAACCCCTGCTGCTGCGCGTCGTCCCCGGCGAGCCGTCCCGCAGCGCCGAGGAAGGCGCCGTCGAGGTCTCCAACCCGTGCCTGAGCGGCGGGGCCATCGAGATCTTCCTCCAGCCGCGCATCCCGGCTCCGCGGGTCCTCGTGGTCGGCACCACCCCCGTGGCGCAGGCCTTGTCGACCCTCGGCTCCGGCGTGGGCCTGGCCGTGGAACTCACCGACGGGGAATCAGCCCGGCCTGTGGCTGATGACGCGGCACTGATCGTGGCCTCGCACGGCAAGGCCGAGGAAGTCGCGCTCGAGGCGGCCCTGCGCGCCGGCGTGCCGTATGTCGCGCTGGTGGCCAGCGGGACCCGGGGCGCGGCGGTGCTGGAGTCCCTCGACGTCGACCCGGCGCAGCGCTCACGGGTCTTCACCCCGGCCGGGCTCCAGCTGGGCGCCCGAACGCCCGGCGAGATTGCGCTGTCGATCCTGGCCCAGCTCATCCAGGAGCGGGCGAAGTCCCGGCGCACCGTGCCGGCGGCCGCGCCGCAAGCACCGGCCCCGGTCCCGGCGTCCCCGGCGACGGCGGTCGACCCCGTTTGCGGCATGACCGTCGCTGCCGCGGAGTCAACGCTGCAGATCGAGCACAACGGTGTGACCGTGTACTTCTGTTCGCCCGGGTGCCGCGCCGCCTTCCGCAAAGATCCGGAGCGCTATGCCCTCACTCTCTGAACGCCGGCCTGCACAACACCGGACGGCGGGGCTGATCCTCGCGGCCGGGGCTTCGCGGCGCCTGGGCCGGCCCAAGCAGCTCCTGCCCTACGGCGAGGGCGTCCTCCTCGACGCCGTGCTGGCGACCGCCCGGGACTGCGGCTTCGACCAGACGGTGCTGGCCCTTGGCGGCGCGGCCGCGGACGTACAGCGCGCAGTCGACACCACCGGCTGCGAGATCGCACTCACCCCGGACTTCGGTGCGGGCTGTGCCGCCTCGATCGCCGCGGGCATCGCCGCCCTCCGCCCGGACACGGACGCCGTCGTCCTCCTCCTCGGGGACCAGCCGGAGGTCCGGGCCGCCACCGCCCGGGCATTGCTGGGGCACCTGTTCGCATCGGGGGCAGCCGCCGGCCCCGACGCCCCCGGCATCGCCGTGTGCAGATACGACGACGGCATCGGCCATCCCCTGGCGTTCACCCGGCGGATGTTCCCGGAACTGGCCGCCCTGCACGGCGACAAGGCGGTCTGGAGGCTGCTCGAGCAGCGGGCAGACGACGTCGTCGAACTTCCGGTGCCCGGAACGGTGCCCCTGGACGTCGACACGGACGAGGACTACCGCCGGGTCCTGGCCGCACTGGAGGGCGCACAGTGAGCACGGCGGCGCGCACCGGAGCAGAGGAGGACGTCCAGCGGCGGATTCCCGACGTCGAGTCCCTGATCTCGGCACTCGACAGCAACGACTACCTTGCCGACGTCGGACTGGCCACGGCGCTGTTCCTCGCCGTCCGGCTGCCGCAGCCCATCCTGCTTGAAGGCGAGGCCGGCGTGGGCAAGACCGAAGCTGCGAAGGCCCTGGCCGACCTGTTGGACACGCCCCTGTACCGGCTGCAGTGCTACGAGGGTATCGACGCGGGCGAGGCCCTCTACGAGTGGAACCACCAGCGGCAGCTGCTCGGGATCCGGCTGGCGGAAGTCCGTGACGCGGCGGTCACCGAAACCGACCTCTTCGGCCCGGAGTACCTGCTGCGCCGGCCGCTGCTGCAGGCCATCGAGCACCCCGGTCCGCGCCCCGCGGTCCTGCTGCTGGACGAGATCGACCGTGCAGACGCGGAGTTCGAGGCTTTCACCTTCGAACTGCTCGCCGAGGCCGCGGTCACCATCCCGGAACTGGGCACGATCCGCGCCACCCACCCACCCATCGTCATCCTGACGTCCAACCGCACGAGGGACCTGCACGACGCCCTGACGCGGCGCTGTCTGTACCACTGGATCGACTACCCCGGCCCGGAACGGATCGCTGAAATCGTCCGCCGCCGCGTGCCGGCCAGCAGCGGCCCGCTGGCGCTGCAGGCCGCCGCGGTGATCACGAAGCTGCGCACCCTGGACCTCGCCAAACCGCCGGGGATTTCCGAGGCCATCGACTGGGTGTCGGCGCTCGCCGTGCTGGGCATCGACCGCATCGACGCCACGACGGCGGACCAGACGCTCGGCTCGGTCATCAAGAACCGCGACGACCTGGAACTGGTCGGCGCCCGCGGGGCCGACTGGCTCGTGGCCGGCACGGGAGGATGAGCCGCTGATGGCTCGGACCACCCACAGCACGGCCGCAGCTCTCCCCGCCGTGGAGGCGGCCACCTTGTCTGCCGCGTTTGTCACCGCGTTGCGCCGGGCCGGGCTGTCCTGCTCTCCGGACCGGGCTGTCCGGCTGGCGGAGGCCCTCCGCCTGGTCCCGCCCGACGACGCCGGGAAGCTCTACTGGGCGTCCCGCGTGGTGCTGGTGTCCGCACGCGAGCAGCTGCCGGTGTTCGACGCCGTCTTCTCCGCGGTGTTCCGCGGCGGCTTCGACCCCTCGGCCCCGCCCCTCAAAGCCGCGGCACCGGTGGCGGCACCGCACGCCGTCCCCGAGGAAGGGCCTACCCGGCCTTCCCCGGCCGAGGACCGCGCCCCCGGAAGCCCGCCAGCCCACCCGCGGACGACGCCGGCGATTGCCTCCGCGGGACCGGACAGCACCGGGGACCACAATGCCCCGGAGCGGGAGGCCGTGCTGGCCATGGCTTCCCCCGAGGAGCGGCTGCACAGCATGTCGTTCGCCCAGCTGACCGAGGCGGAAGTCCTGGTGATCCGGCGGCTCGCGTCCCGGCTGCTGCTCGCCACGCCGGCACGCTTGAGCCGCCGCACCCGCAAGTCAGCCCGCAGCAGCGCCCGGCTGGACGTCCGCGCCACCGTCCGCGCCGCCCGGCGCTCGGGCACCGACACCACCCGGCTGCTCTATGCCCGCCGCCGCGAGCAGCGCCGCAAGCTCGTGATGCTGTGCGATGTCTCCGGTTCCATGGAACCGTACGCGCGGATCTTCGTCTCCCTGCTGCAGGGGGCGGTGGCGACGGCAGGGGCGGAGGCCTTCGTATTCTCCACCCGGCTGACGCGCCTGACGCGGCAGCTGGCGCTGCGCGATCCGGACGAGGCACTGGCCCGTGCCGCCGCCGCCGCCCCGGACTGGGCCGGCGGCACCCGGATCGCCGACAGCATCCGGCACTTCGTCGACGAACACGGCCGCCGTGGCCTTGCCCGCGGCGCGGTGGTGGTGATCTTCTCGGACGGCTGGGCGCTGGAGGACCCCGAAGAGGTGGCTGTCCAGATGGCGAGGCTGCGGCGTCTCGCACACCGCATCATCTGGGTCAACCCCCGCAAAGCCGCCCCGGAATACCGGCCGCTGACCGGCGGGATGGCCGCCGCCCTGCCCTACACCGACGCGTTCGTCAGCGGACACAGCTACACGGCTTTGGCAGAGCTGGCCGCCGCAATCCGCGGCGCCGGCACGTCACCATTGAAGGGAAGAGGGAACCAATGCAGATAGACAGCACTTTCTCGGTCGTCGCGCCGATCGACACGGTCTGGGACGCCATCATGGACTTCGAACGCGTGGCCGGGTGCGTTCCCGGCGCCAGGATCCTGAACAAACTTTCGGACGACGCCTACCAGGTGGGTATGACCGTGAAGCTCGGCCCGGTCAACATGCAGTACAAAGGGCTGCTCAACGTCATCGAGCGGAACGCCGCGGAACACCGCGCCGTGCTCGGCGGCAAGGCCCAGGAAACCCGCGGCCAAGGCACCGCCGAGGCAACCGTGACCCTGCAGCTGGCCGAAGAGGCCGGCGGCACCACCCGAGGCACGGTCAACGCCGACCTGAAGCTCTCAGGCAAGGCCGCCGCCATGGGCAAGGGCGTGATCGGCAGCGTGACCGAACAGATGATGGCCCTGTTCGCCAGCAATCTGCAGGCGATGATCACTGCGCCCGGCGCAGCCGGAGAAACGGCGGCAGCCGGGGGAACTGTAGCCGGAGGAACAGTAGCCGGGGGAACAGCGCCGGCCGGTGTACCAGGACCCGTGCCCGCGGCGGAGGCAGCGGCGGCGAAGGCCGCCGCAGTGACGGCCCCGGCACCGGCGTCGGAAGTCCCGGGCGTCCCGGCGGCGTCCGTTCCCGCGGCTCCCTCGAAGGTTTCCGCGCCCGGCCCGGCGGCTGCCCCCGCCGGCAGCCTGGACGCTCTCGGCCTCGCGAAGGGGATCGCGGCCGAGCAACTGTCCAGCCCGGGAAAGGTCCTTGCCCTGGTCGCGGTGGTGGCGTGCGTCTCCTACTGGGCCGGCCGGTGCTCCGCGTTCCGGCTGGTCAGGGCGATCGGAAGGATGAAGACGGACCGTGCGTGATGTCCTGGCAGCCATGATGCCGGGCTGGCGGAAGGGCGACACCGCCGGCCTGGCCACCGTCGTGAGCACGTTCAAGTCAGCTCCGCGGCTCCCGGGCGCCTCCATGCTCGTGACCGCCGACGGGGAAGCGGTCGGCTCGGTCTCCGGCGGCTGCGTCGAGGGCGCCGTGTACGAGCTGGCCACGCAGGTCAAGGAGGATGGCACTCCCGTCCTGGTGCGCTACGGGATCAGCGACGACGACGCGTTCGCCGTCGGCCTGACCTGCGGAGGGATCATCGACATCTTCGTCGAGCCGGTATCCAGGCAAAGCTATGCCGAACTCGACGCCGTCAGGGCGGACATCGCCGGCGAGCGCCGCGTCGGGGTCGCCACCGTGATCGAACACCCGGACAGCAA
>DATIUQ010000167.1:0-2132 GCA_035466775.1 Arthrobacter sp.
ACGGAAGGCGGCAGCACCCGCGTCCGCTTCGCCCTCGAACGCGAGCCCCAGGGAATCCTGGCCCGGCTGAGGTCCCCGTTCCGCCGGCGGATGAAGGCTGAAGTCTGCCAGCTGGAACAGCTCAAATCGGTGCTGGAAGAATAGCCCGGAAATCAACCAGCTGGGCCTACTGTGCCAATCTAATCCCGGCCCAAGCGCCGCTGATATTGGTCGGCGAGGACAACGCTCCGTTGCTCAGGTCCCAGTACTGCACGACATCGCCGCCACGGCGCAGCGCCAGTCCTGTCGAATTAAGCCCCGTCACGTTTCGGAGGGGCCGGATGGCGGTCACGTCCAACCAGCCGCTGGCCACGACAGCCCGGGGCTCGGTGCGGGGTGAGGGAACGCCGGCGCCGCGGTACAAGAGGACGTTGCCGTTGGACTGGAGCGCGAGCAGATCCTGGAACCCGTCGGCGTCGTAGTCCACCATGGACAAGCGGGTGGCCGCGATGCCGGTACTGACCATGGTTCTCCGGGAAAGATCGCCGAGCCCCGTGTTGTGATACAGCCACAGGTTCCCGGAGCCGTCGAGGGCCAGCAGCTGGGGAAGCCGATTGTTGGAGCACCACTGGCCGAGCGCCACTGTCATGCCAGCCCAGCCGGACTGGCCCAATGTCACCGACGTACGGAAACCGCCGTCTGCCAGACCGGAGTGGAGTGTGACACTCCCATCGGTCCACTGCGCCAAAACGTCGTACACGCCGTCGCGTTCCCAGTCCGTGAGGAATATCTGCCGGGCGGAAGAGAACCCGCCGCCGATGACCACCGGAGGACCATAGTTTCGGTTGCCCAGGGACGGCCTGTTCACCAGTGCACCTGCCGAGTTTACGGACAACAGGTCGCTGGCGCTTTTGATGTCTGCCGCAGTCAGATCGAGAGTTGGTGGCATGTGCTTGACGGCAGGATCGCAGACGCTCGGACTCGGGGCGGGTACACCGTCAGTTCCCCCGCCGGGGCCGCTGGTGGTTCCCGCTGGCAAGACGTTGAAGCCGAAGAAGTTGACGACTCCCCACATCGTGTAGCGGGTGGAGCTCGTCCGCCAGTCGCCGTCAGTGAAGGCGATGCCAATCCCGATGACGTTGAAGCGCGGATCCCGGAGGATGGCATTGTGGGCGGGGGAACCCTTCCACCATTCGACCAACTGTGCCGCGTCACGGTCCCAGCGGACCGCGATGACCTCTCCGGCGCCATTGGTGGGACTGAGGGCCCGCGCGTCGCTCCAGAAGTTGGCTCGGTGTTCGATCACTTCCCTCGACGCAATGTTTTCGGCCCATTCCTGCGACATCGCCGCGACGGTGTCGTGATACCTCACTAGTGGCAGGTTCAGGGAAGCGCGGTATTTGTTGATCGCATCGAAAACCGCCACGAGCTGAGAAGTGTTGCTGTCCCGAACAAGCGCCTGGGTTGAGACCTCGGGAGAAGTTTCAACATGGCCGGCGGCAGCGGCGCTGAGTTCGGCGTCCGTGGCGGAAAGTGGCGGGATTGAGGCGGGCTGCGGAGGGAGGGAGGGCGCCGGTGTCGGCGCTGCTCCGGGTGCTGGGGCGTTGGACGCCAAGGTTCCGGACTGACTTGACGCATCCGCCTGAGGGGGAATGTCAGTGGTGAGGTCATCGGGCCTGGTAGCGGGGGAGGGCGCCGGGTCAGTATCCTGGCTGCCGATCTCAGTCGAGGAGCCCGGCAAGGGCGCCGGTGTTGCCGGCGGGGTCGTGGCGCGCGGCGGCTCGACGGCCGAGCCGGCCTGGTCCAGGCTGCCGCTGGCCGCTGGCGAAGGCCCTGCGAATGATCGCAAAGGCTCGCCTGCCGGAGAGACCAGCGCCAACGCGCACAGCGCAACCACGGCAAACTTCTTCAAAACGAACCCCAGATCCGTTGTGGCCTCCGGTTCTCGGATAGCCTACTGTCACAGCAGTAACAGTAGCCTCACCCGTACCAGCCAGCAACAGCAAGTACGGTACTTTTGACACTGTGCTGATCTCAGACCGCGACATTCGTGCCGAAATTGACTCCCAACGGATCGTTCTGGAGCCGTACGACCCCGCCATGGTGCAGCCATCGTCGGTGGACGTCCGGATCGACAAGTTCTTCCGGCTCTT
>DATIUQ010000168.1:0-7962 GCA_035466775.1 Arthrobacter sp.
CCCCGCCATGCCGTCCTCGTTCCACCGGAACGCACGGGACCGGGCATGATCATGCGGAAAATACTCCCACGCATCACCGCTGTCGCTGTAGTCCTCCCGGACCGTGCCCCAGGCCCGCTCCGACAGGTAAGGCCCCCACTCGTACCAGGGATTCGCCTCGAACACGTCGTCCTCCGCCGCGCCCGTGGCCTCGGCCAGCCGGGCATGTTCAGCGGTGATACCGCGAGGTGCCGGGGGCGGGGTCGCGTCGTCGGCCATGATGACCTCTCAGGAAGCGGTGGCGGCCGAACCCCTCAATGCATACCCGGATCACGGCCCACAACATGGTCAACCAACCCTCAACGACGCCACGCACCGCGCCGGGTGTGCCCATTTGGCCCGATGCTATCAGGCGGCGCATCGCCTTGGCCGCCCCCGGGCAACATTTAATCTTTTCGTTCACGTCGTCGCACCTGGTATGGAACCCGGCGCGCGGGCAGATCAGGGCCGGTGGACGACGTCGATCCGCCCTCAGCTGCCCGCGCGGCGGTCGCCGGACCGTTCCACGGAGCCGCTGCCGCCGTCGATCCCGCCCGCGCCGAGGCTCTCACGGCCGTCCTCCAGGGGGTGGGCATGTTCATCGGCCCGCATCCGCGCGGCGATCATGGCGACGACGGCCATGGCCGGGCACACGGTCCCGGCGACCAGGAAGATCAGCCCGACCGGCAGGACCTCGGCGGCGGGCCCGGCGAGGGCCATGGAGACCGGCATAAGCGCCAGCGACACAAAGAAGTCCAGGCTGGAAACGCGGCCCAGCAGGTGCGGCGGCACGCGGCGCTGCAGCAGCGTGCCCCAGATGACCATGCCCATGCCGCCAGTGGCGCCGAAGATGAAGAGGGCAGCCGCCAGAGCCCAGAAGCTGTCCATGATGCCGACGGCGGCGAGCGGCAGCGTGCCGGCACCCCAGCTCACCATCATCACGGTGAGGTAGCGGCGCGGAAGCGGGAACGAGGCAGTGGCCAGCGAGGCCGCGGCGCCGCCGACGCCCATGACCGCGAGCAGGAAGCCGAACATGCGGGAGTCGCCGCCGAGTTGGTCGCGGACCACGAAGGGCAGGAGCACTTCGATGGGGCCGATCAGGAACAGTACGGAGATGCAGGCCCACAGCAGGGTCCACAGCAGCCAGGGTGTGCGGACCGTGTAGCTGACACCCTCGCGGAGATCGTGGAGCACGGACGTCTTGGCACGCGGGCCGGAACCGGCGCCGCCCTCCGCGGCCTGCGCGCCGTCCGCCTGCGCGCCGTCCGCCTGCGGCAGGGGCTGGCGCCTGAGCAGATTGAGGATGCAGAACGCCAGCAGATGGCAGGCCGCCACCCCCGTCACGGCGTGCGCGGGGGACAGTGCGGCGACCAGGACGCCCGCGACGGCGGGTCCGGCGGCCTGCTGCAGGATGGGCCGCATGGTCCCCTCCATGCCGTTGGCGGCGAGCAGATCCTCCGGCGGCAGGATCCGGGGGAGGATGGCGGAATAGGCCGGGAAGAAGAATGCGGCCCCGACGCCCAGCACAAACGCGCCGAGCGCCAGATGCCAGAGCTGCAGCCAGCCCAGCATGGCAAGCCCGCTGATGCTGGCGATGACGGCAAGGTTGGCGCCCTCCACGGCGATGATCAGGACCCGCTGTGCGAACCGGTCCGCCGCGATGCCGCCCGCCAGCAGGAACGCCACGAGGCCCACGCTGCCTGCCGCCGCCACGAGGGAGAGCTCCAGCGGGCCCCCGCCCAGATGGATCACCTCGTAGACCATCGCCACGGCCCACATCCCGGAGCCGAAAATGGAGATGGCCAAAGCCGCAATCAGCACACGGTATTCCCGGTGCGCAAACGGACGGAAGGCCCTGAACGAACGCATGGATTCAGTCTAGACACGGCACCCGCCCGAGGCCCGGCGGGGCGGTTCCCGCGGGGCCGGCCACCCCGGATAGGCTCCTGTCATGACGACATCGGCCGCATCGGCCACAGCAACTTCTCGGCGAAGCCTGGCATTCATCGGCGCCAACGCGGGACTCGCCCTGCACCCCGTGGATTCCGGCGGAATGCTGGTGCCGGGCGAACCGGCCAGCTGCTTCGCGTCGTTCTGGATGGCCGACTGGTCGCGCTGGGGCGCCGGCCACGCCCTGCTGGTCGCCACCCCTCAGGGGTGGCGGAGCTACGGCACCGACGAGTCCTTGGCCGCCTCCCTGGCCACAGAACTGACCCGCTATTTCCCGGAGGCCGCCCGGTTCCCGCTCGGCGGCATCAGCCACACCCGCGACGAGTTCGACGTCGAGCTTGACGCCGGGCAGGGCCTCCGCGCGACCGGGCGGAAGGCGGCGCTGGAGATCAGCGGTGTCCTGGACCGCCGGCAGTTCGCCGCCCCCAATTTCCAGCTTGGCGATTCCAGTGCCGCGCTCAGCAATGTGTACCTGCCGTGCAGCACCGGCCGGCTCATGGAATTCGGGGTCCAATGGCCCGGCGCCGCCACCATGTACGCGGGGCCGCTCGGCCCGGCGTCGTCGGCGTTCGTGGCGGTAGCTGAATCGTGGGCGCTGTAGCCGGCCTGCCCCACGGCGGCCGAGGCACGGACGGAGGGGCCCGTGGCCTAGTGTTAACAGCGGACGAAACTCAGCACACTTACGGTTCACGGAGAGGCGATGATGGCCAAGCGAAGCAACCCGGCAGTGAAGATTGCCCAGAGGTCAGCACACAACGCGATGTTCGACGCCGACGGCAAGCCCAAACCGGGCATCCACAACGTGCTCCTGCGGGCCGTTGAAGTCCAGCGCCCGCTGGTGCTGGCGAACATCCGCCGGCTCCAGCGCAGGCACCCGCAGGCCACCGCGGCGCAGCTCGCCGCGATGCTGGAACGGGACTACCTCCTGGCCGTCACCGGCGGCGGCGCACTCGTGGGCGGGGCAGCCGTCATCCCCGGCGTCGGGACCGCTGCCGCGCTGGGCCTCTCTGCCGCCGCGACCGTTGGCTTCCTCGAAGCCACCGCGCTCTTTTCCACCTCCCTCGCCGAACTCCACGGTGTGCGGCTGGTGGACCCCGAGAAGGCCAGCACCCTCGTCATGGCGATCATGCTGGGCGAGGAGGGCACCGCGCTGCTGAGCTCGCTGAGCGGCCAGGCCGCGGGGCAGGGCAAAGGTCCCACCCAGGCCTGGGGTTCCCTCTTCGCCCGCCGGGTTCCGCTGGCCGGCTTCGGCACGGTGCGGGAACGCATCCAGACGATGTTCCTCCGCACCCTGCTGAAACAGCAGGGCACGGCCTGGCTGGGCCGGGCGCTGCCGTTCGGCATCGGGGCCGTCGTGGGCGGCGTGGGCAACCGGGTGATGGGCCGCGCCGTCGTCGCAAACGCCAAGGAGGCGTTCGGCCCGTTGCCGCTCGTCATCCCCGGCGAGCTGGGCGGCCCGCCGCAGGCCGGCGGCCCGGCAACAGGGCAGGACACTGGCCTTAAAGGCCCGGACACGAAGGCCAAGGACACGAAGGACAATCCGGCCCAGGAAGGCGGCACGTTTTGGATCTGAACGCTGATCTGGGGGAGTCCTTCGGGACCTGGACCATGGGCGACGACGCCGCGATGCTCCCGCTGGTCACAAGCGCCAGCGTGGCCTGCGGGCTGCACGCCGGGGACCCCGTGACCATGCTGGACACCTGCCGGGAAGCCTACGAGCTCGACGTCCGGGTGGGCGCCCACCTCGGCTACCCGGACCTGGCCGGTTTCGGCCTCCGGGCCATGGACATCACCTTCGATGACCTCTTCGGCTCCGTGCTTTACCAGCTCGGCGCGCTGGACGGCGTGGCGCACGCCGTCGGCGCCTCGGTGGACTACGTCAAGCTGCACGGCGCGCTCTACGACCGGACCGTGCGCGACGCCGAGCAGGCCTCCGCCGTCGTCGCCGCCATCCAGGCCTACGATCCGGGCCTTCCCATCCTGGGCCTGGAGGGTTCCGCCCTGCTCGGGATCGCCCGGGAAGCGGGCAACCCGGTGTTCCATGAGGCCTTCGCCGACCGGGCCTACCTCCCGGACGGCGCGCTGGTGCCGCGCATGGAGGAGGAATCCGTGATTGAAGACCCCGAGGAGATCGTCGAGCGGGCGCTCCGCCTGGCCCTCAAGGGCGAAGTCCTGGCGGTCGACGGCACGGTCCTCACGCTCACACCGCATTCCCTGTGCCTGCACGGCGACACCCCGGGCTCGGTGGCCGTGGCCTCCGCCGTCCGCGCCGCGCTGGAGAAGGCCGGCGTCGAACTGGAGTCCTTCGCCTAAAAGCGGTGTCACCCGGGGGCCGGTCGGCCCTGTTCGTACAACGCACTGGTCCCTAGCGTTGGTCTCATCAGAGCCGCCCCTGAACAGGTGGGGGCGGCTTCCCGGGGCTGGGGGAGACCATGCGCGTTCACCGGATCCGTGCTTCTCGACAATGCCTGGCGCTCTCCGCGGCGCTAGTGCTTCTCCTCGGCGCCTGCGCACAAGGGGGTACGACGCCTTCCGCCGGGTCGCCGTCGCCAGGCTCCGGCAACCCGGCCTGCGATCTCATCACACCGGAGATTGCAGCCAAGGTAGACCAGGGTTTCGCCAGCCCGGGCCAGAACCAGGCCGCCAAACCTCCGGGCAGTCCCGCCTACCTGTGTAGCTACATGAGCAAATCGGACCAGGGCATGAACGCGCTGTCCGTCGCACTGACCTCCCCCGCGTCGGAGGCAGAGATCGCCGAGGCGAAGAAGACGCCGGACTGCTCGCCCGTAGCGGGCATTGGCGACTTCGCGTGCTTCCAATGGACCGGGTGGTTCCGCGGCGAGCCAGGCGGGGCGTCGGCCAACACCGTCCTCAAGGCGGTCCGCGGCAACGAGTCACTCGACCTGCGCGTCGTGGCGGCGCCACCAATGACGTCCCGGATCCCCGTCCCGGACGGCAACGCCACGGCCCGCGCACTCGCCCAGGCCGCCGTCGACGGAGGCTGGGGCAACGGGAGTGCCCTCAGTCTTCCGTCCGCACCGGCCGCCGGTCCGCAGACAACGACCGACAATCCTGTGTGTGCGCTGGTCAGCGCCGACGCAGTCAAGCAAGCGTTCGGCGCGACAACCCGGGCGCAGGTCCTCCCGGGCGAGGGCAACTGCCGGTACACCTTCGGCGCCTTGGGCACGCCCGGACCGGACTCGCTCCTGTTTTCCATCGAATTCCATCAGGGCGGCGCTTCATTGGTGTCCCGGCCGGTGCCGGACGGCCAAGAGGTCGAGGGGGTCGGAGACCGGGCGATCCTGATCGTCCGGACGGACCCCGGCGGACCGAAAGACCTCCGACCGTCCAGCGACGTACCGCTCACGTACATGTCCGTCATGGTCGCACGCGGCCAGGACATGGCCATTTTCACCGCGCAGATCCTGATCTCCCCGGCCGGTCCCACAGCCGAGCAGACCAAGGACCAGCTCATCGCCCTCGTCAAAGGGATCGATTTCTGACCCCGGGCCGGGGACGGCCCAGTGTCGTAAGGCCCTCTCCGGGGCAGATTCCGGCCCTTAGCTTGAGGGCATGACTGCCGGAGGCGCTGCGGGGTTGGACGGACCCGCCTCGGATGCAATGTTGAAGCTGGGCCGATTCTTCACGAAGTGGGACCAGACCGACGACGGCAGGGCGGTGTTCCGGGAAGGCGGCCGCAAGGGCGACATCTTCTACCGGGACCGCTGGAGCCACGACAAAGTGGTCCGGTCCACGCACGGGGTGAACTGCACCGGCTCCTGCTCCTGGAAGGTGTACGTCAAGGACGGCATCATCACCTGGGAATCCCAGCAGACCGACTACCCCTCGGTGGGCCCGGACAGCCCGGAATACGAGCCGCGGGGCTGCCCGCGCGGGGCGGCCTTCTCCTGGTACACCTATTCGCCCACCCGGGTCCGGTTCCCGTACGCCCGCGGCGTCCTCGTCGAGATGTACCGCGAAGCCAAGGCCCGGCTGGGCGACCCGGTACTGGCCTTCGCCGACGTCGTCGGGGACCCGGAGCGGCGCCGCCGCTACCAGCAGGCCCGCGGCAAGGGCGGCCTGGTCCGCGTCTCCTGGCAAGAGGCGGTCGAAATCGCCGCCGCCGCCCACGTGAACACAATCAAGAACTACGGGCCGGACCGGTGCGCCGGGTTCTCGCCCATCCCCGCGATGTCCATGGTCTCGCACGCCGTCGGGACCCGCTTCATCCAGCTGATCGGCGGGGTGATGACGTCCTTCTACGACTGGTACGCCGACCTCCCCGTGGCAAGCCCGCAGGTCTTCGGCGACCAGACCGACGTCCCGGAGTCCGGCGACTGGTGGGACGCGCGGTACCTCATGATGTGGGGCTCCAACGTCCCCGTCACGCGCACCCCGGATGCGCACTGGATGGCCGAGGTGCGGTACCGCGGCACCAAGGTGGTCACGGTCAGCCCCGACTACGCGGACAACACCAAGTTCGCCGACGAATGGCTCCCCGCCCAGGCCGGAACCGACGCCGCGCTGGCGATGGCGATGGGGCACGTCATGCTCAAGGAGTTCTTTGTCGAACGCGACGTGCCGTTCTTCTCCGACTACGTCCGCCAGTACACGGACCTGCCGTTCCTGGTCCGGCTGGAACGCCGCGACGACGGCACGCTCACCCCGTCCAAGTTCCTCACCGCCCAGGACCTCCCCGCCGAGTCGCTGGCCGAGGACGCGGCGTTCCGCACCGTCCTGTTCGACAAGAGGACCGGACGGCCGGCCGTGCCCAACGGTTCCCTGGGATTCCGGTACGCCGGCAGCGGCCAGGGCAAGTGGAACCTGGACCTGGAGGGAATCGATCCCGCATTGTCGCTGCGCGAGGTCTCCGGTGAAAGCGCCGAGATCCTGCTGCCGTGCTTCGAGGACGCCGGCGGGGACGGCAGCGTGCTCCGGCGCGGCGTTCCGGTCGTGGAGGTGGAAGGCCAGCTGGTCACGACTGTGTTCGACCTCATTCTGGCCCAGTACGGCGTGGGCCGCGACGGGCTCCCCGGGGACTGGGCCGCGGGCTTCGACGACGCCGCGACGCCCTACACCCCGGCCTGGCAGGAGGAAATCACCAGCGTTCCGGCGCAGGCCTGCATCCGGGTGGCGCGGGAGTTTGCCCGCAACGCCGAACAGTCCAAGGGCCGGTCCATGATCATCATGGGCGCCGGGATCTGCCAGTGGTTCCACGGCGACACGACCTACCGGGCGGTGTTGGCCCTCGTGATGCTGACCGGCTGCATGGGCCGCAACGGCGGCGGCTGGGCGCACTACGTGGGCCAGGAAAAGACCCGGCCGGTCACCGGCTGGCTGTCACTGGCGAACGCCCTGGACTGGTCCCGCCCGCCCCGGACCATGATCGGCACCGGCTACTGGTACATGCACACGGACCAGTGGCGGCAGGACGGCTACTCCGCCGATGCGCTAAAGTCCCCGCTCTCCACCGGGGCCCTGGACGGCATGCACACCGCGGACGCCCTGGCCCAGTCCGCCCGGCTGGGCTGGATGCCGTTCTACCCGCAGTTCGACCGCAACCCGCTGGATGTCGCCGACGAGGCGGAGGCCGCCGTCGCCGCCGGCACCGCAAAGGACACCCCCGGCTACATCGCGGAGGCGCTCAAGAACCGCACCCTGAACCCGGCGATCGAGGACGTGGACGCCCCGGAGAACTGGCCGCGGACCCTGGTGCTGTGGCGCTCCAACCTGTTCGGCTCCTCGGCCAAGGGCAACGAGTACTTCCTGCGGAACCTGCTGGGCACGCACAACAACGTCCTGGGCAAAGACCACGCCGAAGGGCTGAAACCCCGGGACGTGAAGTGGCACGAGCAGGCGCCGGAAGGGAAGCTGGACCTGCTGGTCTCGGCGGACTTCCGGATGACCTCCACCACACTGCTGTCCGACGTCGTGTTCCCCGCGGCCACCTGGTACGAGAAACACGACCTGTCATCCACCGACATGCACCCGTTC